>NZ_JAOWGP010000036.1:0-449820 GCF_030333065.1 Citrobacter sp. Cm046 | reverse complement strand
TGAACTGCACCCAAAAAGTTGGACACCCAACGAAGTAAGGTGCAGTTTTTTATGAGCAAGTATTCTCTCAGCTTTAAGCTTGAGGTTGTGCAGCACTATCTTTCCGGGCAGGAAGGACAGGAAGCGACGGCAAAACGTTTTGGTATCGATCACAGTGCCGTTCGTAAGTGGTCTGCTGCCTGGAAGCTTCATGGCGAAGCCGGGCTTACAACCCGGCATTTTACCTATTCTCCTGCGTTTAAAGAGTCCGTTATCCTGCATATGCGTGAACACCACCTGTCTGTTCGCGAAGTCTGTGCAAAATTCATTATCCCGGCCTTTTCCACTGTTTGTCAGTGGGAACGACTGTATGATGAAGGGGGATTAGAAGCCCTTACAGACAGCCGACGCAGGAAAAAAACGATGCCAGAACACCCTGAGAATCACCCTGTCCCTCCTTTGCAGGCTCCTCTTGACCCGGATGAACGTGAGGAGCTTGAACAACTGCGTGCTGAAGTGGCATATCTAAAAAAGCTGCAGGCCTTACTCAGGGAAAGGAGCACGTCAGGACGCGGGATAAAGCGCAGGTCGTGAATGAGTTAAGGCTGAAGTTCTCTCTTGCACGCTTGTTAAACGCCGCAGGGCTGGCGAGAAGCACGTTCTACTGGCAACTGGCCAGCGGTAAAAAACCAGACAAATATGCTGATGACAAGCAGCAGATTTTAACGCTGTTCCATAAACATAAAGGACGGTATGGATACAGGCGAATCACGCTGGCTGGCCGCCGGGAAGGAAGCTTACTGAACCATAAAACGGTTCACAGGTTAATGAAGGCTCTGGGTTTAACCTGTTGTATCAGAAGGAAGAAATATAACTCTTACAAAGGCCGGTATGGGAAAGTTGTGGGTAATGTACTGAACCGGCAGTTCAGTGCGGATAAGCCCAACCAAAAGTGGGTTACAGATGTCACGGAATTTAAAATCAGCGGAGAAAAGCTGTATCTGTCCCCGATTCTGGATCTGTATAACGGAGAAATAGTTGCGTACCAGATGGGGCCCCGTCCTCTTCTGTCGATGGTGGATAACATGCTGTCGAAGGCTATATCTGTACTGGGCAAAAACGAATACCCGCTGCTCCACTCAGATCAGGGCTGGCAATATCAGATGGCACATTATCAGAACCGGCTTAAGGAGGCGGGTCTGAGACAGAGCATGTCAAGGAAGGGGAACTGTCATGACAATGCAGTGATGGAGAGCTTCTTCGGCACACTGAAATCTGAGTGTTTTTACCTCACGGAACACGAGAATATCAGCGAGTTGCGCATGGCTATCGATGACTATATCCACTATTACAACCATGAAAGAATAAAACAGAAACTGAAAGGCCTGAGTCCGGTAGAATACCGAATCCAGGCCCAGATAACCGCTTAAAATAAACTGTCCAATATTATGGGGTCAGTTCAAATTGCCGGTTTTTTTTCATGCAGAGCAATGGTCTTCCAGACATTACTCTTTATGAGAAAGCTTCTCAGCCTGAACGCTACCGTCAGCATCTTTCTTCGCATCGGCATTTTCATCGTTCATCGCTTTTTTGAAGCCTTTAATTGCCGTTCCCAGGTCTCCACCCAGTGTACGTAACTTCTTGGTACCAAACAGCAGAACGACCAGTGCGGCAACCACCAGCAGTTTGGTAATACTAATCTCACCCATAGATACCTTCTTGACTTAAACCAGGCTGCATAAGCGCCATATTAACCTGAGAATATTAACGGCCTTTCGACGCGCGCACACAATAGCAATCTGTAACAAGGTGAATCAAGCCTTGTTTAAAAAAACGTCATAATAATTGCGGTGGCGCAAAGCGCCGGTTACGTAACACCGGAAGTTGCGCCCTGACTTGCCTCACCCGCTCAGCAGAAACCTCTGTCATAATCAGCGCGGGTGTCTCTGCAGCGGCAGCAATGGTCACGCCAAAGGGATCGATCACCCGGCTTTGACCGATATTCTTATTACCGCACTCTCCTGCCGCAATCAAGTAGCAGGTGGCATCCAGCGCTCTTGCCGCCAGCAGCGTAGCCCAATGATGTTCTTTCATAGATCCCCTAACCCATGCCGCAGGTAAGACGAGGATTTCTGCCCCCTGCAAAGCGAGGGCTAACGCCAGCTCAGGAAAGCGTAAGTCATAGCAGGTCATTAACCCTACCTTTAACCCGTCTACGTCCAACAGCGGCGCTATGGCGTCGCCTGCATCCACATTACGCGACTCCTGAATCGAAAAGGCATCGTAGAGATGCAATTTCGCATAATGGGCAACAACCTTTCCTCTTCGTAGAGCAACTAACATGTTAAACGCCCGGGCAGGCAATGAAGGTACATGAATGGTCAGAATCGTTGTCATATCGTTTTGTGCGCTTTCACGTAACAACCGCGTCAGAAATCCCCCCTCTAATAGTTGAGCAGACTTCACGGACAGATCCGGGTCAAGATCGTCACGAGCCAGCAGTGCTTCAGGCAGTACCAGCAACGATACGCCCTCTCTGGCAGCCTGTGACATCAATAAGGCGCACGTTTCTGCATTTTTCTCCCATGAGGGACCGACGGCAAATTGCCCTGCTGCAACGAACATATTCCCTCCAGAAAAATTTGTTAAGCTCATCAACAATAATGACTCAGCGTTACATTCGCCCTGTATACTCTACATACTTCAGGTTGCGGCAAGCGCACGAGTCCCCTGGCGCATTGATAACTATGTGACTGGGATGAAAGTGCGCAGTCAACGCATCAACGACCTGAAGTATGATGAGTATAAAATCAAATAGCAGGATTATGCCGTGTTACAACTTCTATTAGCTGTTTTTATAGGTGGTGGTACAGGTAGCGTTGCAAGATGGATGTTGAGTATGCGGTTTAACCCGCTTCATCAAGCCATTCCCTTAGGTACGCTGGCTGCAAACCTTATTGGCGCGTTTATCATTGGTATGGGGCTGGCGTGGTTCAATCGCATGGCCCACATTGACCCAATGTGGAAAGTGCTAATTACCACGGGCTTTTGTGGAGGGCTGACAACATTCTCTACATTCTCCGCAGAAGTGGTGTTTTTACTGCAGGATGGACGCTTTGGCTGGGCGATGGTGAATGTGCTGATTAATCTGCTGGGGTCGTTTGCGATGACGGCACTGGCATTCTGGTTGGTTTCCGCCTCCACCGCACATTGAAGACAAAAAAAACCCGCAATTAAGCGGGTTTTGAATTCTTGCTGTCGTATGCTTACAGAGCGGTTACGTTTGCAGCAGAAGGGCCTTTGGCACCGTTAGTGATTTCGAACTCTACACGCTGACCTTCAGCCAGAGTTTTAAAACCATTGGTCTGGATTGCAGAGAAGTGTACGAACACGTCTTTGCTGCCATCTTCCGGAGTAATGAAACCGAATCCTTTGGACTCATTAAACCACTTAACGTTACCTTTAATCTTAGACATCAAAATTACCTTTACATGAAAAATAGACACAAATGCTGTGTCGGGTATCAGTACAACAATTGTGGTGCTGTTTGTCCAGTCAAACCTTGCCAAAAAGTGATAAATGTCGCGTTATTTTTCAGGTAAAGTTCATATCATTTTGTTATTAAAGGGATTTTAATATTCCAACTGACAATACAGGTAGCCCCTTAAAACTGGAAACGTAGCCAGGCAAAGTAGACATTTCCGTTGTTATACGTTCCTGGAATGTAGGTCATCTGAAACGTTGCCGGGCCATAACCGATTGATGCCAGCGGCAGCAACACGGGCACCGGGATGTAGTTCCAGTTATCACGAGCAGTCATGCCCGCCGTAAAACCCAATCCCATATGGAAGTTATCATCAACCAGTGGTCGCCAGGTTTTTTCCCAGCCATAGCCGCCAATCGGCTCCCACTTATTGTAGGAGTCCTTAAAGGCCATAATATAAAGTCCGTGCCAGTTGCCTTTATCGTCCCAACGCGACTGACCAAATCCAGCCCCCCAGGGACGTTCATTGTAGCGATCTGTTTTATCTTTATCGTAGGCAAAGCGCGCATGCCAGGTAATAGCGGGCACATACAGCTCATAATGTTCCGGCTGCTGCCAGGTTTCACTGACATTATCTTTAAAAGTATCAAACCAGCCTTTATCTTCCGCATAGGCCTGAGGAATAATAGTTAACTGAATAAAAAGAAATGAAAAAATGAATAAATATCGTTTAGCGACAATCACAAATTAATTACCGTCCAGAAATTTAAGATTAATTGTAGCAAACTCAACCTTAATGACAGCTTAACAAAAAATACTATTTTAAAAAATCAGATTATTCTATAGCGTATAATTTAATGGTTATTATCCATATATTTACTAAGCCTTTTCGCATGTAACTCGTAACTTTTATTAACCTGGATTGCTTGTTTTACGAGTACCCTCCAAATAATTCTACAATTTATTAACACAATAATATCAATAACGCATCAAATAACGTACAACAACTGCACCTCACTCTTTTTTTATTGCGATATTCCCTTTTCATCGGCTATGTTTGAAAAATGCCTTGGCCATCGGTTTAATCCGTATCTTTATTGATTTTAATCAGCAAGCGATGACCGTTTATTAGGCACATTCTGACTCCACTTTATGCTCTTTTTTATTTTTTACTTTCTGGGCGTTTACGCGACAGGGGAAACAATGTTGACATTTATTGAACTCCTTATTGGGGTTGTGGTTATTGTGGGTGTAGCACGCTACATCATTAAAGGTTATTCGGCGACCGGTGTACTATTTGTCGGTGGTCTGGTTTTACTGATTGTCAGCGCCCTGATGGGACACAAAGTTCTGCCTTCCAGCGCGGCAACGACTGGCTATACAGCGACAGACATTGTTGAATATATTAAAATTTTGCTGATGAGCCGTGGTGGCGATCTCGGCATGATGATTATGATGCTATGCGGTTTTGCCGCCTATATGACGCATATTGGCGCGAACGATATGGTCGTTAAGCTGGCCTCGAAACCTCTGCAATATATCAACTCGCCTTATATTCTGATGATTGCCGCTTATTTTGTTGCCTGCCTGATGTCACTGGCAGTCTCCTCCGCGACAGGGCTGGGTGTATTATTGATGGCGACGCTATTTCCGGTCATGGTTAACGTTGGAATCAGCCGCGGTGCTGCAGCAGCCATTTGTGCATCTCCTGCCGCCATCATTCTTTCTCCAACCTCAGGGGATGTGGTTCTGGCAGCAAAAGCAGCAGAAATGCCGCTGATCGACTTCGCGTTTAAAACAACATTGCCAATTTCCATCGCCGCCATTATCGGTATGGCTATTGCGCACTTTTTCTGGCAGCGCTATCTGGATAAAAAAGAGAACATCTCACACGAAATGTTAGACGTGGCCGAGATCACCACAACTGCTCCGTCTTTTTATGCCATTTTGCCGTTTACCCCTATCGTTGGCGTACTGATTTTTGATGGCAAATGGGGTCCACAATTGCACATCATCACTATTCTGGTCCTCTGCATGCTCATCGCTGCGGTTCTGGAGTTTGTGCGTGGATTCAATACCCAGAAGGTGTTCTCAGGTCTGGAAGTCGCCTATCGCGGAATGGCGGATGCCTTTGCTAACGTGGTTATGCTGTTAGTCGCGGCCGGTGTTTTTGCCCAGGGTCTCAGCACTATCGGCTTTATCCAGAGTCTGATTTCTATCGCTACATCGTTTGGTTCAGCAAGTATTATTCTGATGCTGGTACTGGTTATTCTGACCATGTTGGCAGCAATGACCACCGGCTCCGGTAACGCGCCATTCTATGCCTTCGTTGAGATGATCCCTAAACTGGCACACTCTTCCGGTATTAACCCGGCATACCTCTCCATCCCGATGCTGCAAGCATCAAACCTTGGACGCACAATTTCCCCGGTATCTGGCGTGGTTGTGGCTGTCGCGGGCATGGCGAAGATTTCACCGTTTGAAGTGGTAAAACGGACTTCTGTTCCGGTCATGGTCGGGTTGTTGATTGTGATTATCGCAACTGAAGTGATGGTGCCTGCAACGTCCGCTGTAATTGGTGGTTAACGCGACCAGTTAATATCCGACCTTGATACGCAAAATCTTTTAAGCTGCATTGAGGCAGCTAGTGAGGACATCCCCAGTCACATAGATAACGATGTGACTGGGGTTTCTAAAGGCAGCCAACAAAGAGGCAGCTTAAGGGATGACGGTATCAGCCACCGTGGTAAATACGCTGCGGCCTTCCTACCTTACCGTGAATAATCTCCGCAATAATCAAATGGCGGCCGGCACAATATTCCAGGTAACGTCTTGAGGTTGTGCGACTGATGGTTAATGCCTGTGCTACCGTTTCCGCCGTATGATGTACCGTTGGGTCGGTAAATAATTTCAACACCGCATTCAGCGTTAAGGCATCAATACCCGTGGGCAGATCCCCTTTCGGCTCTCCGCGCGCGTAGGCATTAAACATTTCATCAATCTGTCGCTGACTGGCGCTGTCGTTACCTGCCAGCATGCGTCTGCGCTGCTGATAGCGCGTAAGCGTCTGTCCCAGGCGCTCATAAGCAATCGGTTTAACCAGATAATCAAAAGCCCCGCTACGCACGGCCTCTGAAACTGTGTCCATATCGCTGGCAGCCGTCGTAAACACCACACCGCCAGGATAACGCGCCTGGGTCAGCTCATGTAGTAAGGTGATGCCCTTGCCGTCCGGTAAATAGTTGTCCAGAAGAATCAACCCCGGCTTGAAACGCTCAATCATCATCCTCGCCTGCTCAAGATTACCCGCCAGCCATATCTGGCTGAAGCCAGGTATATGGCGAATATATTCAGCATGCATTTCCGCCAGTAGCGTTTCATCCTCAACGATCAATAGCGTTAATGGTTCCGTCATCGTTTTTTTTCACTTTCGGAAGAAATAGAGAAAATAAAGTACCGCAGGGATCATTATCTTCGAGTGTAATAACCCCGTCACAGCGCCTCACATAACTTGCAATCAGATACAAACCGATGCCATGTTCACCTGGTTCATCGGTACGGGTACTCACACCCTGTTCAAATATTTTTTCACGCAATGCTTCCGGCACACCGCAGCCCTGATCGGCCACTTCTATGATCACCTCATCCCCTTCATCGCTCAAAAAGAGTTCGATGACCTTATTCCCTTGCTGGGTACGTAAGCTGGCCTCGAATGCATTATCAAGCAGATTACCAACAATTGCTGCAAACTCTGTGCTATCCAGCCCCTCAGGGAGTTGATGTAGTTGGCTACCGGGAACAATGATCATTTTTAACCCTAATTCCCGCGCACGCTGCACTTTACCAAACAGCAAACCAGCAACCTGACGATCGGCAAATGAGCCGCGTAAACTATCGATGAGCTGCTGCTGAGCCTGAGATTCTCCCTGAACCATCTCCAGCACCCGATCGTACTCTTTCATCTGCAGCAGGCCGTTGAGCGTAGACATCCAGTTCAGGTGTTCATGGCGTAGCGTTCTCAGGCTCTCAACGTATTGTTTAATTTGCGTTAATTGCGCATTGAGGGTAGCAATTTCATCTTTGCTGCGAAAACTGATAATCGCCCCAAGTAATTCGTCACCAGAGCGGATAGCTTCACGGTTGGCAATAACGCTCAACCCATTAAAATTCACCATCGCATCCTGACGTTTCTCCGCAATCTGCTGAGTAAAGAAATCCGCGGGCTGAACAACCTCATCAATCGGTTTTCCCAGCCATTGCCGTCCTGGCGATGACAGCCCCAGCATTTTTCTCGCACTGCGATTAATTGCCGTGATGAATCCTTCAGGATCAACGGCAATCAAACCTTCATACACTGAGCTAAACAGCGCTTCCTGCTGACGGACCACGCGAGCAATTTGCTTGGGTTCCATACCGAGCATCTGACGGCGGATGTGTGCAGCAAAAAACCAGGAGAGCAGCATGAGTAACAGTAGCAGCAGAATAAACACCCCGGCCATCGGCAATAAGAAATCCGAACGCCAGCTATCAATTTTGCTAATCAGGTATCCTATTGAGACAACACCAATAATCTTGCCATCCTCATCAAAGATGGGGGTTTTCGCTCGCATCGCCATCCCGATAGATCCTTTACCGGTAATGAAATAACTTTCCCCTTTTTCTAAAGCTCCCGGCTTGGTGAACTGCATCGGGTAGCCAATCTTTTCCGGGTTCGGATGGTAAAGACGAATCGAGTGATTGTCTCCGATTACGACATAGTCAAAATCCGTTCCACTTTGCAGTTTGTCGGCAATGGTTGCAAGACGCTGATAATCGCGGTGTTTGACTGCGGCGATAACGCTGTCATTGGAAGCGATGATCTTCGCCTGGTTCATCGCCATGTCGCGGACATGCGTCGCCAGATAATCTTCAAAGCTGGCGGTGAAGTATTTTGCCAGTGCCGCAATGATAAGAATGGAAACTACCAGGATAAGCAGAAAAATACGTAATGGAAACGCCAGCCTGCGAAAAAAAGAAAACCGTGTTTTATTTTTCTGGATTACCATAAACTTTCCTTGCCGACGTTAACCAACAACTTATTTTGTATTTGTAATAAAAATGTTCTATTCACAAGTTGAAGAATAAAGCAGGATCGTTACAGATTCCCCACCTTAAATCAATTAAACAAATAAAAACCACACCGCGAATGGTGATTAAATTAATTAAAAAACTTAAAACCATAAAACACATTAAAACCTTCTAACTTATTGTGAAATAAATCAAAATTTGCCTCCAAAATACTCCTTACGATGTATACAGCAGGGAAAAAAAGAAATACTCCGTAATAAAAAACAATTCCCTTCAATTGCAAAAAAAACGTTATCAGGTTGCTAAACAGAGCAACAAAAACAGAAACCCAGTAACAAATATAGCATCGGGGCTCTTTTTACTATGTTAGGTAATAATATATTCACGCAAGTTAAACGCTCAGAAAATAAAAAGATGGCGGTTATCGCTCAATTTCTGAAAGAGAATGATTTGAGCGTTGACACTACCGTTGAAGTATTTATCACCGTCACCCGTGAAGACCGCCTCATTGCCTGTGGTGGCATCGCTGGAAATATCATTAAATGCGTCGCGATCTGTGAATCCGTACGCGGTGAAGGCTTAGCGCTGACGCTGGCTACTGAGCTAATCAATCTCGCCTATGAGCGGCACTGCACTCACCTCTTCATCTATACCAAAACCGAGTATGAGTCGCTGTTTAAACAGTGTGGTTTTTCTACGCTCACCAGCGTACCAGGCATTATGGTGCTGATGGAAAACAGTACCACTCGCCTGAAACGTTACGCCGAATCGCTGGCCAAACAGCGCCATGAAGGGCAAAAAATTGGCTGCATCGTCATGAACGCCAACCCGTTCACCAACGGTCACCGTTTTCTGATCCAGCAGGCAGCCGCGCAGTGCGACTGGCTGCATCTGTTTTTAGTAAAAGAAGACACCTCACGCTTTCCCTATGAAGATCGGCTGGACCTGGTACTCAAAGGAACCAAAGATATTCCGCGTTTAACCGTGCATCGCGGATCGGAATACATCATTTCCCGTGCCACTTTCCCATGCTACTTCATTAAAGAGCAGAGTGTTATTAACCACTGCTACACCGAAATAGACCTGAAAATCTTCCGCCAATACCTGGCCCCGGCACTTGGTGTCACGCACCGCTTCGTCGGTACTGAACCGTATTGCACCGTCACCTCCCAGTACAACAACGATATGCGTTACTGGCTGGAGACCCCAACGCTCCCCGCCCCACCGATTGAACTGGTGGAAATTGAGCGGCTGTGCTTCCAGGAGATGCCGATTTCCGCCTCCTGGGTGCGCAAGCTGCTGGTTAAAAAAGATCTCACGGCTATCGCCTCCCTGGTACCAGAAGCCACTCTGCACTATCTGCAAAGCATGGTTGAACGGGCCTCATCGGGCGCGGTAGTCCGCCAAAATACCCCCGCATTAGCAACAGGTGAAAAATGAAAATAAAGCAGGCAGCCGTCGCAGGCACTCTTGAGTCTGGTGATGTGATGATACGCATCGCCCCTCTCGATACGCAGGATATTGACCTGCAGGTCAACAGTAGCGTTGAAAAACAGTTTGGCGATGCCATCCGCACCACCATTCTGGACGTACTGTCCCGCTATAACGTAAGCGGCGTGCAATTAAATGTTGATGATAAAGGCGCACTGGACTGCATTTTACGTGCGCGACTGGAAGCTTTACTGGCCCGCGCCAGCGGTATTCCGGCACTGCCATGGGAGGATTGCCAGTGATTTCCGCTTCTTTGCAACAACGTAAATCCCGCACACGCCGCAGTATGCTGTTCGTGCCGGGCGCCAATGCCGCAATGGTCAGCAACTCGTTTATCTATCCAGCCGATGCGCTGATGTTCGACCTTGAAGATTCCGTCGCGTTACGTGAGAAAGATACCGCGCGTCGTCTGGTGTATCACGCTTTGCAACATCCGTTGTATCACGACGTTGAAACTATCGTACGTGTTAACGCCCTTGACTCCGAATGGGGTATTAACGACCTGGAAGCGGTCGTTCGCGGCGGCGCTGACATTGTTCGTCTGCCGAAAACCGATACCGCCCAGGATGTTATCGATATCGAAAGCGAAATCCTGCGCATTGAAAAAGCCTGCGGTCGCGAGCCAGGCAGCACCGGTCTGCTTGCCGCTATCGAATCGCCTTTAGGTATTACCCGCGCAGTGGAAATTGCCCATGCTTCCGAACGCCTGATCGGTATTGCTCTCGGTGCAGAAGACTACGTGCGTAACCTGCGAACTGAACGCTCACCGGAAGGTACCGAACTGCTGTTTGCCCGTTGCTCAATTTTGCAAGCCGCGCGCTCTGCGGGCATTCAGGCTTTCGATACCGTCTATTCCGACGCTAACAACGAAGCCGGTTTTCTGCACGAGGCCTCGCACATTAAACAGTTGGGTTTTGACGGTAAGTCGCTCATCAACCCACGTCAGATTGAACTCCTGCACAACCTGTATGCGCCAACGCGCAAAGAACTGGCTCATGCACGCCTGGTTGTAGAAGCCGCTGAAGCTGCTGCCCGCGAAGGCCGTGGCGTTGTTTCCCTGAACGGCAAGATGGTCGACAGCCCGGTAATCGAGCGCGCCCTTCTGGTTATCTCCCGTGCAGAACTTTCCGGCATTCGCGAAGAATAAGGCAAAAAAATGACGCAGAAAATCGAACAATCTCAACGACAGGATCGCGTGTCGACCTGGAGTCGTCATGCAGAAAGCGAACTTTCCGCTTATCAGAGCACCGCAAAACGGGATTTGCAGGCGCAAAAACCGCGTGACAAAAAGCTGTGCGCTAACCTGGAAGACGCCATTCGTCGTTCCGGTTTACAGGATGGGATGACCATCTCTTTCCACCACGCATTCCGCGGTGGCGATCTGACGATCAACCTGGTGATGGATACCATCGCCGCGATGGGCTTTAAAAATCTGACACTGGCTTCCAGTTCCCTGAGCGACTGCCACGCTCCGCTGGTTGAACATATTCGCCAGGGTGTAGTTACCCGCATTTATACTTCCGGTCTGCGCGGACCGCTGGCTGAAGAGATCTCCCGCGGTCTGCTGGCTGAACCCGTACAGGTCCACTCTCACGGCGGTCGTGTACATCTGGTACAGAGCGGCGAGTTAAGCATTGATGTGGCATTCCTTGGCGTACCGTCCTGCGATCAGTTTGGTAACGCTAACGGCTACACCGGTAAAGCGTGCTGCGGTTCACTGGGCTACGCCCGTGTTGATGCTGAAAACGCCAAACAGGTTGTCCTGCTGACCGAACAACTGCTGACCTATCCGCACAATCCGGCCAGCATCGCACAGGATCAGGTCGATCTGATCGTACAGATCGAAAGAGTCGGCGATGCTGACAAAATCGGCGCCGATGCAACTCGCATGACCACCAACCCGCGTGAACTGCTGATTGCCCGTAGCGCGGCGGACGTCATTGCCAACTCCGGTTACTTCAACGAAGGCTTTTCCTTGCAGACGGGAACCGGCGGGGCTTCACTGGCCGTTACCCGCTTCCTGGAAGACAAAATGCGCAGCCGCGACATCCGTGCTGACTTTGCCCTGGGCGGCATCACTGCCACCATCGTTGACCTGCATGAAAAAGGCTTAATCCGCAAACTGCTTGACGTACAGAGCTTCGACCGTAACGCCGCAGAATCCCTGGCGCGTAATCCGAACCACATCGAAATCAGTGCCAACCAGTATGCCAACTGGGGTTCGAAAGGTGCATCGGTTGACCGTCTGGACGTTGTGGTACTGAGCGCCCTGGAAGTAGACACCAACTTCAACGTTAACGTGCTGACCGGCTCTGATGGCGTACTGCGCGGCGCATCCGGTGGTCACTGCGATACCGCCGTCGCTGCAGCGCTTTCAATCATCGTCGCGCCGCTGGTGCGTGGTCGTATCCCGACGCTGGTTGATAACGTACTGACCTGCGTAACGCCCGGTTCCAGTGTTGACATTCTGGTCACTGACCACGGTATTGCCGTTAACCCTGCTCGTCCGGAACTGGCTGAACGCCTGAAAGAAGCCGGTATGAAAGTGGTATCCATCGAATGGCTGCGCGAACGCGCGCTGCAGCTCACCGGTCAACCTCGTGCCATCGAATTCACCGACCGCGTGATTGCCGTTGTGCGTTATCGCGATGGTTCGGTGATTGACGTTGTGCATCAGGTGAAGGAATAAGCCATGCACCTGCTCCCTGAACTGGCCACCCGCCATGCTGTTTCTATTCCCGAGCTGCTCACCAGCCGTGATGAGAGACAAGCCCGGCAGCATGCCTGGCTGGCGCGCCATCGTGCGCCGCTGGTCTCATTTACTGTGGTAGCGCCAGGTCCGATTAAAGATAGCGAATTAACCCGCCAGATCTTTAACCACGGTATGACCGCCCTGCTCACGCTGGCGGAGAAATCAGCCTGGACTGTCAGGGAGCAAACCGCACTGGTCTCAGCCAGTGGGCCGGAAGGCTTATTGTCCATTGCAGCACCGGCCAACAACCTCAAGCTCGCCACTATCGAGCTTGAGCATTCGCACCCGCTGGGACGGTTATGGGATATCGATGTCCTGACCCCTGAGGGGGAAATACTGTCTCGTCGTCACTTCGCGCTCCCTGCCCGCCGCTGTCTGCTGTGCGGACAAAGCGCTGCCGAATGCGCGCGGGGTAAAACCCACGCGCTTTCTGACTTACTTATTCGCATGGAGGAACTGCTACATGATGCCGATTCCCGCAACATCGACTGATACCGCAGTCCTTCCTGTAGATTTACCCGACGCCTACGCCACGCTGGCGTGGCGCGCCATGCTGACTGAAGTCAACTTATCGCCAAAACCCGGTCTGGTGGATCGCATTAATAACGGCGCACATAAAGACATGGCGCTGGAGGATTTTCACCGTAGCGCACAGGCCATTCAGGCCTGGCTGCCGCGTTTCGTTGAATATGGGGCATTTAGTGCTCAGTCGGCGTCTGAAGATGTGCTGAAAGGACTGCGTCCATTAGGCATGGCCTGCGAAGCCGATATGTTTCGCGCCACCGCAGGGGTGAACACCCATAAAGGCAGTATTTTTTCACTGGGATTGCTGTGCGCCGCCATCGGCCGCCTGCACCAGCGGAGTGAGGCTGTTACAGCAGAAACCATTTGCTCTACGGCGGCAACTTTTTGCCGCGGCCTGACCGAGCGCGAACTGCGCCATAACAATCAACAACTCACGGCTGGCCAACGTCTTTATCAGCAACTGGGATTAACCGGCGCACGGGGTGAAGCCGAAGCGGGATATCCGCTCGTCATTGAGCATGCCCTGCCACATTACCGCGCACTGCTGGCTCAGGGTCGCGATCCTGAACTGGCGTTACTCGACACATTATTGCTGCTGATGTCTATCAATGGCGACACCAATGTCGCTTCACGTGGTGGCGCTGAAGGTCTGCGCTGGCTACAGCAGTACGCCGCCAAATTATTGCAGCGAGGGGGAATTCGTACCTCCGCCGATCTCTATTACCTGCACCAGTTCGACCAACAGTGCATCGAACGCAATCTCAGTCCTGGAGGCTGCGCCGATCTGCTGATTGTCACCTGGTTCTTAGCCCAGATTTCGCAAGTTCATCATTATCACAATTAAAGATCCTTTCCGGAGAATCATTCATGTCTTTATCAAAAGATAGTATATGGAAGTTATTCGCTCCATTGATTGTAATGGGCGTCATGTTTCTTATCCCCGTCCCAGATGGAATGCCTCCACAGGCCTGGCACTACTTTGCCGTGTTTGTGGCGATGATTGTCGGTATGATCCTCGAGCCAATCCCGGCAACGGCGATTAGCTTCATTGCCGTCACAATTTGCGTTATCGGCAGTAATTACCTGCTTTTTGATGCCAAAGAGCTGGCTAACCCGGACTTCAACGCCGGTAAACAGGCTCTGAAATGGGGGCTGGCAGGCTTCTCCAGCACCACTGTGTGGCTGGTATTTGGTGCTTTCATTTTCGCACTGGGTTATGAAGTCACCGGCCTGGGCCGTCGTATCGCGCTGTTCCTGGTGAAATTCATGGGTAAACGTACCCTGACGCTGGGCTATGCGATTGTTATTATCGACATTCTGCTGGCACCGTTTACACCGTCCAACACCGCGCGTACCGGTGGTACCGTATTCCCGGTTATCAAAAACCTGCCGCCGCTGTTTAAATCATTCCCGAACGATCCTTCCGCTCGCCGTATCGGCGGATATCTGATGTGGATGATGGTTATCAGTACCAGCCTTAGCTCCTCTATGTTCGTTACCGGCGCTGCGCCGAACGTGTTGGGCCTGGAGTTCGTTAACAAAATCGCGGGCATTCAAATCAGCTGGCTGCAGTGGTTCCTGAGCTTCCTGCCGGTCGGGATTATTTTACTGATCGTAGCCCCGTGGCTGTCCTACGTTCTGTACAAACCGGAAGTAACGCATAGTGCCGAAGTTGCCGCATGGGCCGGTGACGAACTCAAAACTATGGGTAAACTGACCCGTAAAGAGATGACCCTGATCGGTCTGGTTCTGCTCAGCTTAGGGTTGTGGGTCTTCGGTGGTGAACTGATTGATGCGACTGCAGTAGGTCTGCTGGCAGTCTCCCTGATGCTGGCTCTGCACGTTGTTCCGTGGAAAGACATCACCCGCTATAACAGTGCATGGAACACGCTGGTTAACCTCGCTACACTGGTGGTGATGGCAAACGGTTTAACCCGTTCTGGCTTTATCGACTGGTTCGCCAATACCATGAGCACCCACCTGGAAGGCTTCTCGCCTAATGCGACTGTCATCGTACTGGTGCTGGTGTTCTACTTTGCTCACTACCTGTTTGCCAGCCTTTCTGCGCATACCGCGACCATGCTGCCGGTTATTCTGGCCGTCGGTAAAGGTATTCCGGGCGTGCCGATGGAACATCTGTGTATTCTGCTGGTTCTGTCCATCGGTATCATGGGTTGTCTGACTCCGTATGCAACCGGCCCTGGCGTAATTATCTACGGCTGCGGTTACGTGAAGTCAAAAGACTACTGGCGTCTTGGCGCGATCTTCGGCGTAATTTATATCTCTATGCTCCTGCTGGTCGGTTGGCCGATTCTGGCAATGTGGAGCTAATCTCCCCGCTCAACGCATAGCTAAAATGATGCCAGTCAGCTAAACCTGACTGGCATTTTTTATGGTTAAATAGATGACATTCAGAAATCATATAAGTATCCGAATTCATCATGACATCAAGATGGCGTTATTGTTCTTTACTGGCTGCGCTTGTGCTCCCGGTTTCAGTGGCTCATGCCGACGAGCTTCAGGCAAAACAGTACAGCGATTTTAATAGCTACGTGCTGGCACTCTCCTGGCAGACTGGGTTTTGTCAGAGTCAACATGAACGTAACCGTCAGGAACCCGACGAATGCCGCCTGCAAAAAGAGACCGCAAACAAAGCGGATTTCCTGACCGTTCACGGCTTGTGGCCAGGTCTGCCTAAATCAATCGCCGCGCGCGGTGTGGATAATCGTCGGTGGATGCGTTTTGGCTGCGCAACTCGCCCTATTCCCAACCTGCCGGAAGCCCGTGCCAGTCGTAAATGTGCCGCACCACAAACCGGTCTGTCACCGGAAAGCGCGGCAAAACTAAGCACAGTGATGCCCGGTGCCGGCGGTAAATCCTGCCTGGAGCGTTACGAATACGCCAAACACGGGGCCTGCTTTGGTTTTGACCCTGACGCATACTTCGGTACGATGGTGCGTCTGAATAGTGAAGTAAAGAACAGCGCATGGGGTGTCTTTCTTGCGGACAACTATGGAAAAACGGTCAGTCGCGATGATTTTGACGCAGCAATTGCCAAAACATGGGGCAAAGAGAGCGTGAAAGCGGTGAAATTAAGCTGCCACGGTAACCCGGCTTATCTGACGGAAATTCAATTTACGCTTAAGGCCGCTATGATTAACGCCCCGCTTTCTGCGACATCGTTCCTGTCACAACCGCATCCTGGTAACTGCGGTAAACGATTCGTACTTGATAAAGTCGGTTATTGATCGCCTGAATGTGAACTAAATCACTTCAAACCTGGGGTAAGTCTCAGTATCATCGGTGAAGTTAAACCCTTGCCGCCTGACGGTGAGGGTTTTCTTTTGGGATTATTTACCTGCGCACCCGCAGTATCGACGACATGGAGTAATAAATGTCCAGACCAACTATCATCATTAACGACCTCGATGCCGAACGCATTGACCGCCTGTTGGAGCAACCTGCGTTTGCTGGTTTACCGATTGCCGACGCTTTAAACGCCGAGCTGGATCGTGCCCAAATGTGTTCTCCAGAAACCATGCCGCACGATGTGGTGACCATGAACAGTCGTGTGAAGTTCCGCAATCTAAGTGATGGCGAAATCCGTGTGCGTACTCTGGTGTATCCGGCCAATATGACTGACAGCAATACTCAGCTTTCGGTAATGGCGCCCGTTGGTGCCGCCCTGCTGGGTCTGCGCGTTGGCGACACTATCCACTGGGAGCTACCAGGCGGTACATCAACTCACCTTGAAGTCATTGCGCTTGAGTACCAGCCTGAAGCTGCGGGCGACTACCTGCGCTAACTCTGTCTTATCAAAGCACCCGCTTTATCTTACAGGGGATGCATCCGCATCCTCTTTCCGGTTTCATTCCTCCCACCGTTGCATTAGCTTTATTGCTGTTTCCCGCACTTCTGTTGGCAAAACATAAATCTGTGTCGTGACTGACAGAATCATATTTAATAGTATGCTGTTATGTATTCATGTAATGACAAGGAGAATGCTTATGTACAACACAATCATAATGCCTGTTGATGTATTTGAAATGGAACTGAGCGACAAGGCTGTTCGCCATGCAGAATTTCTGGCACAAGATAAAGGTGTGATCCACCTGCTGCATGTGCTTCCGGGTTCAGCCAGCTTAAGCCTGCACCGTTTTGCCGCTGACGTTCGCCGTTTTGAAGAGCATCTGCAACACGAAGCAGAAACTCGTCTGCAAACTATGGTCGGCCACTTCAGCATCGATCCTTCGCGGATCAAGCAGCATGTCCGCTTTGGCAGCGTGCGTGACGTCGTCAATGAGTTGGGTGAAGAACTGAATGCGGATGTAGTGGTCATTGGCTCACGCAATCCGTCAATTAGCACGCACCTCCTCGGTTCTAACGCCTCCAGCGTGGTTCGCCATGCAACTCTACCGGTACTGGTTGTGCGTTAATTCGAATTAAGATAAGACAGAAAACCCCAGCCAGGATTTTACCTGGCTGGGGTTTATATTTTATGGCCCTCAGTACAAATGACCAATATTCACGATGGTGCTGACGGTATCACCAAAGAAGGTCAAACGACTCAAAAACACGCCAATGAACAGCAGTACAAAGAGTGTTTTCGCTCTACGTTCACCATTGCGGCTCAGCACGAACGCCACCGCCAGGCACACCAGACTTGCCAGGTAAAGCGGGGATGTAAGCCAGGCATGAGCCGTCATCTGCATGATTGTTCCACCACTTAGCCAGATAATCGGCGCGACAATCAGTACCGCCATGCAGACCAGGATCCCCTGACGCAATGCAGCAACTGCCGGCGTGAGATTCAACAGTGGGATCGCCGCACAACCCATTACCCATACAGTGATAAAGAACAGCAGCATCGTCAGACCATTGGCGATAGCGACCATCGCTGGCGCGGCATAGGTCATGCCCTGCACCGCCACCAGCGCCATACCGAGAAGGGATGCCAGTACAGCCGGGATCTTATGCCCTTTAGCCAAAAACGTTACGCCGACCGCCGCGCCGTATAACGTTGCGCCGAGAATTTCGCGGCTCAGCCAGGCGTGCTGTAAGTTAATCAGGGCATTGTAGGCACGATCCGGATGCGCGAGGTGTAATACCGCCGCAACGGATGCCACCGCCAGTAACAGTCCGCTGACCAGCCAATAAAGACGTTTACTTTCCAGTTCTCCACGCAGCGTACGCAACGTCAGGATTAACGTCATCCCCACCGACATCTGGCTGAGTACGGTAAAGACCACCAGAGGAAGTTCGTATTTTTCCATTACTTGCCCTCCGGTTGCTTCGGTTGACGTGCCAGTATGAAACGCGTCCCGGGGTTAAGCTGCGGCATACGCGGGAATCCCGGCGGGTACTGCACCGCATTATTTGGTATGGGGTCGGCATCCAGGTCAATAAGCGTCAGCGCCCCCACCGGGCAGGCATTCACACACGCCGGATTCATACCGATATCAAGACGCTCGTAACACATACTGCATTTTTCCGCTTTTTTCGTTTCCTCATTAAAGCGCGGAGCGCCGTAAGGACAATTGCGGATACAGTTTTTACACCCGATGCAGCGCTCCGGGTTATGCACAACCACGCCGTCTTCACGTTTGGTGTATGCCTCTACCGGGCAGGCTGCAAGACAGGCCGGGTTTTCACAATGGTTGCAGGCCAGCGAGTAAAATGCCCGCTCCTCATGCGGATAAATTTCTTTATCCAGCGGATAGACATAACGCCAGTACCGCTCCGGCTCCAGTTGGTTAAAACTTTTACACGCCATCGCGCAGCCACGGCAGCCGATGCACTTATCGCTATTGACTAAAAACGCGCGTCTCATGCTGCGGCTCCTTTACTTCCCAACAGAGTAATATCAACAAATTGACTGTGAATGGCCGCACCTGGCGCACCGGTCGCCATTTTGCCCATATCGGCCGGAGTGTCCTTAACCACGTTCTGGACGTTGTAACTAAGCTTATTGAACCAGGATTCATACATCACAAGGAAATCTTCCGGGACGTTGGTAGTGATTTTGGCGCGCAGCTCAACGTGACCCGCCTCGTTGAAAACTTTGACGAGATCGCCTTCAGCAATACCCTTTTTCTGTGCGGCAAACGGATGGATATAAACGAACGGTTCAGGCCAGAAAACCTGCATCCAGTCCAGATTTACGAACTGTGAATGCAATCCGTACTGGAGGTGAGGTGTAAACAGGTGGAACGGCAGCGTTCCCATGGCACCAGCTTTATATTCAGGCAAGGCAGTGTGGCCATTTTCCGCACAGCGCTCAGATTTAAACTCGTACTTGCCAGATGGCGTTTTGAATTTGCGATCATACCAGGCCGCAGAGCTGACCATTTTCGCTTTGCGAGGCCCTTCAAGCAGGTCGTCCCAGCCAGCAATCCCAAATTGTTTACCCATCGCCTCATTGAATTCCTGATCCAGCCAGCTTTTGGCATCAAACTCTTGCGGGAAGGTACACGAACCAGGTTCCAGTTTATTGATGGTTTTAGATAACAGTGCGGCTATTTCCGGGTCGCTTTTGCACTCATACAACGGTTTAATCGCCGGTTGGTTGACGGATAACCAATAGTGCCAATAAGACGAAGATACATCCCATTGCTCAAAGGTTGTGGTGACGGGTAATACAATATCCGCATGCTGAACAGTCTCGTTAAAGAACTGATCGACGCAAACCACCATTTCCAGTTTGTCGAACGCTTTAACCATCTTGTTGCGATCGAAATCCTGGGCAAACGGGTTTTTAGAGGCCACCCATAACATTCGTACCGGTGGTTCGCTGGCGTCGAGAATGCCCTGTGCCGTCTGGTTGATATTCAACGCACGATCAGAGTATTCGCTTTTTTCACCGCTATCGCTGACAAACTCACCCACCGGGCCACCAGCACCTTTCATCCCCACAGAACCCTCTGGCGGTTTCTGCATCATGCCGTGGTAACTGTAGCCCCAGGTTTGCAAATGTCCGTAGCGAGCGCCGCCACCTTCAATACCGATATTGCCAGTCATCGCCACAAAGGCATCGATCGCTCGCACGTTTGCACCGCCATTGACGTGCCGCTGCATACCGTAGCCAATCCACACGGTGGCAGGATTAACAGCAGTAAACTCCTCCGCCAGTTCGCGGATAACTTCTGCTGACAGACCGCAAATTTCTGACGCCCACTCAACAGTGACGTTATTACGCAGGTAGTCTTCAAATTCCGCGTAGCCATGGGAATAGTTGTTCACAAAATCCTGATCAACCAGCCCCTTATCCACCAGATGCCGTGCCATGCCGAGGGCCAGCGCGCCATCTGAACCAGGGCGAACACGCAGGTACAGGTCGGCTTTTGCTGCCGTTTGCGTCAGCAGCGGATCAATAACGACAATCTTCGCGCCTTTTTCCCGAGCCTGGTAGATATACTTCATTGTGTGCATGGAGCACCACGCCGGGTTTGCCCCCCAGATGATAATGTATTTTGCTTTCACAAAATCTTCCGGATCGTTACACCACATATCCCCCATATCGTAATTCTGAGCATCAATACCCGCAGGCCAGCACGGTGTACCGGCGAAGCGCGTGGTGTACCCCAGAGAAGACATCATCCCTTCAACGGCATACCCCATCACTCCGAGGTTGCCGGAATATTTAGACAAAGCCAGCCCCAGCATTGAGCCGTCTTTCTTTTTGATTTCCAGCATTTTTTTGGCAATCCGTTGCATCGCCTCATCCCAGGAAACCCGACGCCATTTGCCGCTACCACGGCCATCCTGAACCATTGGATATTTAATGCGATCGGGGCTGTACACCCGGCGAGGATAAGTCAGTCCTTTCACGCAAGGCGTCCCGTGGGTAAATGTGGACTCCGTAGCCCCTTCCACAAAGGTGATCACATCATCTTTCACCCAGGTTTTCAGGCTGCAGGTGTCGTAGCAGTTACGTGGGCATGCATTGCGATGAATAGTGTAAGTTTTAGGGTTAAATGGAACTGGCGGTTGCGCGTAAGCACAGCGCGATGACAATAATCCCCCCGGTAAGGCGGCTACAGCACTAAGTGCAGCCAGTCCCTTTAAAAAAGAACGTCTGTTCAGAAGTCCCTGTTCATTGCTCATATGATACTCTCGTTATTAATTCACCAAGCCAATAAGATAATTTTTCCGCTATGTTTTGTAGTGCGGCGGTTTGTGCATTTATTTTGATTTTATCGATATAATCCGGCACCCATTTCGCTATATATTCCATTACATACTGATTAAATACCGGCATATATTCAGCAGATTGTCTGGCATTGGCACTCAGTAAAACTGCCAACTCCAGGACATAAGAAATATGATCATCTGGCATGCTATTTTCTTGATTTGCAGACAATCCGAGTTTTTCCATGAACTCCCGGTGGCACAAGGTGGCTTTTCCCATCACAAGCGCCTCGTCTTCCAGGTACACCGAGGCGTAGGGTGCAGCTTTCAACGCTAACGGGCCGACAAAAAGCGCATTGAAATCGTATTCGATATCCAGCCAGTCCTGACCAGTGAAATTACCCGATTCATCAGCCAGTGAAATATAAGCAGACTTAAGTGAACCCCCGTCATAAGAAATAAAAAAATCACGTAACAACAACCCTGCCGACTCAAATTTCGTCAGAGCTTCATAATTTAAATCCATGAATGAAAAGCCCCTCATTCACATAATGAATATATGTAACAAACAGAGGCGTTATAATATCGAAAGGGCTAAATCATTCTTTGATTAAATAAATCATTCGCTACGTTAAAAACGATGTCTTATCAGATTTATTGTTTCAAGAATTGACAATAGGGGGCGGGGAAAATAAAAAAACCGCCAGTGGGTAACTGACGGTTTTGGTTTTGCAGGTGAGTCTTACTTTTCTTATGCTGTAGTTGTACGAATCAGATAATCAAAGGAGCTCAGCGATGCTTTCGCGCCCTCGCCGGTGGCGATGATAATCTGTTTGTACGGTACGGTAGTGCAGTCGCCAGCCGCGAAAACGCCCTTCACGCTGGTTTCACACTTGGCATCGATGATAATTTCACCCATGCGGTTACGTTCAACGGAGCCTTCCAGCCAGTTGGTATTCGGCAGCAGGCCAATCTGAACAAAAATACCTGACAATTCGACATTGTGGACATCGCCACTGACGCGATCGCGATATTCCAGACCGGTAACCTTGCTGCCATCGCCTTTCACTTCGGTTGTTTGTGCATTCAGAATGATATCGACATTTTTCAGGCTGCGAACTTTATTCTGCAGAACCTGGTCAGCCTTCATTTCCGGAGCAAACTCCAGCAAAGTCACATGCTCAACAATACCAGCCAGATCGATAGCCGCTTCAACGCCAGAGTTACCACCGCCAATGACTGCTACGCGTTTACCTTTAAACAGCGGGCCGTCACAGTGTGGGCAATAGGTAACGCCTTTGGTGCGATACTGGTCTTCGCCTGGAACGTTCATGTTGCGCCACTTAGCACCGGTCGCAATGATTATACTGCGCGCTTTCAGTACTGCGCCGGAAGCGGTTTCAATCTGATGCAAGCCACCTTCCGTCGCCGCCGGAACCAGTTTGCTGGCGCTCTGGCTATCAATGACATCAACATCATAATCATCAACATGTGCTTTCAGTGCACCTGCCAGTTTCTGCCCCTCGGTTTTCGGCACCGAGATATAGTTTTCGATATCAACGGTATCAAGTACCTGACCACCAAAGCGTTCGCCCATCAGGCCGGTTCGAATACCTTTACGCGCAGAATAAACTGCAGCAGCAGCCCCAGCAGGACCAGAACCGACGATCAGCACATCGTAAGCGTCACGCTTATTTAGCTCTTCTGCTGCACGTTTCTCTGCGCCAGTGTCCACTTTTGCCACGATTTCAGTCAGCGTCATACGGCCCTGACCAAACTCTTTACCGTTCATATACACCGCCGGAACGCCCATCACGTTACGATCGGTAATCTCATTCTGGAATGTGCCGCCATCAATTGCCGTATGTTTGATACGCGGATTCAGAACCGCCATCAGGTTCAGTGCCTGCACCACGTCCGGGCAGTTATGGCAGGACAGAGAGTAATAGGTTTCGAACTCAAAATCCCCGTCGAGGGCGCTGATCTGCTCCAGCAGAGACTGCGCCTCTTTAGACGGATGACCACCGGTCCACAACAGTGCCAGTACCAGTGAGGTAAACTCGTGGCCCAATGGGGAACCGGCAAAACGCGGCCCCTGGCTGGAGCCCGGATTCGTAATCAGGAACGAGGGCTTACGTACTGCCAGAGTGTTGTCTTCTTTGAAGGTGACTTTCTCTGAAAGCTCAGCAATTTCAGTCAGCAGTTCCTTGATTTCTGCCGATTTAGCGCTGTCATCCAGCGTTGCAATCAGCTCAACAGGTTTGGTCAGTTTCTCAAGATAAGCCTTGAGCTGGGTTTTCATATTTGTGTCGAGCATTGTTCTTCCCTCTCTGAAAACATCATCATGCAAGCCGACTTCGCGGGACTGCATTAATGCAACTTGCGTCATGGTGCTGGAATGAAACAGGCGCAAATTTGCGCCTGTGGAATGCCGGATGCACTGCGTTTATCCGGCCTACAAATTATGCGACTTAAATCTTACCAACCAGGTCCAGAGATGGAGCTAATGTGGCTTCGCCTTCTTTCCATTTCGCCGGGCAAACTTCGCCTGGGTGAGAAGCAACGTACTGAGCTGCTTTAATTTTACGCAGCAGGTCAGACGCATCACGGCCGATACCTTCAGCGGTAACTTCGATTGCCTGAATGATGCCCTGCGGGTCAACAACGAAAGTTGCGCGGTCAGCCAGACCTTCATCTTCACGCATGTTGTCAAAGTTACGGGTCAGGGCGCCAGTCGGGTCACCGATCATCGCATATTTGATTTTGGCGATGGTTTCAGAGCTGCTGTGCCATGCTTTGTGAGTAAAGTGGGTGTCGGTAGAAACAGAGTAAACGTCTACGCCCAGCTTCTGCAGTTCTTCATAATGGTCTGCAACGTCACCCAGTTCGGTCGGGCAAACGAAAGTAAAGTCAGCCGGGTAGAAGAAGAAGACACTCCAACGACCTTCGGTATCTTTCTCGGTTACTTCGATGAACTCACCGTTTTTGAACGCCTGGTTTTTGAAAGGTTTAATTTTTGTATTAATCAAAGACATCTGTACTTCCTCCGTGTTTTCGTTGAGGGATAAGTTAACGAAAATCTCTTCTCAGGGCTAATGCGTTTCCTTTATCAAATCAATAAGCGTTAACTAACAACCGACTCAACCCATTTTGATAACTCTAAGCCAAAAGTAAAAAAGGCCCCCTTTGCAGGGAGCCCCATTACCCGAGTTACCCGCAGATAACTTCAGTGCCAGCAGTGCTGGCTAAGTGTTGCGCTCTACATTACCTTAACAAAGGTTGTAACAGCGATTGGGATTACATCACCCAGCGAACGAAAGGGCAATCGACAGACTGTCGGTCTTACCTATGGCTGTGATAGGTTTTACAACTCAGCCCCCTTTCCTTCTGATTTTATAAGGAAAATCAATGTTCAAACGTACATTACTCTTAGCCCTGTTACCTGCCGTCGTACACGCCGAAGACCTCCCGGACGCCGTTAAAGCGATTGAGAAACAAGGCATTACAATCCTGAAGCCGTTTGACGCGCCGGGTGGAATGAAAGGCTACCTGGGAAAATACCAGGACATGGGCGTGACTATCTATGTCACACCAGACGGAAAACATGCTATCTCCGGCTATATGTATAACGAAAAAGGCGAAAACCTCAGTAATGAGCTGATAGAAAAAGAAATCTATGCACCTGCAGGACGCGAAATGTGGCAGCGTATGGAAAAAGCACACTGGATCCTGGACGGCAAAAAAGAGGCTCCGGTTGTCGTCTATGTATTTGCCGACCCTTTCTGCCCGTACTGCAAACAGTTCTGGCAGCAAGCGCGTCCATGGGTTGAATCTGGTAAAGTTCAGTTACGAACGCTGCTGGTAGGCGTGATTAAACCCGAAAGCCCGGCTACTGCGGCGGCAATTCTGGCAACCAAAGATCCGGCTAAGACCTGGCACGACTATGAGGCCTCCAGCGGTAAAATGAAACTGGACATGCCGGCATCTCCCCCTTCAGAGCAACTGAAGGCACTGAATATCAATCAAAAATTAATGGACGATTTGGGCGCTAACGTGACACCGGCAATCTATTACATGAGTAAAGACAATACATTGCAACAGGAAGTAGGTTTGCCAGATAAGGAAAAATTGAACATCATTATGGGCACTGAATAAAGATAATACGATGAGTGATTATTATCATTTTCATATCGATCGCTCATCACACTTTTTCCTCGTACAATTAACACAGGCTGTGCTACTTTAGTTTTAGTTAACTGTTCATTAAGATTTAAATGGATATGTGCTAAGAATGATTAATAACTTAGACATAATGAAACGGAATATTTCAGAGCAAAGCTAAGACAGGAATGGATATATGGCTAACCTTTACGACCTCAAAAAATTCGATCTCAACCTGCTGGTTATTTTTGAATGCATCTATCAACATTTAAGTATTAGCAAGGCAGCTGAAACGCTGTACATTACGCCATCCGCAGTCAGCCAGTCGCTACATAGATTACGCACTCAGTTTAATGACCCTCTGTTTATCCGCTCCGGAAAGGGAATTACCCCTACCGTGACAGGGATAAACCTGCATCACCATCTCGAAAATAATCTCAATAGTCTGGAGCAGACAATAAATATAATGAATAACTCCACTCTGAAGAAGAAATTTATCATTTACAGTCCGCAAATTATTACCACCACAGGCGTGATGAAGTTAGTTCAATATCTCAGAGAGGATTCGAACGTTGAAATTGAGCATCGGGATATCTTAATGTCTGCAGAAACAGCTGAAGATTTATTGGCTTACCGAAAAGCTGATCTGATAATCACGCTGTCACAGATTGCTAATCGCTCAATTATATGCACCCCATTCAAAACCATCGAAAACGTGTTAATCTGCAGCGGAAATCACCCAAGGATCAATCAATCCAGTACACTTGAACAAATACTGGAAGAGCAATTTACATTATTTCTCTCCGATGACTCAGGCATTAAAGAATTTCAATCAAGAGCGAGTTCTTTTTTAACCAATCGTAAAATCGGTTTCTACAGTGACTCTTTAATTTCCATAACTAATATCATAGCCACTACCGATATTATTGGTCTGGTACCGCGAGAGGCTTACGACTTTTATGCAGCACCGCTTAATCTTAAACAGATTAAAATTGATGTGGCATTACCCAAAGTACAGCTTTTTTTAATGTACAACCGAGCATCACTTAATAATCAGGGATTCGCTAATACCATTAAAAAAATAACGGATAGTGGAATGTGATTTGATACAACAGGTTTTTACACAATACATTCATGGAGAAAATGTCATTACGTAACAAATACAACATTTGAATATTTATATATAAAGATTGCACGATACGCAAAATAGCATATCTTATTACGAGCATTTATTATGAATATCACCCGTAATATCTCATATGGATTTGATATGTCTGTTTACAAAATCCCGCTTAAACAAAACGTACTTGAAGCGGCCCAGGAACGCATATCCTGGACGCTAGAGACTTTACCTCGCATATGTGTTTCGTTATCAGGAGGTAAGGATTCCGGGCTAATGCTGCATTTAACAGCAATGCTTGCACGCCAGTTACATAAAAAAATCAGCGTCTTGTTTATCGACTGGGAGGCACAATTTTCATGCACAATCAATCATATAGAGGAGTTACGCGAACTTTATTCTGATGTTATCGAAGCGTTTTATTGGGTGGCGTTACCGCTAACAACACAAAATTCACTCTCACAGTATCAACCCGAATGGCAGTGCTGGGAACCGAATGCACAGTGGGTTCGTCAACCTCCCGCAGATGCTATTACCGATCCGTCTTATTTTCCCTTCTATCAATCCGGCATGACCTTTGAGCAATTTGTTCGCGAATTTGCTGATTGGTTTTCTGAAAAACGCCCAGCAGCCATGATGGTAGGTATACGTTCAGATGAGTCATATAACCGCTTTGTAGCGATAGCTAACTCGCGAAAACAGCGCTTTGCCGATGATAAACCCTGGACCACCTCAGCGCCTGGGGGGCATACCTGGTATATCTATCCCATTTATGACTGGAAAACTGCTGACATCTGGACGTGGTTCGCTAAAACGCAAAAGCCGTGTAATCCCTTGTATAACCTGATGTATCAGGCTGGCGTTCCTACACGTTACATGCGTATTTGTGAACCGTTTGGACCGGAACAACGCCAGGGGCTATGGCTGTATCATGTTATAGAGCCTGAGCGCTGGGCAGCCATGTGCGCCCGCGTTAGCGGCGTGAAAAGTGGTGGTATTTATGCCGGGCAGGACAACCATTTTTACGGTCACCGGAAAATATTGAAGCCAGAGCACTTAGACTGGAAAGAGTATGCCCTGTTACTGTTGAACAGCATGCCAGTGCCAACGGCAGAACATTACCGCAACAAAATTGCGGTCTACTTACAGTGGTACAGGAATAAGGGAATAGATGACATTCCTCTGATGCAAGAGGGTGATATTGGTTCAAAAGATATTCCGTCGTGGCGGCGTATTTGCAAAGTGCTCCTGAATAATGACTACTGGTGCCGCGCCCTTTCATTTAGTCCCACTAAACCTAAAAACTACCAACGTTATAGCGATCGTATGAAAGCAAAACGTCACGAATGGGGACTCTTATGCAACATCGATTAACTCAGGAAATTACCGGGTTTCTTTCTGGTTTGTCAGAAGAAGAACGAATTGATGCCATCAATGAATTCAGAATGGCAATTCACAGCGTCAGTCCATTTCGTAATGAACCGGTAGATTGCGTGTTATGGATAAAAAACGAACATATCTCTCCGAATGATTACAACCCGAACAACGTTGCTCCTCCGGAGAAAAAACTGCTACTGAAATCCATTGAGGCAGATGGATTCACACAACCTATTGTCGTCGTTGAATCAAGCGCAGAAGAGTATGAGATTGTCGATGGTTTTCACCGCCATGAAATAGGCAAAAACAAACCTTCACTGAAAGCACGGTTAAAAGGTTATCTTCCCGTCACCTGTTTACATCGTGAACGCCATGAACGTATGGCGGCGACAATCCGCCATAACCGTGCCCGCGGGCGGCATCAAATTCACGCCATGTCTGAAATCGTGAGAGAGTTGTCGCAACTGGGCTGGAGCGAAGAGAAAATAAGCACAGAGTTGGGAATGGATAATGACGAGGTGTTGCGACTGAAACAAATCAACGGCCTGCAAGAGTTATTTACCGACCGTCGATTTTCCAAAGCCTGGACTGTGAAATAGCTACAGCGAAGACAGGCGTTCTGCCGCCGCCAACAGCGTCGATTCTTGCTTGGCAAAACACAGACGAATCAGTTTATGTGGGAAAGGATCGGCGCAGAAAACGGACAGCGGGATTGCCGCGACACCTACCTCTTTGGTCAGCCACTGGCAAAACTCAACATCGTTGAGTTCAGAGACTGCACTGTAATCGATCAGCAGAAAATAAGTCCCTTCACAGGGCAAAATTTCCAGCCGACTGTCACGCAGCGCATCCACCAGAACATCACGTTTTTTCTGATAAAACGTCGGCAGGTCACGATAATGCGCTGGATCTGCCCGCAGCATATCCGCCAGCGCCAGCTGTGCCGGCGTGTTGACTGAAAAGGTCAAATACTGATGCACTTTGCGTAACTCTGCGCTGATGGCCTGTGGCGCAACGCAGTACCCGACCTTCCAGCCGGTCATATGATAGGTTTTTCCAAACGACGAAACGGCGACAGCTCGCTCCCGCAACTGCGGATGCGCCAGCACGCTGGAGTGCCCGTGCGCGGCAAAGCAGATATGTTCATAGACTTCATCGCTAACGACAAAAATCTCATGCCCTTTAATCGCCTGCCACAGCGCGTCGAAATCCGCATTGCACCAGACTGTCGCGGAAGGATTATGCGGCGTATTGAGAATAACCAAGCGGGTACGATCGCTGAGTAACCCGGCAAACTCCTGCCAGTCCACACGAAAATGCGGCGGTTGCAACGCAATGCGTTTCACTACGCCACCGGATAACGCCACTGCAGGCGCATAGCTATCGTAGCTGGGATCAAAACAGATAACCTCATCTCCGGGTCGAACCAAAGCTGTAATAGCGGCATACAACGCTTCTGTCGCACCTGCGGTGATCGTAACTTCGCTATCAGCATCTGGCTTGTAGCCGTACAACCCGGCGGTTTTGTCAGCGATGGCTTCGCGAAGCGGCTGTACACCCGTCATCGGCGCATACTGGTTCGCGCCCTGCGCCACATGATATGCCAGGCGTTGTTGTAAATAGTGCGGGCCGTCAAAATCAGGAAAACCCTGGGAGAGGTTAATCGCCTGATGTGCCTGCGCCAGCGCGCTCATTTGCGTGAATATAGTGGTACCTAAATTTGGCAGTTTGCTTTGCACAATCAGCGGGTTATTACTCATTATTGTTATCCCAGCGGGTGATGTTGTTGTTGAAGCCACTATAACACGATGCTAGTATTTGGCAATCAAGACGTTCAGACGTCTATATAAAAATAACCTGCCTCGACAGGACAGCCAAAAGGACAACACAACATGAGTAATACCGAGATTCGCGTCGTCACCGGCCCGGCCAATTATTTTTCCCATACCGGTAGCCTTTCCAGGCTGGAAGATTTTTTCTCTGCCGGGCAACTCGCGCGCGCCGTCTGGGTTTATGGCGAACGGGCCATCGCCGCTGCCCGTCCCTGGCTGCCCGAGGCGTTTAATCTCACCGGTGCAAAGCATCTGCTCTTTACCGGACATTGCAGTGAAACAGATGTGTGCCAACTGGCAAAAGATGCGGGAGATGACCGCAGCATAGTGATTGGCGTGGGCGGCGGAGCACTGCTCGACACGGCTAAAGCGCTGGCTCGTCGGCTGAATTTGCCTTTCGTGGCAATCCCAACCATTGCCGCCACCTGCGCGGCCTGGACTCCCCTCTCTGTCTGGTATAACGATGCCGGTCAGGCACTGCATTTCGAAATATTCGATGATGCCAATTTCCTGGTGCTGGTGGAGCCGAGGATCCTACTCAATGCACCGGAGGAGTATTTACTGGCGGGTATCGGTGACACGCTGGCGAAGTGGTATGAAGCCGTCGTACTTGCGCCACAACCCGAAACCTTGCCACTAACCGTACGTCTTGGGCTCAACGGCGCACTGGCGATCCGCGACGTCCTGCTCGAAAGCAGCGAACAGGCGCTGGCAGATAAACAGCACGGCGAACTGACCCAGGCTTTTTGCGATGTGGTGGATGCGATTATTGCTGGTGGTGGAATGGTTGGTGGTCTGGGTGAGCGTTACACTCGCGTGGCAGCAGCACATTCGGTACATAATGGCCTGACCGTGCTCCCACAGACGGAGAAATTTTTACATGGCACCAAAGTGGCGTACGGCATACTGGTGCAGAGCGCGCTGCTGGGACAAGACGATGTGCTGGCGCAATTGATTGCCGCTTATCAGCGCTTCAATTTACCTACCCGGCTGGCCCAGTTAGAAGTAGATATCACTAACCACGCCGAGATCGATAAAGTGATTGCGCATACTCTGCGCCCGGTGGAATCTATTCACGCGCTGCCGGTGACATTAACACCAGCAACCCTGCGTGCCGCATTTGAAAAGGTGGAGTCGTTTAGCGTGTGAGATGAAGAGCATTAACAGCAGCGTGCGCCGCCTTTCCCACCATAGCGCGCATCCTGCCGCTCACGGAAGAATTCCTCATAGCTCATAGGTGCCAGGTCCGGATGTGTGACGCGCATATGCTCAACATAATTGTCGTAATCTGGCACGCCAATCATTAATCGGGCGGTTTGGCCTAAATATTTGCCGGCTTTTGAGAGCGTTTCAAACATAGTAATTCCCTGTCGTACAAACGCCCTCCCCGTTCAGGAGAGGGCTTATTGGTTAAGAGAATTTTAGTGCGCGCCTTTCGCCTGCGCCACAATCTCTTCAACATTCTCTGGCATCGGTTCGTACGGTGTTTCTTTCGATGTTGGTTTGTCCTCTTTCAGTGCTGCCAGCGCTGTTTTGATGGAGAACAGACCCAGTACCACCACGACAACCATGAAGAAGACAGTCAGCCCGGCGTCAAGACGGTTGTTAAACACCAGTTGCGTAAGCTGTGACTGAGTATACTGTGCCGGAATGTTACCGCTGTCGATCATAGCCTGGAACTTGTTAGCGATAGCCAGGAAACCAATTTTCGCATCAGGGCTAAACGCTTTCTGCCAGCCAGCGGTCAGCGTACAAATCAGCAGCCACGCCGTTGGTACCAGGGCTACCCATGCGTAACGCTGGCGCTTCATCTTGAACAAGACCACGGCACACAGCATCAGCGCCATACCTGCCAGCATCTGGTTGGCGATACCAAACAGCGGCCACAAAGTGTTGATACCACCTAATGGATCCACCACGCCCTGGTGCAGGAAGTAACCCCAGGCCAGTACGCATAGCGCCGTCGCCAGCAGGTTAGCAGGCAGCGAGTCGGTACGCTTCAGGCTCGGCGACACCACGCCCAGCAAGTCTTGCAGCATAAAGCGCGCGGCTCGTGTACCGGCATCAACCGCCGTCAGAATAAACAGCGCCTCAAACAAAATCGCGAAGTGATACCAGAACGCAACATCCATCATGCCACCCAGCGCACCGTGCAGAATGTACGCCATCCCCACAGCCAGCGTTGGTGCACCACCTGCGCGGGAAATAATGGATTGCTCCCCGACCTCATTGGCGATTTGATGCAGAGTATCCGGGGTGATCGCAAAGCCCCAACTGCTCACTACCTGTGCTGCAGAAGCCACCACATCTACTGTACCCGCCGGAGCCAGCACCGCCATCGGGCTGTTCATCGCAAAGTAAACGCCCGGATCGATGATACAGGCGGAGACCAGCGCCATAATGGCGACAAAGGACTCCATCAACATCCCACCGTAGCCGATAAAACAGGCCTGCCCTTCATTCGCCAGCATCTTCGGCGTAGTACCGGAAGCGATCAGCGCATGGAAGCCAGACACCGCCCCGCAGGCAATAGTAATAAACAGGAACGGGAACAGGTTACCTGTCCACACCGGACCGGTACCGTCAACGAACTTGGTTAACGCAGGCATGGTCAGCGTCGGGCGCATGATCAAAATACCCACCGCCAGGCCAACAATCGTCCCGATTTTCAGGAAGGTAGAGAGGTAATCACGCGGAGCCAGCAGCAGCCATACCGGCAGCACGGCTGCCACAAAACCGTAGCCCACCAGCATCCAGGTCAGTTGCACGCCGGTAAAGTCAAAGTACGGTGCCCAGGTCGGGCTTTCAGCAACCCAACCGCCGGAAATAATGGCAAATACCAGGAACACCAGGCCAATGACTGACACTTCACCAATGCGACCTGGACGCAGATAGCGCAGATAAACGCCCATAAAGATCGCCAGCGGGATGGTGAACGCCACGGTGTAGGTTCCCCACGGGCTGTGAGTCAGCGCTTTGACGACGATCATCGCCAGTACCGCGAGGATAATCACCATAATCATGAAGCATGCCACCAGCGCAATAACGCCTGCCGTCGGCCCCATCTCTTCTTTCACCAGTTCGCCAAGGGAACGGCCATCGCGACGGGTTGAAACAAACAGCACCATAAAGTCCTGCACCGCGCCCGCCAGAACTACCCCGGCCAGCAGCCAGATCATCCCCGGCAGATAGCCCATCTGCGCCGCCAGCACCGGACCGACTAACGGACCTGCCCCGGCGATTGCCGCAAAATGGTGACCAAACAGCACTTTTTTATCGGTGGGAACATAATCCAGACCGTCGTTATGGCGCACGGCTGGCGTCATACGCGTCGGGTCAAGCGCCAGTACATTTTTAGCGATGTACAGGCCATAAAAACGATAGGCAATAAGATAGACACAGACCGACGCTACCACTATCCACAGCGCGTTGATCTGTTCACCACGGTTTAACGCAATATATCCCAGGGCAAATGCTCCCATGACGGAGAGCAATGTCCAGACGAGGTATTTCCCTGATTTGTTCATAGTTGTTATCCGTTTGCGTGTTCCAGAAAGATGTTACATTTTGTTTCTATAACATCTTTTCCGGATTTAACAACCTGACAACCACATAAACCCGAGACACTACTGACTATTTACATTGCATTGTTAACTAGATCACTTCATTTACCTGTTAACAATGCAATTTCATTTTACTCTGTCGGCAACTTCACCCCATCACCGCAGTTCCTAAACGACAGGTACAGCAGCGGCGTCCCTGCTCATCGAAAATCACGATTTCCCAGCTTTGGTTTTGACGACCGAGATGCAACGGTTGGCAAACACCACGCACTTTTCCCTGCGAAACCGCGCGATGGTGCGTCGCGTTCAACTCCGTGCCCACCACACATTGTCCGTCGCGAGTCATCAGGTAGCCCGCCATCGATCCCAGCGTTTCCGCCAGCGCCGCCGACGCGCCACCATGCAGCAGACCAAACGGCTGATGGGTACGAGCATCCACCGGCATTTCGGCTTCCAGTACATCATCACCCAGTCGGGTATAGTTGATACCTAAATGCGCAACCAGCGTGTTCTGACTGGTTGCATTCAGTTCATCAAGGGTTAAATGTCGTTTCCAGATCATCGTCATGCTCCCAGCGTAGAGCCGCCGTCCACCACGATATCCTGCAAAGTAATATGGCTGGCCAGATCGGAGGCGAGGAATAAAATGGTGTTGGCAATTTCCTGCGGACGGGCGATTTTCCCTAACGGAATACCGAGCTTAAACTGCTCGCCAAACCCACGAATACGCTGCTGTTCGGCGTCATCACTGACCCACAACGTACGCTGCATATCAGTATCGGTCGATCCAGGAGAAACCACATTACAGCGCACACCGCTGCCTGCCAGTTCCAGACCGACAGTCAGTGCCAGGCTTTTCAGCGCGGCTTTTGACGCCCCATAAGCACTCATACCGATCCGCGGCGTGTGCGCTGCATCAGAAGCTACGGTCACTATCGCCCCGCCCTGCTGGCGACGAAACTGCGCCATCGTCTGCTGAAACAGATTAAACGCGCCACCGACATTGACAGCAAACGTCTGCTGCCAGTCTTCCTGGCTCAGTGCGTCGGTTGGCCCCATACGCAAAATCCCAGCGGCATTGACCAGCACATCCAGCCGCTCACTCTTTTGCAACACGCGCTGGCACACCTCAGCCACCTGCCCGGCATTTGCCACATCCAACACTTCAGTGGCAAACGGGTACACATCCTGAGAAAACTCACGATCAAACCCTGTTACCCGCGCACCGGCGTCAACAAACGCCAGTGCCGTGGTGTAACCAATACCTTTACCTGCGCCAGTCACCCAGACAGTTTTACCTGCGAAATCAAACCCGGCCATTACTTCACCTCGCGGGAAAGCAGTTTCCACCAGGCGTCAATCGTCGGATTTTTCGCCAGCATCACGAAGTCGATATCGCTATGCACTTTACGCCAGCGTGCCGCCAGCGCCATCATACGCACTGAATCCAGGCCGTAGTCGATTAGATTTTCATCATCCATCGGCTCATCGGATTCATCCAGCAGCGGCAGAATAACGCTGCGTAGTGCCTCTTTGCTGGTGGGAACAGGTGCCGGCAATAACTCCTGCGTCATCACCACGCGACCGGAACGCCCTGCCACATATTTCAGCGACATCATGTGTTCGTCACGACTAAAGTCCGCCAGCGCATCGGCCACCATAAACGGCTTGATATCGCGCATAAAGGCATCCGTTGCCGTAGTCATACACCCGATATGGGCATAAACGCCGGTAATAATCAGCTGATTACGTCCGGTCTCTTTCAGCATCTGTTCCAGCGGAGAGCGATGGAATGCGCTGTAACGCCATTTCACCAGAATGGTATCCGCTTCGTCCGGCGCCAGCGCATCAACGATTTTTTGCTGCTCAGGCGAGCGTGTCAGACCCGGTCCCCACATATCATTAAGCAGGGCCCGATCTTCATCGCTCTGATCTTTCGGCTGTGCGGTGTAATAGACGGGGATATTGTGTTCTTTGCAGTACTGGCGCAGCGCGGCGATGTTCGCCACCACCTGCTTCATCATCGGGCAATTCTCGCCCCAGAAGCTGATAAAGTAATCCTGCATATCGTGTACCAACAGCGCAGCACGCTCTGGTTCAAACGCCCAGTCGACTTTGTTCACCGGAACATCAAGCGCTGTGGGCAGTGCATAAGCCTGCAGTTTAGGAATCGCCATCTTTTATTCTCCTTCAGGCCAGTGAGCGTGATGCCAGCCACTGACGTAATTGTTTTTTATCCACTTTACCGACCGGGGTCAGCGGCAATGACTCAACGCACTCCACACGGTCCGGTAATTTGAACTCCGCCACGCCCTGCTCGCGCAGAAAACGACGTACCTGTACCGCACGCAGCGGCTCTTTAACCACCAGCCAGGCACAGCTTTTCTCACCCATCAGCTCATCATCCATACTGACCAGCGCAGCGTGGATCACCGCCGGATGACGCAGTAACAGGTTTTCAATCTCTTCCGCGGCGATCTTCTCCCCACCCCGGTTGATCTGATCTTTCTCACGCCCTTGCACGGTGATGTAACCATCCTGATCGATAGAGATCAGATCGCCGGAGCAATAAAACCCGTTAGCATCAAACGCGCTGGCATTGTGCTCGGGGCTTTTGAAATAACCACGGAAAGTGTACGGGCCACGCGTCATCAGGCGTCCTGTTTCGCCCTGTGGTAAAGGGTTACCATCAGCATCCGCTACCCAGACTTCATCATCCGGACACATTGGCCGCCCCTGGGTATTGATGATGCGTTCCGGGCTGTCGTCCAGACGGGTGTAGTTCACCAGCCCTTCCGCCATACCAAAGACCTGCTGCAACTGGCAGCCAATTTCCGCCGGGATACGTGCCGCCAGCGTTGCGGAAAGTCGCGCCCCCCCCACCTGAAGCAGCGTCAGGGAAGCCAGTTGCGCATTGCTGCCCCACTCTCCAATCGCCTGTAGCCAAAGACTCACCGCAGGCGGCACCAGCGCCGTAACGTTAACCTGATGCTTTTCGATCAGCGGGAAGCACAGCGTCGCGCTCGGATCGGCCGCCAGTACCACGGTTCCACCCGCCAGGAATACGCCCAGCGAACCTGGTGAACTCATGGCGTAGTTATGCGCCGCCGGAATAGCGCACAAATAACGCGTTTGCTCAGTAAAATGACAAATCTCATTACTGCGACGCACGCTGTAGTAGTAATCGTTATGAGTGCGCGGGATCAGCTTTGGTGTGCCGGTGGTACCACCGGAAAGCTGGAAATACGCCACTTCATCGGCAGGCGACGGCGTGGCGCTAAAATCAGCAGCAGGCTGGCTTATCGCATTTTGCAGGTTGTGCTCACCCTCATCATTGAGCAACAGCACCACGCGCACGGAGTTGTGCTGCGCTACAAACGTGTTCAGAAAATCGTCACCGGCGAACAGCGCGTGCTGGCGATCGGCAATCAGCAGCGCTGGCTCAATTTGTGTCGCATAAGCATTAAGCTCTGTTCTCTGATGGCTGAACAATGCAAAAACGGGCGCAACACCCAGCTTAAGCAGCGCAAAGAAAGTGATATACAACTCGGCCACATTGCCCAACTGCACCAGCGCAGTTTCTCCGGGTTTGATCCCCTGACGACGCAAACTGCAGGCGAGATTGTCAGCCGCCTGGTTAAGCTGTCGGTAACTAAGATGGCGTTCCCCATCAATGACTGCCGTGTGATCGCTGTCGGCATGGCGGGTTAAAATGTCAGTCAGTGGCAGATCCTGCCAGTAGCCTTTTTCACGGTAGCGACGGGCAAATTCTTCCGGCCAACGGGTGAAAGGAATACTCATCATCACTCCTTAGAGCCTGTCAATAAGGCGTATATTGTTGCAGCCAGTTTGCCCCTGGGCAGTGCTCACAATCCTCACGTACTACAAGTACAATCCGGTTGCTCCGCGCTGTCCGTGTCCAAACTGGCAAATAAAATAACCTGATGGACCAGGCTCTTAATGCAGTCCAAAAACATTCAACATAGTCGAAAGCTTGGCGCCAGTTTCGCGCCACTCCGCAACAGGAGATGAGGCAGGGACAATTCCGGCACCAGCGAAGAAACGCACCTGATTGCGCAGCAGTTTCGCGCAACGGATCGTGACCACCCATTCGCCATTACCTTCGGCATCACACCAACCGACGATGCCGCCAAACAGTTCACGGTCAAATGGCTCCAGTTCAGCGATCAATTTCGTGGCGACCTGATGCGGGAAGCCGCTCAGCGCAGGTGTTGGGTGCAGCAGGCATGCCAGCGTCAGCGCATTCTCCTGGGCGTTGGCTTTACCTTCAAACGGTGTACCGAGGTGCCAAAGCGTTGGTGTCGTCACCAGTTGAGGAGATGACGGGAGTTGCAGTTCACTACTGCGTTCGCGCAAAACCGTTTTCATCGCCTGCGTCACCAGTTCATGTTCATGTCGGTCTTTCTCGGAGGCCAGCAGGCGGATACCCGCTTCCCGATCCAGTACATCATCCGGCTGACGACGAGCAGAACCCGCCAGCGGCAGTGAGCTAAAATGTTCGCCCTCTTTACGTAACAGCAATTCAGGGCTGGCACCGAGCAGGACGCCACCATCTTCTAATGGCACATGGAAGTTGTAGCTCGCCGGATTTTGCGCCACCAGACGTTCCAGCAGCGCACCGCTGTCAATGACAGCATCCGTCTCGATATCGATCAGGCGTGACAGCACCACTTTGTCAACTTCCGGAGTTGCCGTCAGCGCTGCCGCCCGGGAAACCATCTGTTCAAAAAAGTCCTGTTCCGGGATCGATTTACGCTCAATGACGCTCAGTGACTGATGCGCGGTAAAGTAACGTGATGATTTTTGCTTCTCCGTGCGGGAGAAAGTCTGCCATGACTCAGGAATAAACAGTGATGACGGCTGGCGGGTATCAAAAGGAATAGCTCCAACCATGATGGGGTTTGCGATACCCTGCGATTTAGCATCGGCAAACAGTGCGTGCATTTTCTGTTGGAAAGGGCTGTCTGGCGAATCGCCATCAATTGCCGGTTCCGCATAGCGGGCAAAGCATCCTGACGTCGTAAAGCTACGATACGGCGACATAAAGAAAAAATTGTCGGGAGCGAGAGTTGCCATAGTCTGCGTTTTTTCCTCGGCCAGTGACGTATCCATATCATCCTCCAAAAAATGATAAAGGTTTTAATAATGATTATCATTTATATTTTCGGTCGCTAACCTAAAAGCAAAGCGACAGCATGTCAACTCTTGCGGTAGCACAATGTGCGACTTAGGCTTGCATACCTGTCCCGTAACAATGAAAATGAGAAGCATTAACTACATTGATAACAGGAAGCTTATTTGTGAGACTCCTCGCTTTTTACCGCACTGCGCTCTTACTGGTTGGACTGTCTATTTCAGGAATTTCTTTAAGTCATGCCGCTGACTGGCCGCGTCAGGTTACCGACAGCCGGGGGACGCACACGCTGGAACAAAAGCCTCAACGTATTGTTTCCACCAGCGTCACTCTGACTGGCTCTCTGCTGGCCATTGATGCGCCCATCATCGCCAGCGGCGCTACCACGCCAAACAATCGCATTGGTGACGCTCAGGGATTTTTACGCCAGTGGAGTGACGTGGCAAAAGCCCGCAAGCTGAGCCGCCTGTATATTGGTGAACCGAGCGCCGAAGCCGTTGCGGCACAAATGCCCGACCTGATTCTGATCAGCGCCACCGGAGGAGATTCCGCTCTCGCGCTCTACGATCAACTTTCCACCATTGCCCCAACGCTTATCATTAATTACGACGACAAAAGCTGGCAATCACTGCTGACGCAGTTAGGTGAAATCACCGGTCATGAGGAACAGGCAGCGGCGCGTATTGCCGAGTTTGATAAACAACTGCTGGCGGTCAAACAGCGTATTACCCTGCCGCCGCAGCCTGTTAGCGCACTGGTGTATACCGCTGCCGCGCATAGCGCCAATCTGTGGACACCAGAGTCTGCGCAGGGCAAGCTGATGGAACAATTGGGATTCACGCTGGCACCACTGCCTGCCGGACTGCACACCAGCCAGAGCCAGGGTAAACGTCACGATATCATCCAGCTTGGTGGTGAAAACCTGGCGACAGGTCTGAACGGTGAAGCGCTGTTTCTGTTTGCGGGAGACAGCAAAGACGCTGACGCCATTTACGCGAATCCCCTGCTTGCACACCTGCCTGCAGTGCAAAATAAACGCGTTTACGCGCTGGGAACCGAAACGTTCCGTCTGGATTACTACAGCGCCACACTGTTACTACAACGTCTCGCTGCACTGTTTAGTTAAGTCGAAGCCGCTTTACATCATTGCCGGGTGAAGGCTTTGCCTTACCCGGCTTAGGGCACAGGTCAGATAAACCCTCAGGCGATATCGGGTTCTGGCGGTGCCTGACGGAATCGACGTAGTTCCCCCAGTAACAGCAGCAATAACAGGCCAACAATTACCAGACCAAATCCACTGGCGCTCGCCGATGCTACCGGCGTCATCATCGCGCCCAGGCCGCCTAACAGCGCCGCACCAATGGCATCTCCGGTCACATTTTGCGCGGTCCACAAACCGTTAATTCTCCCGAGCATCGCTTCCGGCGTCTGCGTCTGTAACATCGTGTACTGCAACAGAGAACTGACCGCACTCAGCCAGCCGAACAGCGCGAGGCAGATAACGCCCAGCGCCCAGACCGGCATCAACGCAAACAATCCGATGGCGAAGAAAGAGGCCACAGTAGAGGCCAGCATGATTAAACCAGGGCGAACGCTGTGCGCCAGTTGCCCACTGGTCAATGCCCCCACTGCGGCACCCAGCGGAATGGCGGCATACAGCAGACCAATCTGTGCTGCAGACATCTGCCAGCCGATGGCCAGCGCGGGGTAAAGGACACGCACCGCACTGGCCATCGTCAGAAGGCCGCCAAGCAACGCAATGCCGCCGATCAGCGGGCTGGCGAGCAGAAAGCGAAACGCCGCCAGCAGCGATTTGAGCGGGTGTTCACGTGGTTGCGGTGGCGGTGGCAATGCAGGAAGACTGAGCAGCGGTAGCAAGGTAATAAAGGTTCCCGCGGCTGCCAAACCATAGTTCCACTCAACGCCGCCGGTGGCGAGTAATACCCCGCCAATCATCGGTGAAATAACCGACCCGAGACGTACCGTCAGCATGGTAATCGCCCCGGCCTGCATCAGATTTTCACGCCCAACCAGCGCTGGAGTCGCCGCCAGCAGCGCCGTCACACCCAGCGAGGCAAAAAAACCGTCCCATAAGCCCAGAATATAAATAGCCAGCAGTGAAGGCTCCGGGAGTAGCGCATTCAGGCACAGACCAATAAACCCGATACCACAGGTTCCGCGTGCCAGCAGGATCACCTTTTTGCGCTCATAACGATCGGCCAGTACACCACCAACCATCAGACCAATAAACATTGCGCTACCGGTTAACGTCACCGACAGACCGACCTGCCAGGTAGACTGGGTCATCATCTGGATCTGTACCGGAACCGCGACACCGAGTAGCCCCAGAGAGACGATGGAAATAAAACGGGCAAGGAAGACTGCGCGAAATGCAGGATGAGTCTTTAACAGGCTGAGATTCAGCAGCCAGGGTTTTCTATTCATTACAAAGCCTTAAGATACATGCTCTCATTGAGGTCGCAGCCTGAAGAATGAGGTGCATACCTGTTTTTTTAAATATCCATTCTGTGGCTGCACATGCTAACATACCCAAATAAGATCGATAACGATAATTACTATCATTATCAGGGAAGTTGATATGTCATGCTCTGTTTCCGTGACACGCGCCTTTGCCGTGCCCGGACTATTGTTATTACTTGTTCTCTCCACCGCATTAAGTCTGGTTATTGGCGCCAGGTCGATACCCGCGTCTGCGGTTCTGGATGCGCTGACCGGCACCTGTCAAAGTGCTGATTGCACCATCGTGCTGGATGCGCGACTTCCGCGCACGCTGGCAGGACTCCTTGCAGGCGGTGCGCTGGGATTGGCTGGCGCATTAATGCAGACGCTCACACGTAACCCACTTGCCGATCCAGGCATTCTCGGTGTCAATTCCGGGGCCAGCTTTGCCATTGTGCTGGGTGCATCGCTGTTCGGTTTTTCCTCCCCGCAAGAGCAGTTGTTGATGGCCTTTTCCGGAGCGCTGGCCGCATCGCTGATTGTGGCATTTACCGGCAGTCAGGGTGGAGGACAGTTAAGCCCGGTGCGTCTGACGCTGGCAGGTGTCGCGCTGGGGGCAGTGCTGGAGGGATTATCCAGCGGTATCGCCCTGCTCAACCCGGACGTCTATGATCAGCTGCGTTTCTGGCAAGCGGGATCGCTGGATATTCGTAGCCTGCAAACGTTGAAAGTGGTGCTGGCTCCAGTGCTTATTGCCGGTGCTGTCGCGTTGTTTCTGAGCCGTTCCCTGAACAGCCTGAGCCTGGGAAGCGACACCGCTACCGCGCTGGGTAGCAAAGTCGCCCGCACCCAACTTATTGGTCTGTTGGTGATTACCGTACTGTGCGGTAGCGCAACCGCTATTGTCGGTCCTATCGCCTTTATCGGCCTGATGATGCCACATATGGCACGCTGGCTGGTGGGAGCCGATCATCGCTGGTCGCTACCAGTGACCCTACTCGCAACCCCCTCTTTGCTGCTGATTGCCGATATCATCGGTCGTCTGATTGTCCCCGGCGAATTGCGCGTCTCCGTAGTCAGCGCGTTTATCGGCGCACCGGTACTGATCTTCCTGGTTCGGCGTAAACAACGCGGAGGTGGTGCATGATGCATTTTCCCCGCAGATTGCTTATCAGTTGTCTGCTGCTCATTGTAGGCTGCCTCGCCGTCGGCTTGTGGAGCCTGCGTAGCGGCGTCGTAACGCTGGAAACCCAACAGATTATTGCCGCTCTGCTGGGCGATGCGCCGCGCAGCATTACACTGGTTGTGACCGAATGGCGTTTACCGCGCGTATTGATGGCGCTGTTGATTGGTGCGGCCCTGGGCATTAGCGGCGCGATATTCCAGTCGCTGATGCGTAACCCACTGGGCAGTCCGGACGTAATGGGCTTCAATACCGGAGCCTGGAGCGGTGTTCTGGTAGCAATGGTGTTATTTGGTCAGCATCTTACCGCTATCGCGCTGGCGGCGATGCTCGGCGGGATCCTGACCTCACTGGTGGTCTGGGCGCTGGCATGGCGTAATGGTATCGACACTTTCCGACTTATCATTATCGGTATCGGCATTCGTGCCATGCTGGTGGCGTTTAATACCTGGCTGCTGCTGAAGGCGTCTTTAGAAACCGCGTTGACGGCTGGATTGTGGAACGCCGGATCGCTCAACGGTCTGACCTGGGCTAAAACCTGGCCTTCTGCACCGCTGATTATCGTGATGTTGGTATGTGCCGCACTGCTGGTGCGCCGTCTGCGTTTGTTAGAAATGGGCGATGACAGCGCCTGCGCGCTGGGAGTCAGCGTAGAACGCTCGCGTCTGATGATGATGCTGGTTGCGGTTGTTCTGACCGCTGCAGCCACTGCGCTGGCTGGCCCAATTTCTTTTATTGCACTTGTCGCACCGCATATTGCCCGCCGGCTTAGTGGCACGGCACGTTGGGGATTAACCCAGTCAGCACTGTGCGGCGCATTGCTACTGCTGATGGCCGATTTATGCGCCCAACAGCTATTTATGCCTTATCAGCTTCCGGTTGGCGTTGTCACCGTAAGCCTCGGCGGTATTTATCTTATCGTCTTGTTAATTCAGGAGTCCCGCAAAAAATGACCGAATCAGTAGCCCGTTTGCGTGGCGACCAGTTAACGCTGGGTTATGGCAAATTTACCGTGGCAGAAAACCTTAATGTATCAATTCCCGACGGCCACTTTACCGCAATAATTGGCCCTAACGGTTGCGGTAAGTCGACGCTGTTACGCACGTTAAGCCGCCTGATGACGCCTGAACACGGCAAGGTCTGGCTGGACGGGGAGCATATTCAGCACTACGCCAGTAAAGAGGTCGCGCGCAGAATTGGTCTGTTAGCACAAAACGCCACCACGCCTGGCGATATTACCGTACAGGAGCTGGTTGCCCGCGGTCGCTACCCGCATCAGCCGTTATTTACCCGTTGGCGCCAAGAAGATGAAAACGCAGTGGCAAATGCTATGCAAGCCACGGGCATCACCCACCTGGCGGCACAAAGCGTGGATACCCTTTCCGGTGGACAGCGTCAGCGCGCATGGATAGCGATGGTGCTGGCACAGGAAACATCCATTATGTTGCTTGATGAGCCAACCACCTGGCTGGATATCAGCCATCAGATCGATCTGCTGGAACTGCTGAGCGAGCTAAATCGTGAGAAAGGATATACGCTGGCCGCTGTTCTGCACGACCTTAATCAGGCCTGTCGCTATGCCACGCACCTGATTGCACTTCGTGATGGAAAAATCATTGCCGAGGGTGCGCCAAAAGAGATTGTCACGGCGGAACTCATCGAAAAAATCTATGGATTGCGTTGTATGATTATTGATGATCCCGTTGCAGGAACACCGTTAGTAGTGCCGCTTGGGCGCAAGAAATAACGGGATGTAGTGTATGGCGACATTTCCGCCGCCATACAAAATCACTCACACCAACGACTGCCCCAGGAATTCTGCATTGTGTTTACGATGCATCATGGCATGGCTCAGCAACACCCCACCGCACGCTATCATTCCACCAAGCAAAGCTGCCAGAATAATGATCATCGATTTAGCCGGTCCATCTTTTTTCACCGGTAGTGAAGGTGAACGTTGATATTTAAACGGCGTAAAATTGACGTCATTCACATTCGTCGATAACAGCTGTTCAACGTGATATTGGCGATTACGTAATTCACCGTTAATTTCCGCAACATCTGTTACCGATTTTTCTATTTCTAATTTACGCGTGATGCCATCAGCACCCAATGAAATAGAGAAATCAGGGTCATCCTTCACCGCCTGGCCATTGCTGTAAACGGGTTTTTTAATTCCCGCAGCATTAGCAATCTCCAGCGAGTAGTTTAGTCGCTGAATATTCGCTTCCAGTTGATTCTTGAGCCTTACCCGATCCATTTCGAGTCTTTCTTTCTCAAAGCTGGTTTTAATGGCCAGTTTGTTGCGAATATCCTCAAGCGTTTCTTTCTCAGTAAGATCGGAAATGTACTGGATATAGCCGGTCAGTACCGCCTGTGCTTCTTCTGCTAATGGTGCAGTAAAACTCAACGTCCATGCGGTATAGAGCGCGGTTTCATTTTTTTTACTCAAATTGCTGTCAACCGCTGTCATTTTTTCACTGAGCCTTACGATCGCCCGATGAAGATCCATTTCGTCGAAATCGGCACCCTTCAATTGTTCTAATACATAGGGTGAAGAGCGCAGATATTCTTCCAAAAGTAATGGAGACTGGAATTTTTTGATAAACAGGTTAAACACATCCCCACGGCTGACGCTAATGTCCATGTCGAGCACACGTAATTTGGTTAACGTATTCTCAAGTTCCTGCCACTGAACAGGTTCTGCTGGCGTTACAACCGCCTCGCTGGTCCATTTTTGAGGAAGCAGAAAAGACACCAGAAGGCCTATGCAGGCAAATGCGAAAACGGTAGCGATGATTTTCGTCCTGGCTCGCCATAAAATCTCGATCAGGCCCACTAAATCAATTTCATTTCCATTTACTGTGGTTTGAGGATAAGCAGTGAATTCCGAATCTCTATCTTGCTTTATATTGAGTGATGACATTCTGTATAACCTGAAATCTTTGCCAAAAGAAAAATACTTCCTTAGCCGGAGTCTAACAGCTACTCAGAATTATTTGAAACAATCTTTACACGTAAATGCCTACCAAATGTTGTATTAGAAATTAATATCCTTTCCATTTACGTTTGAGACAAACAAAAAAACACACAAATTAATAACATATTTTTTACATTATAAGTTTATTCAAATATCTCCCCCCAAAATTATTCGAGTTGCTTGAAGCCAGCAACTTCTCGCCCCCCCAGTCACTTACCTGATAAGTGACTGGGGTAACCAACACCCAAACAACTTGAAGTATGACGGGTATCTATCGCAATGCTGATTTGTTTACCACTTATTGATCAACGCATTTATAACGGGACCTATCCTTTCAAATGCTGTCGGGGAAATAATATCGACATGCGCACAATCCTGGCTATATACCGCTAACTCCCCAACCCACGGAGCCCAGGCTGTTTGCGGATCGGCCTGGCGCGTTTTCTCGGCGACAAATAACGTTGCTCTGCCATCAAATTTTGCGCTGTGCGCCGTAGTTAACAAACGAACCGCATCGGCGTAATTACCTTCGATAGCGCTGAATAATGCCTCCGAAGCATTCCCTTGTTGTGCAGCAAGAAAGGCCTCACGCTCACGATCGATTTCCGCCAGCACGGCAGGATCCAATCCATTAGCCTCTTTTTCCTGCCAGTTTTGCGTCTCCGGTGGCCAGGTATCCAGCAGGCCAAGGAACGCGACGGTTTCCCCCCGGGCTCGCAAACGCGCCGCAATGCCCTGCGCCAGCGTGCCACCCAACGAGTAGCCCAACAAATAGTAGGGACCATGAGGCTGTTGGTGCAGTAGCGTTGCCAGATGATGTTCACAGACCTCGTCGAGGTTTTCCGCCGTCTGCATTGGCCCATCCGGTCGCGGCGACTGGATACCAATAATTGACCACTGCGACGTGAGATAACGTGACAGCACGCTAAATTGCCAAGCAAAGCCCGATGCCGGATGGAAGCAGAACAGCGTCGGACCATGACTCTCGCGCAACGGTAGCAACGCTTCAAACCCCAGACGCTGCGACTGTTCGTCATCAGCGCCGTCCAGCAATGCGCTCAGTTGTCCGACTGTGGAGGCAACCATAATCTGCCCCGGCGTAACCTGACGCGCAAAGAGCTGGCTCAGCTGCGCTGCCAGCTTCATTGCCAGCAACGAATGGCCACCAAGCGCAAAGAAGTCAGCGTCAACATCATTGACCTCACAGGCCAGCAACGCTGAGAAGGCCTGGGCAATCATTGATTCCGTGCCAGGCTGCGGCGCGCGTCCTGGCGTTCGAGCCGCTAACTGCGGCATTGGCAGCGCTTTACGATCCAGCTTACCGTTAGCGCTAAGCGGCAATTCAGCCAGTTGTAACAGGACCGTCGGCACCATATGCGCAGGCAGTTTCTCGCGCAGACGCTCCTGCAAGGCAGGAATATCTAATGGTAAACCCGATTGAGACACCAGATATCCCACCAATTGTCGCGCATCGCCACCTGTCGCCGCTGCCTGGTTGAACACGCAGGCATGGGCAACAGCATGTTCAACATCGGGTAGCATCTGCATCACCCGGTCAATCTCGCCCAGCTCAATGCGCTGCCCGCGAATTTTTAGCTGGTCATCACTACGCCCAAGATACTCAACCGCTCCAGACTCAAGCCAGCGCGCCACGTCACCGGTACGATACATACGTTCACCCGGCGCAAACGGATCGGCGATAAAACGGCTCGCCGTCAGATCCGGTCGACCCAGATACCCTTGCGCCAGTTGGATCCCCGTCAGATACAGATCCCCCGCTACGCCGACAGGCACCGGGCGCATCATGGCGTCGAGGATCCGCAAGCCGGTGTTCCAGACCGGATAGCCAATCGGCACGCTGTTGCCGGTCACTGCGGCGAGTTCTTCACCCCAGGCCGGATACCAGCTCACATCGACTGCTGCTTCAGTTGGACCGTACAAATTGTGCAGCGGAGCATGCGTCAGTTGTTCCCACTCGCGGCATAACTCTGCCGGCAGGGCTTCACCGCTGCAGAATACCTGTTTCAGCGTGGCGCAGCTCTCCCGCGCCGTTTCCGGCGTCAGCGAAGCGACAAAAGCCGCCAGCATTGACGGCACAAAGTGCGTTGTCGTTATGCCATATTGCGCAAAGAAATGTTGCATCGCGATCGGGTCACGGTGAGCCTCAGGCTCAGCCATCACCAGTTTTGCACCGGCAATAAATGGCCAGAAAAACTCCCATACCGAAACATCAAAACTGCATGGCGTTTTTTGCGCCACCACATCGTCTGCCGTCAGCGGATAGTGATTTTGCATCCATAGCAGGCGGTTAACGATAGCGGTCTGCCCTACCATCACCCCCTTTGGTCTACCCGTCGATCCGGAGGTGAAAATGATATAGGCCGTATGGCCTGGTTGTGATAACGCCAATGGCGTGCAATCGCGCGCTGGCAGAGGCGCGTTGTAGCACAGGCTTTCCAGCCCAGGAATATCGCTAAAGCGCGCCAGCTGTTCATCGGTAGTGATTAACAGCGTGGGTTTAGCGTCTTCCAGCATCATCCGCAGACGATCGTCCGGGTATCCGGTATCAAGCGGTAGCCAGGCGGCTCCGGCTTCGACAATACCGTGCAGCGCCAGCGTAAGGAAAACGGAACGTGGTAAGGCCACCGCCACGCTGTCTCCCGGCCGCACGCCGTGTTCGCGCAGAAGTTTTGCCAGCGCAACCACCTGATGGCGCATTTCGCGATAGCTGAACTGATAGCGGGCATCGGCCAGCGCCGGGGCATCCGGTGTTTTATCGCTTTGTGTCGCAATCAGCGCACTTAGCGTAGTGGACGGGATCTCAACTTCAGTATCGTTAATCTTCGCCAGCTGTGCGTGTTCTGTCGGCAGCAGCATCTCTGCCTCGCCGCAGCACAGCGCCGGATTTTCAGCAAACTGGTCGATAAGACCTGCTAAACGCGAGGCATGCTGTGTCAGCGTGGCTTCATCGTAACGCTGTTTATTTGCCAGGATTTCAATGCTCAGGCCACCATTTTCATCCGGAAATAGCGCCAGTTCGAGATCGTTAACCGGCCCCGTCGCCAGCGTATGGGTTTGCGCCTGTACACCGGGAATGTCTAACTGATAGTCGAAAATTTTCACGTTCAGTACAGGACCAAACAACGGCTCCTCACCGGCGGCTCGCCCGCTGTCACGCACAATTTGCTCCGCATCGTAGCGCTGATGTCGGCGCATTTTCTTTAGCTGCCCGGCAAGGCGTTTCGCCAGTTCAGGCAGGCTTTCCGCCGCATCAAGACTGACGCCGAATGGCAGAACATTCAGTACCGGACCGGTTGCCGTTAACGCTGCTGACCCCATGCGTCGCATGAAGATAAACCCGGCGGCATAATCCATCCGGCTGCATAAACGTCCCAGCCATAATGCAACCAGAGCCAGTGCTAAATCCGCGCGCTGAACGTCGGGCATACGAGCGGCAAGCTGACGGAATGAGCCGTCAGGTGCTGACAATTTCATGCGAATAATATCCGCAGTGGTCGCCCGTCCCGGCAGCGGTTTACTGGACAGCGATGCCGGTGGCGGTAATTGCCGCCGCTGCTCGTTCCAGAAAGCGCCATCGCGTAGATACGCGTCACTGTCGCGATATTGTTGATACTCTTCCACCACTTCGACAAATGGCGTAAAAGGCGAGTCAGGCGTCTTTTCGCCACGCTGCCATGCACTGTAGATTGCGACTATATGGCGGGTAATTGCCGGGAAACTGAAGCCATCGACCAGCAAGTGATGGTAACGTTGATACCAATACCAGCGGTTATCTTCCACCTGAAAGAGCTGATGAAAGACCAGCGATTTCCCACTGTCGACGCGTAAGTCCTGCTGCAGATCGGCCTGCATTAACGCGCATGCAGCCTCATGCGGAGCGGATTTTCCGCGCAGATCGATAATCTCAGGTTCGGCAAAAGTCAGAGCAGGATCAACCCATTGCCAAACATCACCGTTATCTTCAGTAAAGCGCATGCGTAGAGTATCGGCATGCTGCTGTCCCGCAACTACGGCCTTCGCCAGCAACGACGCATTCAGTTCCCCGGTTAATTCTACGTAGTGCGCTACGCTCCATGCCGAGGGTAATGTGGAGAGTTTTTCTGCCATCCAGATACCCGGCTGAGCCGCAACTAACGGTAAACGCTGAGTCATTCTGCCTCCTGTCGATCGGCATAATTTGCAGGCGTCAGCGTGGTCCAGTGCGCCTCCAGCCATTGTTGACATACTTCCTGAGATTGCGGCTCGCATATAACCTGCCAGCCAACAGGAAGTGAGCACTGCTGCGGCCAAAGGCTAAACTGACGTTGTGGGTTTTGCAGAATGTAAAACTGCCCCTGCGGGTTATCGAAGGGATTACTGAATTCCATACTCAACTCCTGTCGTGGAACATCGTCCGGTTAAATCGTGTCGATAAGCGGTTGCCAGAGCGTCATCAGCCCCTGCATCAATCCGCCGCGCCAGCAAAGCGCATCGTGTCCACCATCAACCTGACGCCAGAAAAAAGACCGTGAATCGGGAGGGAACTGGGCGTAAAGCCTCTGATTCGCGCGAAAAATAATCGGTTCGCGAGTACCGGCTTCCAGAACAATACGCAGGCCCCGAGCGCTTAACGCTCCCGCCTTTAGTTGTTCAATAATCACCCCATCCTGATGACTATCACGATGAGGCCACCAGTAGGAGCCGGACTGGCTGAGCACGCAGCCAAAACGTTCAGGCCAGGTCAATCCAGCGTACATCGATGACAATCCGCCAAAACTTTGCCCGGCCACCACGGTGCGCTGCGGGTCATCGCTGAACGCGGTAGTCGCCTTCACCAGTGGCAGCAACTCCTGCTGTACTGCCAACCAAAAATCAGCATTACACGGCAACTCATGGCTGCGATGAGACGTGTCGATGGCATCGATCAGGAGATAAACGGCAGCTGGAAGCTGATTGCGGTGAGTAAGTGAAGTCAGTGCTGGCCAGACGGGCATACTTTGCGCCCAAAACTGGCCATCCAGCAGAATAGCGAGCGGGCGATCCTCAGGGCTGGCCTCGCCAGTGGTAAATACCCACACGCGTCGCGTATTACCCAGCCGTGCGCTACGCCATTGCAGGCATATCGCGGGTGTGTCAGGGGGTTCAGGATAATCCCAGCCTGGCTGGACGGGCGCATCAGGCATTTCCAGCGCCGAAACCGCATGACCACGCCCGCCTTGCCAGCTTTGGGGATTGAGGGGATCGGCAATCGCCTGCGGCAACAGTTGGCGCCAACCTTCCCGAAGAGTCGCTCTGTCTGGCGTATCACCAGCAGATAACGCGGCAAAAATATCGTTTCGTTCAGAGGGGATAAAGCAGTAGCTACCGCGCCAGTGAGCGCTCATAGTGGTGCTCCAGCACCAAACATTTGTACCATCAATGCGTTGCATCGACTGGGGAATGGCATTTTGATGGTGATCGGTCACACCGGTAATGTAGACCCACACATGACGAATTGCCGACGTTTTCTCCGTTCCCTGCGGATCACGCCACCAAAAGGTCACACGGTAATCACCGCTATCCTCGCGCACCCACTCAGGGCCTTGTTTTGACTGCCACCACGCTTCGCTTCCCATCATTAACGTCGTCACCGTCATAACCCCATGTTTATTGTGCAATTTTTTATTTAGGCGTGAAATATATTGATAATATTATTGATAACTATTTGCATTTGCAATAGCGTATTACCGCGCTGTGGGAAGCGCGCGCATTATTTCACCACTTATAAACCGACCTGGCGCTGCGAACTTTTTCTGGAATGGATAGTTTTCGCAGATGCGGGCGACATCAGGCCTGGTGCTTCAAAACGGCACATTGGTACTCGTGGCTAAAAGAAAGCAGGACATACAATGAACAACAAGATTCATTCACTGGCCTTATTGGTCAATTTAGGTATTTACGGGGTAGCACTGCCAGCAATGGCAGAAGATAACACCGACAGCGCCGCCGTCTCTCATGAAGACACCATCGTCGTCACTGCCGCCCAACAGAACCTGCAGGCGCCAGGCGTTTCAACCATCACTGCTGATGAAATCCGTAAGAATCCTCCCGCTCGCGATGTCTCGGAAATCATCCGTACCATGCCTGGTGTTAACCTGACCGGTAACTCAACCAGCGGTCAGCGTGGTAACAACCGTCAGATCGATATTCGCGGTATGGGACCAGAAAACACCCTGATCCTGATCGACGGTAAGCCAGTCACCAGCCGCAACTCCGTACGTCAGGGCTGGCGCGGCGAGCGCGATACCCGTGGTGATACCTCCTGGGTACCCCCGGAAATGATTGAGCGCATTGAAGTACTGCGTGGCCCTGCTGCTGCACGCTACGGCAACGGTGCGGCGGGCGGCGTGGTGAATATCATCACCAAAAAAGGCAGCAACGAATGGCACGGTTCCTGGGATACCTATTTCAACGCCCCGGAACACAAAGACGAAGGCTCGACCAAACGTACCACCTTTAGCCTTAATGGCCCGATGGGTGGGGATTTCAGCTTCCGCCTGTACGGTAATCTCGATAAAACCCAGGCCGACGCATGGGATATCAACCAGGGACATCAGTCAGAGCGTACCGGCACCTATGCCAACACGTTACCTGCCGGTCGCGAAGGTGTGATCAACAAAGACATCAACGGCGTTGTACGCTGGGATTTCGCTCCACTCCAGTCACTGGAACTTGAAGCCGGGTATAGCCGCCAGGGCAACCTGTACGCTGGCGACACCCAAAACACCAACACCAACCAACTGGTGAAAGATAACTACGGTAAAGAGACCAATCGTCTGTACCGTCAAAACTACTCCCTGACCTGGAACGGCGGCTGGGATAACGGCGTTACCACCAGCAACTGGGTGCAGTATGAACATACGCGTAACTCCCGTACGCCGGAAGGTTTAGCCGGGGGTACAGAAGGGATCTTTGACCCGAACGCATCGCAAAAATATGTTGATGCCGATCTGAACGATGTCATGCTGCACAGTGAAATCAGTATTCCGCTGGATCTGCTGGTTAACCAAAATCTGACGCTCGGTACCGAATGGAACCAACAGCGTATGAAAGACATGCTGTCCAACTCGCAAACCTTTATGGGCGGCAACATCCCTGGCTTCAACAGCACCGATCGTAGCCCGTATTCCAAAGCGGAAATTTTCTCCCTGTTTGCTGAAAACAATATGGAGCTGACCGACAGCACCATGCTGACACCGGGCCTGCGTTTCGACCATCACAGCATTGTGGGCGATAACTGGAGTCCTTCTCTGAACCTGTCACAAGGTCTGGGTGATGACTTTACCCTGAAAATGGGGATCGCTCGCGCCTACAAAGCACCAAGCCTGTACCAGCTCAACCCGAACTATATTCTGTACAGTAAAGGTCAGGGTTGCTATGCCACCGGAGCCGCCAGCGGCATTGGTTGCTATATGATGGGCAACGATGATCTAAAAGCAGAAACCAGTATCAACAAAGAGATTGGCCTGGAGTTCAAGCGCGATGGCTGGCTGGCCGGCGTAACCTGGTTCCGCAACGATTACCGTAACAAGATCGAAGCCGGTACCACGCCATTTGACAGAACGTCCATCACCAATAAAGGCAAGACAACTTACACCGATATCTATCAGTGGGAGAACGTGCCTAAAGCTGTGGTCGAAGGTCTGGAAGGGACGTTGAACGTACCAGTGAGCGAAACCGTTAACTGGACGAACAACATCACTTACATGCTGCAAAGCAAGAATAAAGAGACCGGCGAGCGCCTGTCGATTATTCCAGAATATACGCTGAACTCTACCTTAAGCTGGCAGGCTCGCGAAGATTTGTCATTGCAGTCTACCTTCACCTGGTATGGCAAACAGCAGCCGAAAAAATACGATTACCAGGGTAAACCGGTTACCGGCAGCTCCGCAAATGAGGTGAGTCCGTACAGCATTGTCGGCCTGAGCGCGACCTGGGATGTGATGAAAAATGTCAGCCTGACCGGCGGCGTGGATAACGTCTTCGACAAACGTTTGTGGCGTGCAGGTAATGCCCAAACCACTGGCAGCACGACCGACGTTTCTTATATGGCAGGCGCAGGTGCGTACACCTATAACGAACCGGGTCGTACGTGGTACATGAGCGTTAACACGCGCTTCTGATAATATTTTTCCCTCTCCTCCTGGTGAGGAGAGGGAATTTGTCAAAGACAATGCGCACAACACACACACCACTTCCCTTTGCAGACCACACGCTGCATCTTGTCGAATTTGAGCCCGACAGCTTTCACGAGCACGATTTACTCTGGCTCCCCCATCACGCACAGCTAATCTCTGCCGGACGGAAGCGAAAATCAGAACACCTGGCGGGGCGTATTGCCGCAGTCCATGCCCTGCGTGAATATGGCATCAAAAACATCCCCGGCATCGGCGACCGTCGCCAGCCCCTGTGGCCAGAAAGTTTGTTTGGCAGTATCAGTCATTGCGAACACACGGCGCTTGCCGTCGTATCTTCATATCCGGTTGGCGTGGATATGGAACGCATTTTTACGCCACAAACCGCAGCGGAGCTGGCAAGCAGCATAGTGACTGATGAAGAAAAAGCATGGATGGTAGAGAGTGGACTGCCCTTTGAACAGGCGCTCACACTGGCTTTTTCCGCCAAAGAGAGCGCCTTCAAAGCGACCCCAGCTTTACAACAGGTAAACGCCGGTTTTTTGCAATATCAAATTGTCAGCGTTCAGAAACAGCAGTTGCTCCTGCTGACACCCGCCCGGACATACCGTGTGCAGTGGCTGTTTTCAGACAGCCACGTTATCTCCCTGGCGACAGATTAGTATTCAAAGTATTTCACGTGCCAGAGTGGCAATCGCCTGCGCGTCAAATCCGTGGTACTGACGCAGCCAGCCACGATCGGCTGCTGCTGCATACTCACCATCAGGGATCCCTAACCGCCTCAGAACCGCTCCCTCCCCTGCTTCTGCCAACACTTCTGCCACCAGACTTCCCAGACCACCATTAACGTTATGCTCTTCCACGGTAATCACCGCTTTACAGCCCTGTAATGCAGATAAAAGCGCTTTCGTATCACACGGTCGAATTGAAGGTACACTGACCACCGTCGCCTGAATACCGGAATCAGCCAACAGCGCGGCAGCATCAACGATTTCATGCACTGTCGAACCTGTCGCCACCAGCGCTACATTGCCTCCTTCACGCAGCGTCACCACCGCCCCTGGAACAAAACGATAACTCTCGTCATGGAGCTCCGGAAGTGCTTTCCCGTCAAGACGGATATAAACCGGCCCCTGATAACCGATGGCGTAGTCGATAACCTGACGACATTCACGCGGCGAAGATGGGGCAAAAATCTGAATGTTGCCGAAGCCGCGCATAATGGCAATATCATCAATCGAGTGGTGAGTACTCGCCAGCGGACCATAGCTGGCACCCGCGTTAAGACCAAATAACTTCACATTAGTATTGTTGTAACAAACGTCGACCTTAATTTGCTCATTGGCACGTGAGATCAGGAATGGCGCGGCATTACAAGTGACAGCCACCTTGCCGCCGAGGGCCAAACCAGCCGCCGTTCCAACCATGCTTTGCTCGGCAATCCCCACATTCACCAAACGCCCTGGAAACTGCTTAATGAAGGGGGCGATTTTTGCGGTTGATGTAGAGTCGGCGACTACCGGCACCAGATCGACACCACGTTCTACTGCGTCAATAAATGCCTGGACCATAACGTTTGCGAGGTGCTCTGCATTACTCATCTTTCAGTTCCTCCAGTGCCAGTTCAATCTCTTCACCTTTCGGTACGCGGTGGTGCCATTCGGGACGCCCCTGAATAAAGGAGATACCTGCGCCTTTCGTGGTATTGGCAATAATGACATTAGGTTTCCCCTCCTGCTTCAGGCCATCCAGCGCAGCGACAACAGACGTCATGTCATTCCCCTGACATTCCATAACATTCATGCCAAAAGCCAACCATTTATCTGCCAGAGGATCGGTATTCATAATTTCTCGGGTCGGCCCAGCCAACTGGAGATTATTTTTGTCGTTGATAATGATTAGATTATCCAGACCATAATGAGCCGCAGCCAGTGCCGCCTCCCAGTTACTTCCCTCAGCTAGTTCACCGTCACCGGTAATTAAAAAGATACGGCGGGTGCTGTTGCTCTTCTTCGCTGCTAACGCCAATCCGACCGCAACAGGTAAACCATGGCCCAACGCGCCTGTATTCAGTTCAATGCCCGGTGTTTTCTGGCGAACGGGGTGTCCGGGGAGATGGGAATTGGCATGTTGATACGTTTCCAGCCAATCGATGGGGAAATAACCCGCCTCCGCCAGGACACAGTAGTAACACCCTACCGCATGCCCTTTAGACTGGATATAAACGTCGCGCTCTTCATCATTGATACGATCCGGGGCAACATTAAGAATTCGGAAATAGAGCGCTGTCAGCAGTTCGACCTGAGAGAGGTCTGCGCCAGTATGTCCCCCCGCAGGGCTGTTAGCATTCAGTCTAACGATGTGGCGGCGTACAGCTCGCGCTTTGCGCTCAAGTGTCTGGACATCATAGTTGTAGGGATTCATTTAATACCTCTGAATTTATTTTCAATATGGAATATTTATTCCATCAGGGACTAAAAAAACCAGAAATCCCCAGGCGTTGCATCACAAGGCTTGCGCGCTGCGTCATACTCAGGAACATTCTGCCTCCTTACCGCATGCAAACTGATGCCGGGTAATATTCAGTTGACCTGAAATCATCATGAATATATATTCACAGATGACTCTTTATTCAATTATGCGACCCATTTTCCATTTTTGTCCATAGCTGTTTTTGAGTATTGGTTAAAGTTAGAGCTTTATCACACTTAACTGTCTTCATTTTTCGCGTATGATAAAACACTCTAAGATAATGGCGGTACGTAAATGATTTTCGGGGAAATATATGGCTAAGCAGGATGAACAACGGCTATTGGTTAAAATCGCAACCCTTTACTATCTTGAGGGACGCAAACAATCCGATATTGCTCAGCTTCTCTCGCTTTCTCAGTCGTTTATATCCCGAGCCATCACTCGCTGCCAAAAAGAAGGTGTGGTAAAAATCAGCGTCGTCCAGCCCTCAAATATCTTCCTGAATCTTGAGAAAGGCATCGAAGAACGCTACGGGCTGAAGCAGGCAATTGTGGTGGATACGGAAGAGGATGCCAGTGATTACACCATCAAGCGGGCCATCGGCTCTGCCGCCGCACACTACCTGGAAACACGCTTGCGGCCCAAAGATCTGGTAGGGGTATCTTCATGGAGTTCAACAATTCGCGCCATGGTTGATGAAGTCCACACCCAAAATCTTAAAGCAGGCGGCGTTATTCAACTACTGGGTGGTGTAGGACCTAACGGTAACGTACAGGCTACCATTCTGACACAGACACTTGCTCAACATTTGAACTGTGAAGCCTGGTTACTTCCATCACAAAGCATCGAAGGCTCGGTCGAAGAGAAAAATCGCCTCATCGCCAGTAAAGACGTCGCTGACGTCATTTCTCGCTTCGATAATGTCGATATCGCTATTGTTGGTGTCGGTATTCTGGAACCTTCTCAGTTACTGAAAACCTCAGGTAACTACTATCACGAAGATATGCTGCAAGTCCTGGCCGATCGCGGTGCCGTTGGCGATATTTGTCTGCACTACTATGACAAAAATGGTCAACCGGTATTAACGGATGATGAAGATCCGGTTATCGGTATGGCCCTCGACAAAGTGAAAAAATGTCCGAATGTGGTGGCACTGGCAGGAGGAACGGATAAGGTTGCCGCGATTAAGGGTGCGCTGTATGGCGGCTATATCGACGTTCTGATCACCGACTATCCTACCGCCCGCATGTTGATAACAGGCTAATCTTAACTTCCAACCAGGCCTGTGTGTTGTGAGCACCTGACACAAAGGCCATCATAAAACTCTTTAATTTCAATAAACTGAAAGGATTCACCTTCTCATAATTTTTGCTGCGAGTGGGTATTCCCTGGTCAGGCTAAGTGTGATTACCAGCACAATTGATGATTTTTTCTGTAGCTCAACAGCCAGATTGTGGCTAAGGTATTAAATAAATAATCAATACCGAATATATATTCACAAATTAAAGATTCGATATGTCACAACTGAACCTGATGAAGTAATGACGCGACAATGAGGGAGAATTTCCCTACAACGCCGGGACGCAATGTGACTCAGGAGATAATCTATGTGTGCAGCGAAGAAAGAGTTCATTATTGCGCTGGATGAAGGCACGACCAATGCGAAAGCAATAGCGCTTGATGATCAGGGCAATGTCGTCGCAAAGTTTTCCCAACCACTGGCCATTCATACTCCGCGAGAAGGTTGGGTTGAACAATCCGGCGAAATGTTGATTGACGCTTCTATTGACGTCATTGCCAAAGCGGTGAATCACGTTGGGGCAGAAAACGTGGCAGCACTGGCGATCAGTAATCAGCGAGAAACCGCGATTGGCTGGTATCGTCATACAGGTAAACCACTGAATTCAGCCATCACCTGGCAATGTACCCGCAGTGCAGCTTACTGCGAGGCACTGCGCCAGGATAATAAAGAGCAGTTGATTAAAACAACGACAGGCCTGCCAATAGCCCCATTGTTCTCAGCATCTAAAATGCGCTGGCTGCTGGAATCGGTGACCGATGGCCCACTGCTCGCGGAACAGGGACTAATTTGTCTTGGAACAATCGATAGCTGGCTGCTGTGGAACTTAACCGGTGGTGAAGCTTTCTCCTGCGACTATTCCAATGCTGCACGCACACAGTTACTCAATCTGCACACCGGAGAGTGGGATGACACCATGCTGTCATTGTTCCATATTCCTCGCGCCGCATTGCCGGAAATCAAACCATCGAGCGGGTTATTTGGTCACACCCGTGGACTGAATGGGATCCCGGACGGGATTCCGGTGATGTCGATGGTCGGTGACTCACACGCCGCTTTGTTCGGCCATGCTCTCGGTGAGATGGGATGCGTTAAGGCCACGTACGGCACAGGTTCTTCTGTAATGGCTCCGGTGAAATCCGCGCAGAGTGATATTGGTGCGCTGGCTACCACTATCGCCTGGCACGATGGCGACAGCATCATTTACGGCCTTGAAGGAAATATTCCACACACCGGCGATGCAGTTGCGTGGATGGCGGAAAGCACCGGACTCAGCGAACTGCCTGACGCCGAACTAACTCACGAGCTGAATACCCTTCCAGAGTCTGTTGAATCAACGCTCGGCGTGTACTTTGTCCCAGCCCTCACCGGGCTAGGCGCGCCCTGGTGGAATGACAGCGCCCGCGGCGTTATCTGCGGACTCAGTCGGGGTGTAAAGCGGGCGCATTTAATTCGCGCCGCGCTCGAGTCGATTACTTACCAAATCGCCGACGTCGTGGTCACTATGCAACAGCATAATGATTTTAGCCTGTCAGCATTGATGGTTGATGGCGGACCAACCAGGAATGACTGGTTAATGCAATATCAGGCAGATCTATTGGGTTGCCCCGTGATGCGCAGCGATGTACCGGAACTTTCGGCCATTGGCGCAGCATTACTGGCGCGTAAAGCACTTCACCCTGGATCGCTCACTGATTTAAAAGCCTTTTTAACCGTACACAGCAAATTTCAGCCCGACATGGCCCGTCATCACCGTCTGCAAAAAAGGTGGCAAGAATGGCGTCATGCGGTAGACAGAACATTATGGAAACCGGCCTCGTCCGTCTGACGCCTTACCAGGGAAAATACGTGACGATTTTTTACCAACGATAAAAGGAGAACTCCGGCCCATAAAAGAATTAAGGCTTTACGTTGTTTCACCGTACCCGACAATAACAACACAGAGAGAACATTGTCATGAAATTACGTTTAACGCTGCTAACCGCTGCAACCCTGACTGCTTTGTCTTTTACTGCCCATGCTGCAGATAAAGGGACAATCATGATTATGGTTAACTCACTGGATAACCCTTATTACGCCTCTGAAGCAAAAGGTGCCAGTGAAAAAGCGCAAGAGTTAGGTTACAAAACCACGATTCTTTCGCACAGTGAAGATGTTAAAAAACAGAATGAATTAATCGATACCGCCATCGGCAAAAAAGTCCAGGGTATTGTGCTGGATAATGCAGACTCAACCGCCAGTGTTGCGGCAATTGAAAAAGCAAAAAAAGCAGGTATTCCTGTCATATTAATCAACAGGGAAATTCCGGTTGATGATGTTGCGCTTGTACAAATCACCCATAATAACTTCCAGGCTGGTTCTGAAGTGGCCAACGTATTTGTTGAGAAGATGGGCGAAAAAGGCAAATATGCCGAATTGACCTGTAACCTTGCTGATAATAACTGCGTTACTCGCTCTAAGTCCTTCCACCAGGTTATTGATCAGTTCCCGGACATGACCAGCGTCGCCAAACAGGATGCAAAAGGTACGCTTATCGACGGTAAACGTATTATGGACAGCATTCTGCAGGCACATCCGGACGTTAAAGGTGTCATCTGCGGTAACGGTCCTGTAGCGCTTGGCGCCATCGCCGCGCTCAAAGCAGCCAACCGTAGCGACGTTATTGTCGTTGGCATTGATGGCAGCAACGACGAACGCGATGCGGTAAAAGCAGGAACACTACAAGCCACGGTGATGCTTCAGGCTCAGGCGATCGCTGCACAGGGCGTCACGGACCTGGATAACTACCTGCAAAATGGCGTAAAACCAGCTAAACAACGCGTCATGTTCCGCGGCATTCTCATCACTAAAGATAACGCAGATAAAGTACAGGATTTCAATATCAAATCCTGATCTCGGGTTATTGCGCCTCTCGCGAGGCGCAAAGGAGAATATTATGACTAAAAAAGCCTGGCTGGCGCTGGCCGTATTGACCGTCGGAGGATGTCGCATCGTCTCTCAGCAAGAGCTGGCGGATCTCAAATCTCCACCAAACCCAAATATGGCGAATATAGACCAAACGTGGCAAAGCAAAATTGTCCCACAAATTGTTGGACAGGCTCGTCCGGTAGCTGAATTAATGGCCGCGTTGCAAACCGAGCCAGACATTGATAGCGCCTGTAAAAATCTTGGCTACCGTTCCCAGGAAGAAAACCCCTGTATCTTTTACGTGAAAGTAGAGGGGCCAATTAGTCATCTTGATACCACTTCCCGCAGTGGAAAAATGACTATCACGGATAAAAGCGGCAGCAATATTATCGTACAGATAGGCCCAACCCTGCGTGGTACGCAATTACGCGATGCCTATAAAGGTGCCAGCTATGGCGACTTCAACGACCAGGTATTATTTGGCGAATACGGTCGGGCCATTAACGAACAAGCGATAAAGATGATTCAAGCGTCGCAACTTAAAACTGGTGAATTAACACAAGTCTATGGTGTTTTTTCTTCATGGGATATTCCGCAAACGCTCCCGGATATTACACCGGCAAAAATAGAAAAGATGAGGGGACAGTAAAATGCAACAGCAAGATATCGTCGCTCCCCATCCAGTCGAATCAGAAGTTATTATCGAAACCCGCGATCTGTCACGCGTCTACCCTGGGGTAGTCGCATTAGATAGCGTTAATTACCGGGTATATCGTAATAAAGTAAACGTGCGGATCGGAGAAAATGGTGCCGGTAAATCCACCATGATGAAAATGCTTGCTGGTGTTGAAAGCCCATCGTCCGGTCAAATCTATCTGGACGGCAAGCCAGTTTCCCTGAACTCAACTCATCAGGCTGAAAAACAGGGTATTAGCATTATTTTCCAGGAATTGAATCTATTCCCAAATATGAACGTCATGGACAACATCTTCATGGCTAATGAGTTCTTTCAGAAAGGGAGAATTAACGAAAAGTACCAGTATGCATTGGCTAAATCTTTACTGGAAAGACTTGAGCTGGAAGTTGATCCGTATACGCCCCTGGATGAACTCGGGATTGGCCACCAGCAACTGGTTGAGATTGCCCGTGCCCTTTCAAAAGATACGCGCGTTCTCATTATGGACGAACCAACGTCAGCCCTCAGCCAGTCTGAGGTAAAGGTGTTGTTCAATGTGATTGAGCAGCTCAAGCGGCGTGGCGTTACCATCATCTATATATCTCATCGTCTTGAAGAACTGATGGAAATTGGTGACTACATCACTATCTTCCGTGATGGTCGATTTATCAGTGAAAGAACGGTCAGCGATGCCAGCATTCCATGGATCATTGAGCAAATGGTTGGCGATAAGAAAAAACATTTCGATTATCAGCCTGCACCAAAAGGTGACACGATCCTTTCTGTTCAGGGACTCACAGCGCTCCATCCCAGCGGCGGCTATAAGCTCAATGACGTAACATTTAGCTTAAGTAAAAGTGAAGTGATTGGAATCTACGGTCTGCTGGGCGCAGGACGTACAGAACTGTTCAAAGGCCTGGTTGGACTGATGCCTTGCCAGAGTGGGAATGTTCAGCTCAACGGTGAATGCATTAATAAAGCCCACTTTCAGTCCCGACTGAAAAAAGGGCTGGCGCTGGTACCAGAAGACAGACAGGGCGAAGGAGTCATTCAGATGATGTCAATTCAGTCCAACATGACGCTGTCTGACTTCAGCCTGAAAGGATTTCGCCGTGCCTGGAAATGGCTCAACCCGCATAAAGAACAGGCCAGCGTGAAGAATATGATCCAGCAGTTGGCCATCAAAGTCAGCGATCCCGAGCTGCCTATCACCTCATTGAGTGGAGGCAACCAGCAAAAGGTTGTGCTCGGCAAAGCATTAATGACGCAACCACAAGTGGTCTTCCTCGATGAACCTACTCGCGGCATCGATGTAGGCGCCAAAACTGACGTATATCACCTTATCGGCAAAATGGCTCAGCAAGGGCTGGCGGTGATGTTCTCCTCATCAGAGCTGGACGAAGTGATGGCGCTGGCGGACCGCATTCTGGTGATGGCCGATGGCCGCATTACCGCAGATGTCCCTCGCCATTCGGTCACTCGCGAGAAATTGATCGCGGCTTCTACACCTCAAGATTAATCAGGCTGGAATCCATCATGAACCAGAAATATATGATTTATATGTACCTGCTGAAGGCCAGAACGTTTATCGCTCTGCTGCTGGTGATCGCATTCTTCAGCGTGATGGTACCGAATTTCCTGACCACATCTAACCTGCTGATTATGACCCAGCATGTTGCGATCACCGGGTTACTGGCGATTGGTATGACGCTGGTGATCCTGACAGGAGGCATTGATCTGTCAGTCGGAGCCGTCGCCGGGATCTGCGGCATGGTCGCCGGAGCCTTGCTTACCAATGGACTGCCCATCTGGGGCGGTAATATCCTCTTTTTCAACGTGCCAGAAGTTATTCTCTTTGTCGCTATCTTCGGCATCATTGTTGGATTTGTTAACGGCGCGGTAATCACTCGCTTCGGAGTTGCACCCTTTATCTGTACCCTCGGCATGATGTACGTCGCCAGGGGTTCCGCCTTGCTGTTTAATGACGGTAGCACCTACCCCAACCTTAACGGTATAGAAGCACTGGGTAACACGGGCTTTGCCACGCTGGGTTCAGGCACGCTACTGGGGATTTATCTGCCCATCTGGTTGATGATTGCTTTCCTGATATTGGGCTATTGGATCACCACCAAAACCCCGCTTGGTCGCTATATCTACGCTATCGGGGGGAACGAATCTGCTGCGCGCCTGGCTGGCGTACCTATCGTAAAAGCGAAAATCTTCGTGTACGCCTTCTCCGGGTTGTGTGCCGCTTTTGTCGGTCTGATTGTGGCATCGCAACTGCAAACTGCACATCCCATGACCGGAAACATGTTTGAAATGGATGCCATTGGAGCCACCGTCCTGGGCGGAACTGCTCTTGCTGGCGGACGCGGACGGGTATCCGGCTCCATTATCGGAGCCTTTGTAATCGTCTTTCTGGCGGATGGCATGGTGATGATGGGTGTCAGCGATTTCTGGCAAATGGTGATTAAAGGCGTTGTTATCGTCACTGCTGTGGTCGTCGACCAGTTCCAGCAAAAGCTACAGAACAAGGTCATTCTGATGCGTCGCCATGAAGAAAAGCAGACGGCGGCACCCTCGGCAAACACGATATCCAGCTAATCAGCATCATTCCGCCGGGCATCTGATGCCCGGCTTATACAGGGGAAAGAAATATGCAACGTGATTTTCATGGTAAGACAATCGTCATCACAGGCGCATGCCGGGGAATTGGAGCCGGTATCGCCGAACGTTTCGCCCGAGACGGCGCAAATCTGGTGATGGTATCCAATGCCGAACGTGTCCACGAAACGGCTGAACAACTGCGTCATCGTTACCAGGCCGACATTCTGTCTTTGCAGGTTGATGTCACCAATGAGGCGCAGGTGCAATCACTGTATGAACAGGCCGCCGCGCGCTTTGGCACCATTGATGTATCCATCCAGAACGCAGGTGTTATCACTATCGATTATTTCGACCGCATGCCGAAAGCGGATTTCGAAAAGGTCCTCGCCGTAAACACTACCGGTGTGTGGCTCTGCTGCAGGGAAGCCGCAAAATATATGGTTAAACAAAACCAGGGCTGCCTGATTAACACGTCCTCCGGTCAGGGACGCCAAGGTTTTATCTACACCCCGCATTATGCCGCCAGCAAGATGGGCGTGATCGGTATTACTCAAAGTCTGGCGCATGAGCTGGCACCGTGGAATATCACCGTCAATGCTTTCTGCCCGGGAATTATCGAAAGTGAAATGTGGGATTACAACGACCGCGTATGGGGAGAGATCCTTAGTACCGATGAAAAACGCTATGGTAAAGGTGAACTGATGGCGGAATGGGTTGAAGGCATTCCCATGAAACGAGCGGGCAAACCTGAGGATGTCGCCGGACTGGTCGCTTTCCTGGCCTCTGACGATGCTCGTTATCTCACCGGACAAACCATCAATATCGATGGCGGCCTGATTATGTCGTAACGCCCGCAAGGGTATTCGCAGGGAGAGTCATCACTATGATCGCAAAAGATTTTGCTCAACAACTGTTTAACCTTGAAGGGCGCGTCGCTTTCGTGACCGGCGCAGGCAGCGGTATTGGTCAAACTATCGTGTATGCCCTCGCCAGTGCGGGTGCTCGCGTAGTTTGCTTTGACTTGCGCGAAGACGGCGGACTAAAAGAGACCGTCAATAATATCGAAGCAATTGGCGGGCAGGCTGCACTCTATTCGGGCGATGTCCGGCAGCTTAACGACCTGCGCGCCGCAGTTGCGCTGGCGAAAGAGCAATTCGGTCGTCTGGATATTGCAGTGAATGCGGCAGGTATCGCTAACGCCAATCCCGCGCTGGAAATGGAGAGCGAGCAGTGGCAACGCGTAATTGACATCAATCTCACCGGCGTATGGAACTCCTGTAAAGCCGAAGCAGAACTGATGATTGAATCCGGCGGCGGTTCGATCATCAACATCGCTTCCATGTCCGGGATTATCGTTAACCGGGGACTTGAACAGGCGCATTACAACAGTTCCAAAGCAGGCGTCATTCATCTCTCAAAAAGCCTGGCGATGGAGTGGATTGAAAAAGGTATTCGCGTGAACTCAATCAGCCCAGGCTATACCGCCACACCGATGAATACCCGTCCGGAGATGGTTCATCAGACACGGGAATTTGAAAGCCAGACGCCCATTCAGCGAATGGCTAAGGTGGAAGAAATGGCAGGCCCGGCGTTATTTCTTGCCAGCGATGCCGCCTCATTTTGCACCGGTGTAGATCTGGTGGTGGACGGCGGCTTTATCTGTTGGTAAATGCCAATTCGCCCGCAGATATCACAAACTGCGGGCGTTAACTTAAATCGCTCTACATGCCACCAGCGTTTTTCGCTGTCGCCCTTTTTCGTCAAAGTTTTCCGGGGCCAGCCAGCGCTGCAAAACGGCGTCACATTGCGGCCACTCGCCGTCAATCATCGATAGCCAGTCGCTGTCGCGATTGCGTCCCTTACGCACAATTTTCTGGCGAAAGCGTCCTTCGTGAACAAACCCTAAACGCTCCGCCGCCCGACGGGACGCGACATTCAGCGAGTCACATTTCCACTCCACGCGACGGTAGCCCATAGCAAATGCCTGGTTCAGCAACAGCCAGATGGTTTCGGTGCCCAGCACCGTATTTTTCATGCGTGGCGACCATGTCACATGACCAATTTCCACCGAGCCGTTTACAAGATCGATCGCCATAAAACACACCAGACCCACGGCACGTCCTGAGCGTAAATCAATCACCGCATAGGGAACCAGAGACGCATCTGTTGATTTCCCCATAATCCAGCGCACGGTCTCCTCAACGTTCGATGGACGTGTGCTGGCAAGCCAGGTCCAGTCACGTTCATCAGGAGCCTGCGCGTAGGCGTCAAACAGATCGGCTGCATGGCTGTCGGCATCCAAAGGCTCAAGACGGCAATAATGCCCTTCCAGCAAAATCCGAGTCAGTGCTGACACGCCATTCCAGTCTGGAAGTGCGTCTCCTACCGTCTGCCCATAAACATTTATTTCCGGCACAGTTCACCCCTGTATAAAAAGTAAAAAACAGTTATAGCATCGGCCATTTTACGGTCAAAGCGCAGGTGCGCGATTTCTGACACTGAACGAAAAACCCCCTGCCCTTCTATACTGATTAAAAATCAACGCAGAAGGGAAAGCGCTATGTCACTACCCGATTTTCACGTCTCCGAACCGTTTACGTTAGGGATTGAACTGGAAATGCAGGTGGTCAACCCTCCAGGTTTCGATCTGAGTCAGGACTCTTCTCGGCTGATCGACGATGTTAAACCACAACTCACCGCCGGAGAGGTGAAACACGATATCACCGAAAGTATGCTGGAGATGGCGACCGGCGTCTGTCGCAACATTGATCAGGCAGCGGCGGAATTTTCCACTATGCAGCAGGTCATTATGCGATCTGCCGGTAAATACCACCTCGAAATTTGCGGCGGGGGTACACATCCCTTTCAAAAGTGGCAGCGCCAGGAAGTGTGTGATGACGAGCGCTACCGGCGTAACCTGGAAAACTTTGGCTATCTCATTCAGCAGGCGACTGTGTTTGGTCAGCATGTCCACGTTGGCTGTGAAAACGGTGATGACGCGATTTACCTCCTGCACGGCCTGTCGCGGTTTGTTCCCCATTTTATTGCACTCTCAGCCGCCTCACCTTACATGCAGGAAGCCGACACACGATTTGCCTGCGCGCGCCTTAATATTTTCTCCGGATTTCCCGATAACGGCCCCATGCCATGGGTTAAAACCTGGCAGGAATTTGAAGGACTGTTTCGCCGACTGTCCTGGACCAGCATGATTGACAGCATTAAAGATCTGCACTGGGATATCCGCCCAAGCCCGCACTTTGGCACAGTAGAAGTTCGGGTGATGGACACCCCACTGACCCTTGACCATGCCGTTAATATGGCAGGATTAATTCAGGCCACCTCCCACTGGTTATTAACCGAACGTCCGTTCAAACACCAGGAGCGTGATTACCTGCTTTACAAATTTAATCGTTTTCAGGCCTGCCGTTTTGGTATGGATGGGGTATTAACCGATGTGAACACCGGGGATCATCATCGTCTGGCGGATGACACGCTACGGCTGCTGGAAAACGTTGCATCCTCGGCGAAAAAAGTGGGCGCTACCAGCGCGATTACCGCCCTACGACAGCAGGTGAAAAATGGTCATAATGAAGCGCAACAGATGCGTGATTTCGTCGCGAAAGGCGGGTCATTAAGCGGTCTGGTGAAGAAACATTGTGAGATCTGGTCTGGGCTTTAAGCAGGGTTTGCGTTAGCGGAAGATATCCCGGACAATGGGTTTTTAACTCAAGTTTAACAATGTTATGAAACACCCGCTTGAATCACTAATGACCGCCGCCGGGATCCTGCTGATGGCGTTTCTTTCCTGCCTGCTGCTACCTGCGCCCTCGCTCGGCCTGGTGCTGGCACAAAAGTTCGTCGCCGCCTTTCATTTAATGGATCTCAATCAGTTTTATACTTTGCTGTTTTGTCTGTGGTTTTTACTGCTGGGGGTGATTGAGTATTTTGTTCTGCGCTTCATCTGGCGACGCTGGTTCTCGCTGGCAGATTAATCCCGCGAGAACCCTTGCTGCGCTAGTGGGTGCGACTGTGATTTTCTTTACGATAAGCGCCGGGCGGCTGGCTAAACGTACGAGTGAAAATCCGTGTAAAAGTCTGTTGTGAATCGAAGCCATACTTCAGACAAATATCGTACACTTTCTGGTCGGTATCACGCAGGTCACGCGCCGCCAGTAATAGCTTACGTTCACGGATGTAACGCCCGAGGCTTTCACCTTTGTACTGCATAAACAGACGCTGCAAGTGCCATTTTGAATATCCCGCGTGGCGGGCAATATCATCAATGCGCAATGGTTGATTTAAATTATCATCAATCCATTCGACAATTGTTTCGATAACCTGAGCAGAAATCGTCATCGTCATCTCCCTGTGTTCATTGGGCCGTTTGCTGCCACCAGGCCGTAAACTGTTGGTCTGGTTCGGACAGTACTACCTGCTCACCCAGCATAGGCGTCAGCAAACGGTAATCTTTGAGGCGACTGGCAAGCGCCAGGCGTTTGTAGGGATCGTCCCAGGTGTGTTTTGCCAGAACGAAGCGACCGGCATGTCCCGGTAAAACGGCTTTCGCATGGAGATCCGCTGCCGCCTGCGCAGTCTCTTCCGGCATCATGTGGATAAACTTCCAGTCCTGGTCATATTGACCATTTTCCATGATGGCTAAATCGACCGTACCAAACTGCTCGCCAATCGCTTTAAAATGCGGTCCGTAGCCGGAGTCTCCGCTGTAATAAACGTTCTGTTCTGGCGTTTCAAACATGAAACTTGCCCACAGCGTTTGATTACGTTTAATGCCTCTCCCCGAAAAATGGCGCGCCGGCAGTACATGGACAATCAGTGAATCAGTCACTCTGACGGACTGATTCCAGTCACGCTCCTCTATTATCTCGCTGTTCATCCCCCAGTAACGCAGGTGTGAACCAACGCCAAGCGGGGTAATCACCCGTTTAATCTTTGGCATCAATGCCTTGATGGTTGCATGATCCAGATGGTCATAGTGGTCATGTGAGATGATCAGCAAATCGATTTCCGGCATGTTCTGCGCCGTCCACGGGTAATCCCCGACAAAGGCTTTATTCAGAAACGAAAACGGCGCTGCGTAATTGCTGAACACCGGATCAATAAGGATTCGTTGGCCAGCCAACTGTAAGTACCACGAGGAGTGGCCCAGCCAGACCAGGGTATCTTGCTCCGGTGATAAACTCGCGAGATGGGTCGCCACCAGCGGTAGCGGCTGTGCAGGCCGCGCATTTTCACGTTTAGCAACCAGAAACTCCCACCACGCCGCCAGCATACTTTTGTTGCCGGTATAGCCCGGTGTAGGCACCTGGTTATGAAACTGTCCATCACGATAGTGTGGCGACTGTTCAACCTGGCTTAGTTGTGCCCCTTGCGGCGCCTGACCAAATCCAGCATTGAGTACGAATGGTAAACTTGCAGTAGCGGCAATGAGCATAATAACAACCACACAAACTGTGAGACGCTTCATATCCTGACCTTAAACGCGCCTCCTTTCCGTTGGTTTGCGCGACTGACTCTTGATTATGAGTGAGTAAGCACTCATTATAGAAATCGAAAGTTCGCCGTCAAGATGATTTTCAATCTTTGACATTCGCCGTTGCGGTACTGCAAAGGCCGTGATTCAATCGTGTTTTTTACAGACTTAAGGGTAAAGTGTAGTGGCTCGTCCGAAGAGTGAAGACAAAAAAATGGCATTACTGGAAGCTGCAACCACAGCATTTGCACAATCTGGCATTGCGGCCTCTACCGCCGTCATTGCCCGTAATGCTGGGGTTGCGGAGGGAACGTTGTTTCGCTATTTCGCGACAAAAGATGATCTCATCAACGAGCTTTATCTCTATCTAAAGCACGATCTCTGTCAGTCGATGATGGCTAATCTGGACCGTTCGGTGACCGATGCCAAAACTATGACTCACTACATCTGGAACAGCTACATTAGCTGGGGTTTGAATCACACTACCGGGCACCGTACCATTCGCCAGCTTGCCGTCAGCGAGAAAATCTCCAAAGAAACCGAACAACAGGCTGACGATATGTTCCCGGAACTACGCGATCTTTGTCATCGCTCCGTGCGGCCCGAGTTCATGTCTGACGAGTATCGCGCCTTCGGCGACGGGCTTTTTCTGTCGCTGGCGGAAACAACAATGGAATTCGCCGCCCGCGATCCTGCCCGTGCAAATGAATACATTGCTATGGGATTTGAAGCTATGTGGCGTGCGCTCACCCGCGAGGAAAAATAATGGACGGTCAGACATTACACGCTTGTGCGAAACGTGTTGCGCTTGAACTCCCTTTTACCGAGCTCTGCTGGCCATTCGGCCCTGAGTTTGACGTCTTTAAGGTCGGCGGCAAGATTTTTATGATTGTCTCCGAGCAACGCGGACGCCCTCTGGTCAACCTGAAGTCTGAACCGCAAAAATCGCTGTTAAATCAGCAGATTTACCGCAGCATCGAGCCAGGCTATCACATGAATAAAAAGCACTGGATCTCGGTCTATCCTGGTGACGATATTAGCGAGTCATTACTAACAGAGCTGGTGAATGACTCATGGCATCGGGTTGTTGACGGTCTTCCTAAACGGGATCAAAAACGCCTGCGCCCCACCTGATTTATCGTTAGCGCCGATAAGTGTTTTTGCATTTTTCCGTCTTATCTTTTTTTCGCTAACCCTGTACCCTGCTGAAACTAAAACGCACCCGCAGGGTACGAAAAACCACCAGGAGTTTTTATGGATATTGTTTCTGTCGCCTTAAAACGTTACTCCACTAAGGCATTCGATCCGAGTAAAAAACTGACCGCTGAGCAGGCAGAAAAATTAAAAACGCTGCTGCAGTTCAGTCCGTCCAGCACCAACTCCCAGCCGTGGCATTTCATCGTTGCCAGCACTGACGAAGGGAAAGCGCGCGTAGCAAAATCCGCCGCCGGTAACTTTGTGTTCAACGAGCGTAAAATGCTTGATGCTTCTCACGTCGTGGTGTTCTGCGCCAAAACAGCTATGGACGACGCGTGGTTGGAGCGTGTCGTGGATCAAGAAGAGATCGATGGTCGTTTTGCGACCCCGGAAGCCAAGGCGGCTAACCACAAAGGGCGCACATTCTTTGCTGACATGCACCGCAAAGAGCTCAAAGATGACAACCACTGGATGGCAAAACAGGTGTACCTGAACGTAGGTAACTTCCTGTTGGGCGTTGCGGCGATGGGCCTGGATGCCGTGCCGATCGAAGGTTTTGATGCCGCAGTTCTCGACGCAGAGTTTGGCCTGAAAGAAAAAGGCTACACCAGCGTGGTTATCGTCCCGGTGGGCCACCACAGCGTAGAGGACTTCAACGCCGCACTGCCAAAATCACGCCTGCCACAGGAAACAACGCTGACGGAAGTCTGATTTCCCCATACAGCCCGGGAGGCTTACGCCATCGGGCTTTTTACTGCTTATCCAGCCACGCTAATGCTTGCTCCCCGGCTGCATCCATCGGTAAATAAACCAGCAGTCGCGAACCGTTACGAGGTGCTGAATACCAGTACATCTGCTGCAAACTAAAACGCCCCAACTGCGGATGGTGAAAGTTTTTCACCTGATTTTCCACGCCCCGAACCTCATAACGCTGATGCCACAACGCTTCGAACTCAGAAGACGCGGCAAAAAAACGCGCCAATTTATTCTCCCAGATCGGATCGCCCCGATGCTCCGCCATTGCTGCACGAAAGTACGAGACAAACGTCGGTAATACATCGCAATTTTCGATACGGCTTCGCCAGGTTTCATTGGTGAGATAGAGGTAAATACAGTTGCGGTCTTCGTCCGGAAGCGTAGCAAAATCAATCCCCATTAAGCGGCAAAAACTGTCATTCCACGCCACAATGTCAAAACTGGGTTTCTGGATGCTGGCAGGCTGCGGCATCAGACTGTCTAGCATCCGCCGGGTGCCTGGACTGATGCCTTCACACACCGTAGCCGCCGTCGATTCCGGCGGTGTCAATCCTGCCAGCACAAACAGGTGACGGGTTTCCAGAGGGCTGCATTGCAGTGCATTCGCCACGCTCAGCAGTACCGTTTGCGACGGATTCACCTCGCGCCCCTGCTCCAGCCAGGTGTACCAGGTTACACCAACATTAGCCAGCATCGCGACCTCTTCGCGGCGCAGGCCGGGTGTTCGCCGCCGCCCGATTCTCGGCAGCCCCAGTCGTTGCGGGTCAAGGCTTTCTCGTCGCGCACGCAAAAACGCACCGAGCTGTTTGCGGCTGTCATCAGGAAGGATAGCCACAGATTCAGGTTGTGCCATTACCGCCATATACACTCCAGCATGGTAGTACCAATACCCGTATAACCAGGAACTGGTACCCGTTTAATTATTCAGTGATGCTACGTCCATCTGCTGAATGACGCAATGGAGTTACCATGAATACCTCAGTTGTTTCACCCGGTCGCGTAGGGTTACTGCTGTTACTCACAGGCCAAATGCTGCCGCTTATTGATACATCAATTACCAATGTCGCGTTGGATTCCATTACGCAGTCGCTACAGGCTACCACTACCAAGCTTGAGTTGATTGTTGCCTTGTACGGTGTGACCTTCGCCGTCTGTCTGGCGTTAGGAAGCAAACTCGGCGATAACTACGGTCGCCGCCGCCTGTTTATGTGGGGCGTCGTCGTGTTTGGGTTAGCATCCCTGTTTTGCGGTTTGGCAAACTCCATAGACATGTTACTGAGTGCCCGTGTTTTACAAGGTGCGGGGGCTGCGCTAATCGTACCGCAGATTCTCGCCACCCTTCACGTCACGTTGAAAGGTACAGCACATGCGCGAGCCATCAGTTTGTACGGGGGTATTGGCGGTATCGCTTTTATCGTAGGCCAGATGGGTGGGGGATGGTTAGTTTCAGCAGATATTGCCGGACTGGGCTGGCGCAACGCGTTTTTTATTAATGTCCCGATCTGCCTGTTGGTGCTGATTTTCAGCCGCCGTTATGTCCCCGAAACTACCCGAGAAACCCGGGCCGATATTGACTGGCTGGGAACCACCGGTCTGGCAGTTATCCTCTGTTGCCTCCTTTTTCCGATGGCATTAGGCCCGGAAACCGGCTGGCCATGGCAGACACAGGTAGCACTTGTCGCGATCCTGCCGTTGGGGTGGTGGATGCGGAGCAATGCATTACGCCAGGAACAACGTCAGCAACAGCCTCTTTTGCCACCACGCCTGTTGAGGCTCAGCAGCATCCGGTTCGGTGTCCTGATTGCATTACTGTTTTTTAGCGCCTGGTCAGGTTTTATGTTCTGCATGGCTCTGACCCTGCAAGCAGGTCTTGGTATGGCACCGTGGGAATCCGGCAACAGCTTTATTGCCCTCGGCGCGGCCTATTTTATCTCAGCGTGTTATGCGCCGCGATTGATTGCCCGCTATAGCACAGGGCGTATTCTGTTAACCGGCCTGGTCATTCAAATTACAGGATTAACAGGGCTCATACTGACCTTCTGGCATTCGGGCCTGCAAACTTCAGTGTTCACGCTGATCCCGGCGACAGCGCTTATCGGTTACGGCCAGGCGCTGATTGTGAACAGTTTTTATCGTATCGGTATGCGCGATATCACCACACATGATGCAGGTGCCGGAACGACCATTTTGAGTACGCTACAGCAGGCTACACTCGGGCTCGGCCCCGCCGTGTTAGGCGCGTTGTTTTTGCATCTGCAGCAGCATAACCACGGTGATTACACGCGGTCGGTTATCGGTTTTTTGGCCGTCGAAGCCGCAATGATGATTGTTCTGCTTCTGGCAACGTTATTTTTCCGTCGCACGCTGAATGTCGTACAACCCCGTGCCTGTGTCGCCTCAAAATAGAGAGTGAGGAGTACGCATTTGCATAACCTCTGCACAGCGGTCATCATAGACCGCTGTTTATTAAGGAGACGTTATGCAGGAATTGATATCTCAGGTAGAAGAACTCGGCATTGAAATGAATCACACCACTTCGCTGGTGATGATTTTTGGCATTATTTTTATCACCGCCATTATTGTTCACGTTATTTTGCACTGGGTGGTACTACGCGCATTTGAAAAACGTGCCAACGCCAGCTCCCGTCTGTGGCTACAAATCATCACGCAGAACAAATTATTTCATCGTCTGGCGTTTACGCTGCAAGGTATCATCGTCAATATCCAGGCTGCTCTCTGGTTACAAAAAGGAAGCGAAGCCGCCGAAATATTAGTGACCTGCGCACAGCTGTGGATCATGATGTACGCTCTGCTATCCTTATTCTCCCTGCTGGACGTTATTCTCAATCTGTCGCAGAAACTCCCTGCCGCATCACAGCTACCGTTAAAAGGTATATTTCAGGGCATCAAGTTAATCGGTGCAATTATCATCGGTATTTTGATGATTTCCCTGTTGATTGGCCAGTCACCAGCAATACTCATTAGTGGCTTAGGTGCAATGGCCGCCGTCTTAATGCTGGTATTTAAAGATCCAATCCTCGGTCTGGTCGCCGGAATACAACTTTCTGCCAACGATATGCTCAAACTGGGCGACTGGCTGGAAATGCCGAAATACGGCGCAGATGGCGCGGTGATCGATATCGGTTTAACCACTGTCAAAGTACGTAACTGGGATAATACCATTACCACTATTCCAACCTGGTCGCTGGTATCGGACTCCTTTAAAAACTGGAGCGGGATGTCAGCGTCCGGCGGTCGCCGAATTAAACGCAGCATCAATATTGATGCCACCAGCATTCATTTTCTCGATGAGGATGAACGCCAGCGACTGCATAAAGCGCACTTGCTTAAACCATATTTAACGACACGCCATCAGGAAATTAATGAATGGAACCAGCAGTTAGATGCGCCTGAATCCGTACTAAATCACCGTCAGATGACCAATATCGGGACGTTTCGCGCCTATCTGAACGAATATTTACGTCACCATCCACGCATCCGCAAAGATATGACGTTGATGGTTCGCCAGTTGGCCCCGGACGATCACGGTTTACCTATTGAGATTTATGCCTTCACCAATACGGTAGTGTGGCTGGAATACGAAAGTATTCAGGCTGATATCTTCGACCATATTTTTGCCGTGGTCGAAGAGTTTGGTTTACGCATTCATCAGTCCCCTACCGGGAATGATATTCGTGCGCTGTCAGGCGCATTTCAGCGGTAGTCCTCAGGTGCTGGCGCGTGAAATATAGCGCCAGTCCATCATGACCCTTTCGGCAGGGGCATCTGGATTTTCAATTCTATTTAGCAATAACCCTACCGCCTTGCGGCCAATATCGCGCGAGGGTTGCTCAATGGTCGTAAGCTGTGGGGAGACCATTTCCGCCAGTTCCGTGCCGTCAAATCCAACCACGGCAATGTCCTGTGGGATCTGTAACCCGGCGTTGATAATCGCGCGCATGGCTCCGGCTGCCAGCGTGTCGGACACGGCAAATACCGCATCGGGTTTCACCTCTGCCGCCAGTAAGGTTTCCATCGCGGCAATACCAGCGCTGGAACTTAATTCACTGGCGTACTCCACCGCCTGATACTCAAGCGACAGCGCATGCAGCGCCGCTTTGTATCCCCGTTCACGCAAACGCGCGTATTTATAGCTCAGATCATGGTTGATCAACGCAATGCGCCGGTAGCCCTTGTCCACCAGATGCGATATCACCGACTGCGCGGCATCCACATCGTTGATACCCACACAAGAAACCGCACCTTTATCGGCATATTCCGCACACTGCACCCAGGGCGCATCGCCAATCAACGTAGTCAGTTCTGGTAATTTAGAAAACGCATCCATGGTGATGATGCCGTCAACGATTTTACCTGACAGCAGTTTCAGTGCTGATTTCGAGCGGGCCGTATCAGAGCCAGAATTACACAGCAAAATGCGATAGCCGTTCTTCTCAGCCTCCTCCTCAATGCCTTTCACCACCTCGGCACAAAAAGGGTTGGCTATGTTGGAGACCATCACCAGGATCATCGAGCTTCGTGCCGTGCGTAGTTGGCGGGCAAGCAGGTTGGGCTGATAATTGCTTTCCTTGATAGCCTGTAGCACGCGCTCGCGGTTTTTGGCTTTGACGGTATCACTGTTATTCAGCACTCGTGATACCGTCGCCACCGATACACCGGCAAGCTGGGCGATTTTTTGAATAGACATAACGACGACACATCCTGCGGTTTTCGCTTTGCGTTGAGGCTACCATAAAATCACCGCCCGGCGAACCGGGTGCGTATTTAACGCTGTACCGACACCCAACGCTGCTGCTGATGGCTTTTTATAATAGCATCAATGATATACATCACATCAGCACCATCCGTGAACGAAGCAAAACGACGGGCCTCAGGTGCAGGCATTTTCCCTGCCTGCACCGCCTGGTAAAACTGCAGCATCATATTTTTGAACGCATCTGGCCACCCCTCAATATGTCCGCCCGGAAAATGCGCACTTGCGGCTACCTCGGCATTCATCAGTCCCGGATCATCCGTCAGGATCTGATTCGCCTGCTGGCGATGTCCCACCCATAGTTGCTGCGGTGTTTCCTGGTCCCAGCTCAAAGAATGTTGGCTGCCGTTAATCTCAAAACGCAGATGGTTCTTTCGCCCGGCGCTGACCTGAGAAACACTAAAACAGCCCTTGCTACCATCCTCAAAACGCACCAGCACCGATCCACAGTCTTCGGTAGTAACCGGTTTATCTTCAAGCTGTCGGTCTGCGGTCTGCTGATTAAAGGTCGCACCACCGGTAATGCTGGCTTTGCGTGTTGGCCAGACGATAGCAAGATCGGCCATCACCTCCACAATGCGCTTGCCAGTAACGAACTGCACCGTGTCGCACCAGTGCGAGCCGATATCTGCCACTGCCCGCGAGCCACCGCCAAGTGCTGCATCGACGCGCCAGTTGTAGTCAGTTTCCAGCAGCATCCAGTCCTGCAAATAGCAGCCCTGTACGGCAAACAGACGCCCAACGCTGCCGTTGCGTACCATGCTGGCCGCCTGCTGTACCATTGCAAACTGGCGATAAACAAAGCTAACACCATGCACCACGCCCGCCTGCTCAGCCAGCTCCACCAGTTCATGAGCCTCATCAGGCGTCATACAGAGCGGCTTTTCAGAAAATACATGCAGCCCGGCACGCAAAATCTGTCGATTGATGTCAGCATGCAGATGATTCGGCGTGCAGTTATGCACCACCTGTAGCCCCGGATGCGCCAGCAACGCTTCAACGCTACCGTACGCATGGGGAACATGTAACGAACGAGCCCGTTCATCAGCAACGGCCTGTGAGCTGTCGCAAAGTGCCACCACGTTCACATTACCCAGCCGACGCAGCGCCTCAATATGCGCAGGCCCAATAAATCCGCTACCAATAATACCAACCTGTATCATTTGCGTACCTCATCGCCAGCGGCGAAATCATCAAATGCGCGAGATGAAACCGGAATAATATGGCGTTGAATAAACCCGCTACCTTCACTGGCCCCCGTTTCTGCCTCTTTCAAACAGCATTCCCACTCCAGGACTGCCCAACCAGGATAATCATATTGCGTGAGTTTGCTGAAAATCGTTTTGAAATCAACCTGTCCATCCCCCAGCGAGCGGAACCGTCCGGCGCGGTCAATCCATGGCTGATAGCCGCCGTACACGCCGCTTCGGCTATTGGCACGGTATTCAGCATCTTTAACGTGAAACGCTTTGATGCGCGAATGGTAGATATCGATAAACCCGAGATAGTCCATCTGTTGCAGTAGCAGGTGGCTGGGATCGTAAAGGATATTGCAACGCGGATGATCATCAACCAGCGCCAAAAAACGCTCGAAAGTGACACCATCATGCAGATCTTCGCCTGGATGGATCTCATAACAAACATCCACGCCGTGTTCATCAAAACAGTCAAGAATGGGCCGCCAACGACGTGCCAGTTCCTGAAATGCCTCCTCAAAACGCTGGCGATTATGCGGTGGCCACGGATAAAAATAGGGCCAGGCGAGAGAACCAGAAAACGTCGCGTGCGCCGTCAGCCCCAGCCTTTGTGAAGCGGCCGCAGCCTGTTGTAACGTCTGTGTCGCCCACGCCTGGCGGGCCTGGGGATCGGCGCGTAATGACTGTGGTGCAAATCCGGCAAAAGCATCATCGTAGGCAGGATGGACCGCAACCAGTTGACCTTCGAGATGAGTGGATAACTCGCTGATCGCCAGTCCATGTTCCGCCAGCATCCCGCGAATATCATCGCAGTAGGTCTGGCTTACCGCAGCCTGTTCGACATCAAACAGCGACTTGTGATTACACGGGATCTGTAATGCTTTATAGCCTAATCCCGCCGCCCACTCAGCCAGCCCTTTCAGGGTGTTAAACGGAGGTTGCCCACCGATAAACTGTGCCAGAAAAATCCCCGGTCCCTTAATGGTTCTCATAACCCCTCCTGAATATTACGCGCGCTCTTTCTCGTCATACTTGAAAGAGAAAAGGAAAATCACAGCAATTACTGCGGCGGCGACTGCCGGGATCCACCAGAATGTAGTCCATGCCTGAGGCACGGTCTGTCCCGCGACCAGTCGGTTATACAGCGCACCGGAAATTTGCGAACCCAGCAGCATGCCAATCCCGTAGGTAAACATGACGATCATGCTTTGCGCCTGACCTTTTACTTTTTCCCCGGCAATACGGTCGGTGTAGATAAAACCAACCACAAAGAAGAAGTCGTAACACACCCCATGTAACAAAATACCGAGATAAAGCAGGAAACGCCCCTCTTCACTGATGCCAAGCGCAAAGAAGGCATAACGCACAAACCAGGCGCACATGCCGATAAGCAGCATGTATTTCACGCCCAGTCGTCGGAACAGGAACGGGATCACCAGCATGAAGAAAATTTCAGACATCTGGCCGAATGACATGGCCGTGCTGACATCACCAACGCCCGCATCCGCCAGAAACGACGCGGTGTACGCATAGTATGTCCCCAGCGGCACTGAGATTAACGTCGCGCAGAGAGAGAAGACAAAGAAGTGGCGAGTTTTGAGTAAAGCAAAGGCATCTGCGCAAAACAGATCACGCACTTTTACCGGCAGCCCTTTCGCCGGAGCGGGTGTATTGGGCAGCGTCAGACTATAGAGCGCCAGAATCACTGAAATAACCGCAGCCAGCGTAAAGATGCCTGTCGTATCTGAAATGCCGGTTACGCCGATGAAGATCCCCGCGACAATCCAGCCAATAGTGCCAAACACCCGCACTACCGGGAAAGTTTTGTCTTTATCGGACAGGCTATGAAATGCGATATTGTTGGTCAACGCCAGCGTTGGCATGTAGCACAACGTGTAGCCAAACAGCAGACCAATCAGCAGTGCGCCGTTTTGCGCCACCAGCGCCTGCGGCACAAACCAGAGGATCGCAGCCCCAGCAAGGTGCATCACCGCCATCACCTTTTGCGAAGCAAAGAAGCGATCCACCAACATCCCCAAGACAAACGGCGACAAAATCGAGGCGATTGGTCCGGCGGAAAACGCATCACCAATCAGCAGCGACATGTTGTGCTGGCTCATCACCAACCCCAACGTGACAGACCAGCTTCCCCAAATAAAGAACTGTAAAAACATCATTAGCGAGAGCCTCGGCACCAGCAGTCTGTACCGTACGCTCTGTTTTCCACTACTTTCGGTTGTCGACACCATTTTTTGCCTCACCTTTAAAAAGTAATCGATTACAAACAGGTTCAAATAAAAAGTAATCGATTACAAAATAAAGATCCTGTGAAGCGATTCAGAACTGCGAGTTCAATCACGATAAAGATCGAGAGATGACCGATCTCATCATCAGGATGAGATCGGTTAGCGATTAGCGGGCTTTACGGCGCAGCAGTTTGAAGGCAACAAACAGGAACAGGATCCATGCCGGCAGCAGCATGGCCGACAAGCGCATATCATCCATGGTACACATCAGCACCAGGATCAAAGCAAGGAAGGCAATACACAGATAGTTTCCGACCGGATATAACAGCGCCTTGAACTGGGTATCACGCCCCTTGCGACGCATCGCCGCACGGAAACGCAGATGCGCCAGACAAATCATAATCCAGTTCAGCAACAGGGTCGCAACCACCAGCGCCATCAGCAAACTAAACGCTTTTTGCGGCAGCACGTAGTTGATCAATACCACCAGCGATGTGATAGCGCCGGAAAGAATCAATGAGTTAACTGGCACGCCGCGACGGCTGACACGGGTTAAGAACTTCGGTGCATTCCCCTGTACCGAAAGGCCAAACAGCATACGGCTATTGGAATACACGCCACTGTTATAGACCGACAGCGAAGCTACCAGGATAACGAAGTTGAGCGCTGAAGCCACCACGTTGCTGTCAAGATTATGGAAAATCATGACAAACGGGCTGCTGTTTGATTTCACTTCCACCCAAGGATACAGCGCCAGCAATACCACCAGTGAGCCGATGTAAAACAGCAAAATACGATACACCACCTGGTTTACTGCTTTCGGGATACTTTTTTGAGGATCCTGTGCTTCAGCCGCTGTAATGCCGATCAGCTCCAGTCCACCAAAAGAAAACATAATCACTGCCAGCGACAGGATCAAACCATTCCAGCCGGTAGCAAAGAAACCGTTGTAGCGCCAGAGATTATCGATGCTCGCATGTTCACCGCCGTTGCCGGAAAACAGCATCCATATACCAAAACCAATCATGCCGATAATCGCCAGCACTTTAATTAGCGCGAACCAGAATTCCGTTTCACCATACAGACGAACGTTGACCAGATTGACGGCATTGATAATAACAAAGAAAGCGGCGGCCCAAATCCAGGTCGGGACATCGGGCAGCCAGTACTGCATGTAGATCCCGGCTGCGGTAAGCTCCGCCATGCCGACCAGTACAAACATTACCCAGTAGTTCCAGCCAGACAGAAAGCCGGCAAAGGGTCCCCAGTATTTATAGGCAAAGTGGGCAAACGATCCGGAAACGGGTTCTTCAACCACCATTTCGCCCAACTGACGCATAATCAGAAACGCGATTATTCCGGCGACACCGTAGCCCAGCAGGACCGCAGGTCCCGCCATCTGAATTGCCGGGCCAATCCCCAGAAACAGGCCCGTGCCAATTGCGCCACCCAGCGCAATTAATTGAATATGGCGGTTTTGCAACCCCCGCTGAAGCGTCGGTTCATTAGTCGACGCGGCATCGGACACACTAGTGTCAGATGCAGTTGACGCGTTTTTCACGCCCTACCCCTGTGTGGTTTTTATTGAAGGGGCTTCTTTTAACATTTCAACCTGGTTGTCGCAAGGCGCAATCGTTTGGATACGCCGGGCTGCCTTAACTCAACGCGCCGGGACTCAGGATAAAAAATCAGAAGTCATCGCTCACGAAAATCTTCAATACCAGAGTTCGCGCAGCTTGCGGACGATATAAAAGATGAAACGAGGCTTTGAACACCCGAACAAATGCGCGTTACTGCCGCTTTTTTATAATTACCGTGAATTATTCTGGACGAAAAGGCATCGCAGGCCACAGAATGCGCTTTACTGTTTTTCCAACATTTTCAAACGGGTGAACCCACTCTGGTATCGGTCACTCGTTTTTGAGCCACGCCAGGCAACGACTGTCATGAATAAGATCATTAAACGACTCGAAATCGTCAAAAGCGCCATCGAACTGGAAGATGAGGAGATTATTTTCCAGCAGCTGGCACATCTGAAAAATGAACCATTGGCAGTCATTCCTGGTGCGATAGTACAGGCTATCGAAGAGCGACGTTTCAACGATGCCCTACACGAAATTTCCGGCTGGTTACAATCTCAGCGAGCGGTATCAACGTGGCAAGACCCTGGCATCGCAGCCAGTAAACTCGAACTAAAAGCGCTCGAGTCACAACTGCGAGACCTTATTGATAAGCGCAACACACACATTCAAATCCTGGATGAATTTAACGACCTGTACCATCTTCGCCTCGGCCCGTTAATGAGCCGGATTCTGGAACTGCGCAAACAACTGGCCGCCAGCGCACTGCGCAAACAGGAAGCGGAGAGAAAACGACGGGAAAAAGATTATCAGTCCTGCCAGCACTATATTTCACAGGCCGTTGATCAACTGGCAAAACTCAAGCAACACTGGGTGAACCTGAGTTCTGACTCCCGAGAGTCCGTGGAAACCCGTCAGCGTATTCAGCAACAAACTGAGCTTATCACCGCCCTGCTGGCAGAAATCCGTGAACTGGAAAACGATTTTTCTCGTCAGGACGACCGCGCTACCCGGCAGGCTCAGGAAGAGGCCAGCCATGAATATGATGAATACCAGGAACAACAGCAGGATGCTCAGCATCGCTTTACCCGCGATCAGCGGCTATCTCCGAATGAACGTAATGAGTTAAAACGCCTGTGGCGTCAGGCCAGCCGCCTTTGCCACCCGGACGTCGTGGCAGATGATTTAAAAGAAAAGGCACATCAGATGATGGTGCAGCTTAATCAGGCGCGACAAAATGCCGATCTGGCAGCCGTTCGGGCATTGCTTACCCAACTGCAAAGCGGCCTTGAACCAATGATGGCAAGTGACCGACTGAACGATCTGGAGCATTTACGCAGCAAAATACAGCAGCTCAGAGAGCAAATTAGTGCTCTGCTCAAAGAGATTACCGAACTGGAAGCTGAAAACGCCTGGCGCCTGGCCACTTCAGTGACGGATAAAGAGGCTTATTTTTCAGATCAACAACGGGCATTAACGGAGATCCGTAACACGCTGGAAGTACAGGTACAACAAGTGGAACAAGAGCTGTTGGCCAGTTGAGGATTCTCGGATTGCGTGATGAACACAGTGGTGATGGCATGAGTGATTTGCGCATTAAGCACGAATAGCTCATTTTGACATTAAATTTTAAGATTTGCATAAAACTAAGGATAAAATCATAAAATATAAATAATTAAAGACATTTAATTCAAATATGACAATATTTTCATCTACCAACAACCCTCATACTTTACTGCCCTGTCGCTGGTTAAGAATTCTCTCACCCCCTTCCCTATCTGTTAAGAACACTACATATCTTATTGTATTAAAAAGATTTTTATAAAATAGCCATCTATAACCCTAAGAATCCCCTGTCTTTGTCACACTGGCTGACAGGAAACCCCGACGATTCATAAGCGAAATCTATCAATCATCTGCTCAGAGGTGAAATAAACGATTTATCTTAAATTTTCACAAAGAGTAATATCTACTTTAAGAATAGTTAATTATTTAAATCAATACAGAGAATATCTGTTAAATCCGAATAAATAAGGATGCGTTCAAACCGAAGAACGGAATACGAAATTTAATTAACACTTCACGCGTCGTAAAAAAACTCTTTTTTAGCATAAAAAAGAGGCGATTGCTTGCACCAAAATTTCAAGGAGATCGTTATGTCTAAGGCTGTTTTTTTGGGTGATTCAATTTACCCCTGGCTAGGCATGCGAGAAATCCTACGTGGCTCATCATTATTAATTGATATCGCGTACTTTTCCTCACAGACGCTTTCTGCCGTCAACAAGCTATCTCATGAAACAGATTGCATCATTATTAACCCCGGCAATTCAGATTTATTAAAATATGCCCGGATTATCCGCAATATGGCTTTACATCCCTCCACGAAAATTATCGTTCTGGCAGATGAAGTCACCTTCTCTATATTTCAAACTGTTTGCGGGATGAACATGCAGTTTCTGGATCAAGACGCCAGCCTTGATCAGCTACTGCATACAATAACTCGTATCACACAAAACAAAAAATCACGCAATATCAAAGAACTGAACAATAAAATTACAGCTAACGAATTCAACGTAATGATGATGCTTGCCCGAGGCTGGTCGCTGACACAAATCGCCGGAGCATCACAAAAAAGCGAAAAAACTATTGGAGCGTACAAAAGCAACATCGCCAGAAAACTCGGTAAACATAATACCCGGCTAAAGTACACCATCTCCCACTATAGCCAGTCGTAACTTACTTATTTAAGGATACTGATAACGGTTATTTTTTAAGAGGCTTACTTTCGGCTCTTTTTTTATTCCGCATAGCCCGGAAGGTGTCTCTATTTCCGAAAATTAATTTACCCGGTAGCACACCCGCGTGCCAACCATAGCCAACAACTCAACGTAATAACACATGCAATACAGAAATGCAGACGAGGGTTATATATGAACAAGGTTTACAGCATTATTTGGAACGCGGCGCTCGGTATCTGGGTTGTCGTTTCCGAATTAACCAAAGGTAAGAAAAAAAGCAGTTCGCGTAAAACTGTCGCGGTACTCGCGGCTACAGCCTTAATTAGCACCTCGCCACTCGTAGCGGCGGATGACATCGGCAACCATGATATTTCTGTCGATTATAATAATATTGTCATTCAACCTGGTACAAATGACGACGTTCACAATGATGGCTTCCTCTACCAGAACACCACTAACGGTGCGGTGTTAAACGTCACTGGCGCATTGCCGAAGATTGAGCAAGGCCAAACCGGCCTTGTCGAATCGGCGACTATTGAGCAGTTGCTAGAGCAAAAGAAAATCACCCTCACGGCGACCATTGGGGGCGTTACCACTCCGATTACAACCGTTGAAGAACTGGAAAAGTATTACTACAACCAGCCGACGACGACGCCTGCTCAGGATGACAAAATCACCGTCATTGACCCTGCATTACAAACCCCGGCAGATATGCAGGTCTACAACACCGATGAACTGGTTCACTATCTGACCGAAACCCCGTTAGAAGGCATTACGTTAAACACCTACGACGCAGCCCTTTCAAAAATCTATAACAACTTTGGCATTGCGCAGGCCAGCAACGGTTCGACGGCCAATCTGAACATTGGTAACGATCAGAAAAATGCCCGTGATGATGAAAACACCATCAAACTCCTGGCTAAAAACAGCTCGTTACTCGAAGCCAGCGGCGCAGATAGCAAGGTTAACTGGATATCCGACAACTACATCTCATTTGGCGCCGCCCCCGTTGTCCCGAATAAAAGCTTTAACGGTTCTCAGACAATGGACCAGTTCGGCAAAGTGTTGACGATCGATACCTACGGATACGACAGCGAAGGGAATGCGGTGAAAACCGGTACCCAGGAGTTCGATATCACCAATACCGAAGAGCTTGGCGACCTTAATGACTGGCTGCTGGGCGAAAGTGATACAACGGTCTTAAATGCACAAGGGAACAAGGTAAGCCAGCTGCAACTGATGCTGGACGCCAATCGCGCCACCATGTCGCTCAAAGATGTTGAAGACTGGTATGCGAAGTTGATTACCAGCGTTTTACAGTCCGATACGGTAACCGGCTCGGTTGACTGGGACTATAAAGTCTGGACTGATGGCGAGGGTCATACTAATAACGCCACGATCGGTAATACCGAGCTGCACGCTGTCTACGCACATGGCGCGGGCGCAACAGGCACAGTGACACAAGATTCTGTACTGGCGGTAGACGGCAGCATTAATGGCGTGATGAAAGGCACGGAAGGTGCCGTTATAACGAACCAGGGCTCCCTCAACGTACTACGTACTTCCACAGGCCACAGTCTGGCGATTGGTATGCTGGCGGAAAACGCTACGGCAACCAACACCGGTACCATCAACTCCGGCTTGTTCATCGATAAAGATGGGCGACAGGCTCTGAATAGCTACGGCGCTATCGGTATGCAGGGCAAAGGGGCCAGTACCGTTACCAACGATGGCATCATTAACCAGGCCATCACGACGAATAACTATGGCACCGCCTCAGCTGCCAACCCATGGGATACCAACACCACGGTAACAACGCCAATTACGCTGGCCATCGGTATGCAATTATCGGGGAACTCTACCGGGGTTAACAACAAAACCATCAATATTGTGGACGGTAACGCCAACGGTGCCTCTTTCGGGAAAGGCACAGCCTACGGCGTTGAAGTAACTGATGGCGCAACCTTCACTAACAGCGCTGGTGCATCTATTTATCTGGGCCGTGATGGTTCCAATACCTCTCAGGATGTTGCGATGGCTGGCGGGTCAAACCTTAGCGCCGGCATCCACGCGCGAGGGACTGGTACCGTGACTAACGCGGGAGATATTACCCTCGGTACAGGCGTACGTAATGCTGCAGGTATTCTGGTTGCTGGTGCGGCCGGGAATGTCATCAACTCCGGCAAAATTTCGGTTAATGGTAAGACATCCGGGCTACCAAACTACGGGATGTCGGTACATAACAGCGGCGCCAATGCGGGTCAAACTATCCGTAATGATGGCGAGATTAATGTTAACGGCAAGAATAATATCGGCATTCATGTCCGCGCAGACAGCACGGATGCCAAAGTGACCACCAGCCAGGCCGGTCAAATTACGGTGAACGGTGAAGGAGGAACCAATGAGCGAAACTACGCCATTTGGGTTGAAGGCTCCTCCAGCAAGCAGGCAGTTGCTGATATCTCTTCCGGCATTACGCTGAATGGTACCGGGGACATCGGCGTTCACGTTCGCGGTAGCGCAACGGCGAATATTAATAACGACAGTAGCCCTGTGTTTAACAGCACCGATCAGATAGGCTATTATTTGTACGGCGCCAATGCGGTCGCTAACATTGGCAAGACGGAGATGAATGATAATGGCCAGACCAATACCACTATCTTCCGTATTGCTGAGGGCGCTAAATTTGCCGGTAACAGCAATGATCCGGTAACCGGCACGGCTTCCGATCTTAAACTGACACTCAGCGGTAAGAATTCTGTTGGTGTACTGGGTACCGGGAATAATACCCTCGTTCAAACAGGTGAAGCGACGTTCAACGTCGGTGGTCAAGGCGCATCGGCCATTGTGATTGAAGGCGGTGCAAGCGGTAATATCAGCGATAAAACCACCATTAATTTGACCGGTGTCGAAACCACTGCCGGCATCGTCGACGGCCAGGCGCATAATTTAAACGGCTCCAACCAGGGCAATCCTGTCGAAACCACCCTCATCTCTGACGCCAGCATCACCTCCGAAGCCAGCGGGAACAAGGTTATCGCGTATGTAGCGAAAAATCTGGGGAATATTATTCTCAACGCGAAAGCACTGGTGGATCTCGACAGTATCGACAGCATCGGTGTCGATGTGCAACAGGGCGGACGTTTAACAAATAACTCGTCCAACGCTTTACATGTCAGTAACGGTATTGGCGTACGCGCCTCCGGCTCTGATGCGCAGATCAAAAGGCTCGGACAGATCAAGGTCGACGATGGTACCGCTGGCGTTCTGCTGACAAACGGTGCCGTACTGGACATTACCGCCGCGGCCGGTGACTCCATCATCACGAATGGCACCGCCGACGGTATTCGCCTGGATGCCGGTGCAGGCTCTCTGACAGCCAAAGGGGTTTCCATCAGTGCCTTGGGCACTGGCGCGGGGATCCAGAACGATGCCAACAGTAGCGACATTACGCTCAATGATGTCACCATTAATGCCAACGACGGCTCAGGTATCCGTACCAGCGTTGCGCTGAATGTAAAAGACGGTGCGGGCAATAAGCTGAATGTCACCGGCAGCGGTACCGGTTTTGCTTTTGAAGAACGCGACGGTAGCGCTGTGAAGGGCGATCTGAATATTGGTACGGGTTACACCGTGCTCGTCCATAACGCAGCAGGTAATGCCACAGGGAGCGGGATCCGCGCCAATACCAGTGGTAATGTCACCACCAGCGCCGACATTACCGTTCAGGACAGCACGGGTGATTCAGCCGTTATCGCGAAAAATGTTAACTCTCTGACCAACAACGGGAAAATCATCTCTAATAGCGTCAATGGTCCGGTGATTGATGCCAGCGGTGCTAACGGTAAAACCATTACCAATACGGGAACTATCCGCGCCGCCAGCGACACAGCCGTGGCAATTCAGTCCGGTAACGGCAATGACACCATCAATATCAACGGCGTTGAAACGGTAGGTGTCATCAATACCGGAGCTGGCACGGATACCGTTAATTGGTCGAAAGGCACCTTTGCAGGTGAAATGAATTTCGCTGGAACCAGTGGAAACAATAAAGCCAATATCGGTAACGTCGAGCTGGGCAATACGCGCCATATCATCACCGCAGCAGGTGCAGGTAACGCCCTCACCTTTACAGATACGCATGGCACGGGTGCCAAAATTGGCAGCCTGGGCAGCGATAATCTGGGCACAGGCACGAATATCGGTACCGGTTGGGACTCACTCACGCTTACCGGCTCTCAGGCCGATATGCGCATCGTGGATCGTCTGACACTGGCGAGCGAAACGATCGCCGTTAATAACGGGGCAACGCTGCGCACTGGCGACCACGGTGAGTCCAGCAGTAATGCCGCCACCATTGGCGATTACAACATCACTACTAACAACGCTGCCAGCAAAGTCATCTTTGATACAACGGGCGACAATAACCAGGCTCAAATCTATAACGGCATCATCAGCGGCAGCGGGAATTTTGAACGTGCGGCGGGCGGCACTACGATCTTCACCGCCAACAACACCTATACCGGATCCACCACCATTGATCAGAGTGGCACGCTGCAGTTAGGTTCAGGCGGGAATACCGGGGAAGTCAGCGCAGTGTCGAATATTCTCGACAACGGCATACTCACCATTAATCGTGCCAATAACGTGCTGCTTAACGGCATCATTTCCGGTATTGGCGCGCTGCAGCAAATCGGTGGCGGGACTACGCGTCTGGGCGGGAACAATGCCTATAAAGGTGATACTACCGTCACGAGCGGGGCTCTGTTGGTTAATGGTAACCAGAGTGCTGCTACTGGCATAACCACTGTCAGCAACGCTGCCACACTGGGTGGTAACGGTGTGATCGGCGGTCACGTTGTGATGAACGATGCCTCGACAATCAGCGCCGGTGATGGTGGCGCAGGCACGTTATCCATTAACGGCAGTTTGCAACTCGGCAACAAAACAACCTCCGCCTTCGAGCTGGGTCAGGCCTACACGCCTGGCGGCAAACTGAACGACCTGATTAACGTCACGGGCGATCTGCAACTTGACGGTACGCTGGATGTCACCACTTCACAGGGCGGTAATTTCGGGCCGGGTGTATACCGTATTTATAATTACGGCGGCACGCTAGATAACCAGGGGCTGGATCTGGGCGCGATCCCGGACAGTCAGGATAAGAGCAACGTTTTTGTCCAGACCTCTATCGATAAACAGGTAAACCTGGTTAACGCCAATGGCGTCACCCTGCAATTCTGGGACGGTGCGACCGTCAGCCAAAGCCACGGCGCAACGGGTATCGAAGGCGACAGCAAAATTGATGGTGGCGATGGTAAATGGATGGCGATCGGCAACCAGGGTGATAACAACTGGACGACGGCAACCGGCGAAGGCAACGCACCATGGGCACAAAAATCTTTCGCCGTGTTCACGGGCAATGCCGGTACGGTAACCGTTGATAAAGCTGCGGGTGAAGTCAACTTCTCCGGGGCGCAGTTTGACGCTGATGGCTATGTCGTCAAAGGCGATGCGCTCAACGCCTATGCCACCACAGAAAATGCGACGCATGCGGGTCAAACGCCCGGGACTGGTGAACTGCTGCTGCGCGTAGGGGCCGGCGGAGCGGGGCAAAATTACACCGCCACCATAGAATCCATCATCCGTGAAGCCAGCACGAGCGATAAGCTAACACTGGTGAAAACGGACCTCGGTCGTCTGATCCTGAGCGGTGACAACGAGTATCGTGGCGGTACACGAATTGATGGCGGTACGCTGCAAATTTCTTCTGACAATAACCTCGGACAAAGCGGCACAGGTCTGGAGATCAACAACGCTTCGACATTGCAATTAGGCGCGGATCTAAGCACCGATCGTACCATCACGCTGGGTGCGAATACCGATGCAGAAGTGTTTGACCTGAACTCACATCACTTCACCCCAACCGGAGATATCACCGGTGATGGCAAACTGAAAATCACCAGCAGTACAAGCGATGCGGGCAGTACCCTGACGCTCGACAGAGCAAACAGCTACAAAGGGGAAACCGAGGTCGCAGGTACGGGCAATGCTAACAATGTTACCGTCAACGTAAGCAAAACCGGCGCATTTGGTAGCAATGACAGCAGCACAGTTACCGTTAATAAAGGCGCGACAGTTAACGTTAGCGGGACGGATACCAGTCTGCAATCGCTCACCATGAACATTGCCGACAGCCTGCTAACCCTGGCTGACAATGTGACAGCCGCGAGCGCGAAGCTGAATCTGACCGGCAAAGCGAAAGCAGTATTAACTCAGGATTCCACTGCAGGTGACGCAACGGTTAACGTCGGGAAAGACAGTACGCTGGCGCTGGAAGACAACGCCAGCGGCGGCAGTGCCGATGTGACCAACAGCGGATTGATGACCTTTGCTGACCTGGCGATGGCAGAAAACGCTGTCGTCAAAAACCAGGCTGGCGGTATGGTCGACATCAGCGCGGTAAACAGCGCAACGTCTATCGGTTCGCTGTCTGGCGCAGGTAACGTTGAGCTGGGTAATAAATCCCTGTCTCTGGGCAATCTGAACTTTGATGACACTATCAGCGGTGTCATCAGCGGGAATGATGGCAACCTGGTGAAAATCGGTACCGGCACGTTAACGCTGGAAGGCGACAACACCTATACCGGCACCACGGATGTCAATCAGGGCGTGCTGCTGGTGAACGGTAATCAGTCCGCCGCAACAGGTCAGGTCACCGTGAAATCCGGGGCTACGCTCGGTGGTAACGGTATTATCGGCGGTGCAGTCGATGTGCTGGATAACGCCCATATTACCGCCGGTGCAGCGATCAACAGCGTGGGTAAACTAACGACTGGCTCTCTGACGCTCAGTGATAACGCCCAACTGGATTATCAGTTTGGTCAGGCTTATACCCCAGGCGGGGCCTTCAACGACCTGATTGATGTGAACGGTGATCTGACGCTTGACGGTAAACTCAACATTGAGACATCGCCAGGCGGAAGTTTCGACGTTGGTGTCTATCGCGTCATTAACTACACCGGTACGTTAACCAACAACGTGATGGACATTGCTAACGCGCCGGAAGCTGCAGACAGCCTGTATGTACAAACCTCGGTGAAAAATCAAGTCAACCTGGTCAACCATGCAGGACTGACACTGCGCTTCTGGGACGGCACCGGCGGTGAGAATGGCGAACTGAAAAACAACGGCGTCATCAACGGTGGTGACGGTATCTGGCAATCCAGCCAGGGCAACGACAACTGGACAACCGATGAGTCCACACCAGAAGGCGCATTAAACGCACCGTTTACCGATGCCGCATTTGCTGTCTTCCAGGGGGAAGCAGGCAACGTTACCGTTGATAACAGCAAAGGCGACGTGATCATCAGCGGTGCGCAATTCGCTACCGATGGCTATCGCGTAGGTGGTGAAGCCATCACTACCGATACGGCCGATACGTTGATTCGCGTCGGCGATGGTACTGTAGACGGTATCAACTACACCGCGACCATCGACAGTGTGATTCGCGGAACCGGTGGTTTGAACAAAGGTGACCTCGGAACGCTGATCCTCACCGGTGACAATACCTACAGCGGTGGAACCACCATTACGTCTGGTACGTTACAAGTGGCTGGTGATACCAACCTCGGGGCGGCAGATACCGGGATCACCTTCAATGGCGGTACGCTGAAATATGGCGACGCATTTGATACCGCGCGTCAGGTCACTCTGGAATCCGGCGGCGGGACATTCGACACAAATGGGTATGATGTTTCTCTGCTGACGGAAGTCGAAGGTTCCGGTCAATTGACCAAAACCGGTAAAGGCATACTGACACTGACGCTGGACAATACCTACACCGGCGGTACGACTATCGAGCAGGGCGTGTTGCAACTGGGTAACGGCGGTAATATCGGCAGCGTACAGGGGGATATCGTTGATAACGGCATTCTCAATATCGATCGTGCCGATACGCTGGCATTAACCAGTAATATCAGCGGCGAAGGCCAGTTGTATCAGACAGGCAGCGGCACCACTGTTCTGCAAGGTTCCAATACCTACAGCGGAGCGACCCTGATTGCCAACGGCGTACTCGAGGCAGGTAATACCGATACCCTGAGCGCATCATCACACCACTATGTTGCTACAGATACCGCGCTGAATACGCAGGGTTACAACCAGACGGTGGCAGGACTGGATAACGGTGGTGATGTATCGCTCCGTGGTCAACAGGTCGGTTCAACCATAACCGTCAAAGGGGATTACCGTGGTGAAAATGGTACGTTGCAAATTGCTGCAGCGCAGAACACCAGCGGAACAGGCATTGCGGATCGCTTGATTATCGATGGCGGTCAGGCCAGCGGCAGTACCCTGCTGGATGTTGACGGTTCCGGTCTGGGCGCTCCGACAGTTGGTGATGGTATCGAAGTGGTTACCGCGATCAATGGTGCAACTACCACGGCGCAAACCTCACAGGATGCATTCCATCTGGCCAGCGCGCACATGGCTGCGGGCGCCTTTGAGTACCAGTTGCATGCCGGGAACACACAAGGCCAGGGAGAAAACTGGTATCTGAGAAGCGAATACCGTCCGGAAACAATGCTGTACTCCGGCCTCGCCAGCGTCGTTCGTCAGGGAGACATCAGCCTGTTGGGTAACATGCACCAGCGAATGGGGGATGATGTTAAACCGGGTATTGATGAAGACAACCGCGCCTGGGCCAGAATGATCGGTTACTCCGGTAAAACCAAACTGGATGATGCGGCAGGTACGCAAACCAGTTCACATACCACGGGTATCCAGGTCGGCGTCGATATGTATGCTACTGAAAGCTGGAAAGCCGGTATGTATGCCAGCGTTCTCGACATTGACAGTAACGTTCAAGGGACGAAAACGGGGAGCAATGGTAAAGGCGGCAATATCGACGACAACGCATTTTACGTCGGCGGTTATGCTACCTGGTTCTCTGACGATGGTATGTACGTCGATAACGTCCTGCAGTACGGTAACCATAAATCCCGTCTGTCCGCATCAGGTAATAATGGTTCATACAGCGTGAGAGGCAATACCCTGACGGCTTCGACGGAAGTGGGTAAATCATTCCGTTTAGGCGCCAGTGCCTGGAGTCTTGAACCGCAGGCGCAGTTGATCTACCAATACAGCGACTTCGACAACAGTACGCTGGATGGCGAAACCAAAACGAAGGTTAATCTGGATACCGCAGATTCATTTACCGCTCGTCTGGGTGTGCGCCTGGTCGCCGACTACGATACCAACCATGGCAAATTCCAGCCTTATGGCCGGGTAAACGTCTGGCAGGGTCTGGGTTCAAAAGACAAAACGCACTTTAGCAACGCGGTCGCAACCACTACGCTGGAATCATCACAGCAGTACTCCAGTACTGAAGTTGCAGCCGGCCTGAGCTGGTCTATCGACAGGAATTTGCAGGTCTACGGTGAACTGGGAACCCAATTCAGCAATGGCAGCAATAAGTCGCAGGTTGAAGCCCCGGTGAATGCATCGATTGGCTTTAAGAAATCGTTCTAACCCAGCATAAACTTAACCAGCCTCCTGTTTTCACAGGAGGCTTTTTTATGCCCGCTGACTATCAGTTCTACAGGCATGGAGCGGGAAGTTAAAACGAATGTTGCGAGCAGGCCGGATAAAGCGTCAGCGCCGCCATCCGGTGAAAATCAGGGGGTAATGAGACATTGACAGGTTAACGGTTATTTTGCGTTAACAGTGCGGGGATCTCTTCGGCCATTACCGGAGGAGAAATAAGAAAACCTTGAATTTTATCACAGCCAATATGCTTCAAACGTTCTAACTGCGAGGGAGTTTCCACCCCTTCCGCCAGCACCTCAATACCAAAATTGTGTGCTAATGAAATAATACCTTCGACGATCTTTGTTGATCGGGTGTCCGGTTCAATTCCTGCGACAAATTCTTTATCAATTTTTAAGGTATCAAAAGGATATTTCAACAGGTAATTAAGATTAGCATGCCCGGTGCCAAAATCATCCAGAGCTAACTTCACCCCTATCGATTTCAACTCTGTCATATTTTTAGCTGCTATATGGCAGTCACGCAAAGGTGAGGTTTCCGTGACCTCTATTTGGCATCGGCGGGCCGGGAGTCCGCAAGCAGCAAGGTTTTGCCTGATACGTTGGGGTAAAAGGGGATCGCAGAACTCAAGTGCGGAAATATTTACTGATAACGAAAGGGGATCGGGCCAGGCTGCTGCAACGTCCCACGGAGGATTGGTAACCATATCTTCAATTGAAAATATATTGCCGCGGTCTTCCAGTAGCGTAATAAAAACATCGGGAGAAATCATGCCCATTTGCGGACTATTCCAACGCATAAGTGCTTCAAACCCGCTAATTTTCTGGGTGGGCAAGTCAAATATAGGCTGATAAACCATATAAAGCTGAGTGGTATTCGCCGCCTTTTCAAGCGCATTTAGCAGCTCACTGGAATTTAACATCCCCCCTTCCCCCTTTGTAACCATATAAATTAAAAACCAGTTAAAGTCACTCCCAGGTTGTATCTACTTTTATGCGTGTGATATCAGAAAAGAACGGATAGGTTAGGGTAAAAAAGACAAACTATGTGTAAACCTGACAATCAACTTGTTCAAATCAGATGTATTGCTCAGCCCCAGTTTGGTGACGGCCTTCATCTTGTGAGCCTGAATAGTTTTATAATTCAGGCTAACTAACTCCGAAATTTCTCTGGCTGTATAACCATTTACCAGCAGATTCAGAATCTGCTGCTCTCTTTCGGTTAATCTTTTTTGCGAACGATACAGTCGGGGATTCCATTTCCCTACTGCTAACGTGGCTAATTGAGAAAAATCACGCAATGAAGACTTTTCAGTCAAGACAATGACTTTCTCAATATATAATAACTCAACACATAATTTCGCCACCAAACTATCGGCAACAATCACGATAACGTTATTATAAAATTTAAATCTGTTTTTATTCAAATACTGCACAATTGCGGAACATGGCTGTTCATTGTTAATGATATTAAAAACCATGGTTTGATGCTGGCCCAATGATGATTGATGCAACATGTCCTCAAACTGGTAGGTTTTGATCGGTACATGTTTGCTTGTCAGATAGGCGAACATACCGTTGCCTACAAAATTATCACTGCCACACATCAACATCCTGTTCACCATTCCTTATAAACTTCTGATCTTGTTACTCATTAAAAATTTGATGATTATTTTCTCAACTTCTGCCTCTTCACGACGGTTCCTGAAATCAAACCCGCATGAAATCTGATAGCAGGAATACAATTGATTATCCTCATCAAATTCGTTGATCATGACGACATCAATAACTTTTAAATCAAGCTGCAAATTTCCAAACGTATCAAAATCCAGAGAGGCACCTTTAATCACTGCATCTTTATAAAGAAAACGTGCATTCACATCTTTAACAATTAATGCGCAACCGCCCTGTGAGATGTTTTTTATCTTAAATGAGTAGTTTTCTCCGTTTTTGTAACGACCAAAACAGAAAAAATCATAGCCCTTCAAAAAAGAGAACCGCTGATTCTGTCGCTGCTGGGCAAAGAAAATCATATCCGGGATGGCATAAGATAATCCTGCCTCCGCACCTGCTGTCGGACTCTTTTCGAGTCTGGCGCTGAATTTGATAATCCCGCTATCGCTGTGCAGGATAAAGTATTGGACCTTTTCAGGGATGATGTCTTCGTGCCAGGAAATCATAAAGTGTTCAAAATCAATCTTTTCTAACTGCGTGATAACACTGCTGTTTTCACATAAGACTTCCAGCTTCGTCTTTTTGTGCAACTCCTCACGAAGGATGGCGATGATTTCAAACTTGTTTTCCTTGGCTAATCCAAAACTCATACAAAAACCCTTATTTCCATATTTAAGATATGTCTCGGTCTCAGTCTCGATTACCGACAAAACACGAGATCAGCATCCACCCCTGGTGCTTAATAACCTTAGTGGATTCCATGTCAAACTGTTGATGCGAACTTAAGTTTTTAACTATCTTTAATCTTACATTGATATGTAAAAACGTTTGATGAGAATTAATTCTAGCTGAAGCCAGGCCTAAAACCATGTGAAGTTGCGCATCAACAATAACAAAAAGGAATAAGAAACAATTCTATAATTCCATTTAGGGATAAAAATAACGTAAATTTAGCCGGGTATAATAGATAACAATGGGTGGGCAAGGCGGAACGACTAAGCTGAGCGCCAACTATGGTTTAATCGCTGACAGGAAAATGGATGCTTACGGCGTAATATCATTAGCAAATGATATAATCATGATGATTATTTTAATAAAGCGAATAATTAATATTGTAGGTGTGTAGGTAAATTTAACTTAAGTTAAAAAAGGCCAGCATTAAGCTGACCCCGGTAATTACCGTATTAAACGATAATGGCATACTATCTTACAGAGGGTATAACGTTAGAAAATAAGTACTACTGATTAATTTCTGTCCGAGCTGAATGCAAAATCACCCTTAAGGCAGATCCCTGGATTTATGACTTTATGAGAGAAAAAAGATCGTTGAGTGATTCACTCATCGTCGGGTGCGTAAATATTTGATCACGCAATACGGTATAAGGTAACCCTGCATCCATAACGGTTTTGACGATATTAATCATCTCATGAGAGTCCGCACACAATAGTGATACTCCCAATATACGTTGAGTGTTTACATCAATCACGGCTTTGAGGACGCCGCGTGTATCATCCATCACCCGCGCTCGTGGGATTGCCGCGACAGGTAACGTTACCACCTGGACCATTGCCCCGCTGGCACGAGCCTGTTCTTCACTCATCCCTACACGAGAGAGCGGCGGCGTCATAAAAACGGAATACGGCACATTCTGGCGATCGCCTGAATTGCGTAAACCTTCGCCAAATAAGCTGTCGCGGACAATGCGGAAATCATCCAGTGAAACATAGGTAAATTGCAAACCACCGGTTACATCACCCATCGCCCAGATGTTATCTGCAGAAGTCCGCAGATATTTGTTCACAATAATCCCACCGCGCTCGTTCACATCCACCCCGGCGTTCTTTAGCTGCAGATGCTCAGTCGCGGGTTTTCGCCCTGAGGCAACCAGCAGCGCATCCACAGTTCGAAGACCTTCCGGCGTCTGTAGCTGCACCATGCCGTCATGGGACGATACCGACTGTACATTGGCGTTGAGAATTAATTCTACGCCCTGGTCACGCAAAATTTGGGCGATGGCCTCGGCGATATCCCGATCTTCACGCGGTAAAAACAGCGGTGCCGCTTCAAAGATTGTTACCTGGCTGCCAAAGTTGGCGAACATGGACGCGAACTCGAGGCCAATATATCCCCCGCCCAAAATACCAAGACGCTGTGGGCGCTGCGTCAGATTCAACAGCCCGGTACTGTCAAAGACTCCAGGAGTACCGGACAGGCCTGCAATATCAGGAATAATTGACTGCGCGCCAGTATTGATAAAGATCTTCTCGCCGCGAACTTCAAGTGTTCCGGTCGGCTGAATCACCCGCACGGTATGGTTGTCGATAAACTCAGCGCGCCCTTCAATCACATCCACATTGTCCAGATCAGCTAGATTATGGAAGTTTTTATCACGCAAGAAGCTCACAACAGAGGCTTTACGCTGCATCGCTGCGGCAAAGTCATGCTGCAATTCAGCATCATGCACCAGGGTTTTGGTTGGAATGCAGCCGATATTGATACATGTTCCACAGTACATAGTATTGGACTGCTCGATGATAGCCACCTGCCAGCCCTTTTGTGCCAGGGCCGCCGCCAGCGTCTTACCCGCTTTACCAAAACCAATAATGATTGCCTGGTATTGATTCATGCTGTCTCTCCGCAAAGTCACTGTTCATTTGTTAATCCAAAGTATACGGAGCGATATGCCAGAAAAGCCTATCCATAACGCGATTGTTTTTGTCCAATCGTCTAAACAGCAATAAATAACTTACTCAGTCGATATATTGAAAATACACTAACTATTTGACATTAATAATTTAATATAAAAGTATGTTATTAGTGCTGCCATCCCCCAACAATAAAAATTGTTCAGGAGTCTTTATGGATACCCTTAGCCGATTACTGATGCTTAACGACCCGCAGGGATCTATTGATAAAAATTGCCTGCTCAGCAGAGACTGGCAATTGCCACACGCTGCGGGCGAATTGTCAGTTATCCGCTGGCACACCGTGACCCAGGGGGCTGCCCAACTGGACATGCCTGATGGAACCTCGTTTACGCTTCGTGCTGGTTCGATTGTGATCCTTGCGCAAAACTCAGCGCATCGGCTTTGCCAGTCTGGTGAGGAACAAACGCATATCGTCTGCGGCAGTTTACGGCTACCGCCCTCCTCTCGTTATTTTTTAACCACGCTGCCGGAAGCACTAATACTGGCACCGGATGAAAATAGCCACGTCGGCCACTGGCTCAGGGCGATGATTGCGCTACTTCAGGAGGAATCCTCAACCGACCTGCCGGGATCGGATGTGGTATGCAGTCAGCAGTGCGCAACGCTGTTCACACTCGCCGTTCGGCAATGGCTGACACAGGCTACGCCCGCAAAGAACGTACTAAGTTTGTTGTTGCACCCCAGACTGGGGGGCGTGGTTTTCCTGATGCTGGAATCGCCCGCGCATCCCTGGATTGTGGAAGAACTGGCACAACGCGCGCATATGTCGCGGGCCAGTTTCGCGCAGTTATTCCGCGAGGTCTCAAACTCTACTCCACTCGCGGTATTAACCACATTACGTCTGCAATTCGCCGCTCAGATGTTGTCACGTGGATCTCAGCCACTGATTGTCATTGCCGAATCGGTAGGCTATGCCAGCGAGTCATCGTTTCACAAAGTCTTTCTCCGACAATTCGGCTGCACGCCGGGAGAATACCGAAAACGGGTAAAAGCGCTGGAGTCATAGCGCGCGCCCCGGTCAGAAGCACGCGCTTTCAGGACGCTATTTCTGAGAGCGATGTCGATGTAGCCACATCAGTTTATACGCCGCAGGAATGATAAACAGCGACAATAGCGGCGCGGTTATCATGCCGCCAATCATCGGCGCAGCAATACGACTCATTACTTCCGACCCGGCCCCTGTTCCCCACAATATTGGCAACAAACCGGCGATAATCACCGCCACGGTCATCGCCTTGGGACGAACACGAAGTACTGCCCCGTGGTAGAGCGCTTCATCCAGCTTATCCGCTGTAAAAGTTTGTGGATTTTCCAGAGCCGGTTCGGCTTCTATGGCGTGACGCAGGTACATCAACATCACTACGCCAAACTCAGCGGCTACTCCTGCCAGCGCGATGAATCCGGTTCCGGTCGCTACCGACAGATGGAACCCCATCCAGTAGAGGAACCAGATCCCCCCCACCAGCGCAAATGGCACGCTGGTAATAATCAGCAGCGCCTCTCCAACGCGACGGAATGCCAGATAAAGCAGCACGAAAATAATCATTAGCGTCATCGGTACCATCAGTTTTAGCTTATGGCTGGCTCGCTCTAAAAGCTCAAACTGACCGGAGAACGCCACGCTGGTCCCCGGCTTTAACTGTACATTTTCGGCGATCGCTTTTTTTAGATCGTTAACCACCGAGACCATGTCGCGATCGCGTGCATCGATATAGATCCAACTGGTAGGCCGTGCATTCTCGGTTTTCAGCATCGACGGTCCGGAAACGACCTTCACATCCGCCACATTAGCCAACGTGATCTGCTGTTTCATTGGAGTCAAAATCGGCAGTTGACGCAACGTTTCAGGGCTATCGCGGAAGCTTTGCGGATAGCGCAGATTGATCGGATAGCGTGCAATCCCTTCAACCGTTTCCCCCACCATGGCGCCCCCCACTGCCGAGGTAATAAACAGCTGCACATCACCTACGGTCATGCCATAGCGCGCGGCCTTCTCGCGGTGAATATCCACACTGAGATAGCGACCACCTTCCAGTCGCTCCGCCAGTGCCGAAGCCACACCTGGTACGGTTCTGGCCACTTCTTCGATTTGCTCAGCCGTGGCGTCAATATCTGACAACACGGTCCCCGACACCTTAATACCGATTGGGCTTTTGATCCCTGTGGAAAGCATATCGATACGGTTACGAATCGGCGGCACCCACAGATTTGCCAACCCAGGCAAGCGTACGGTTTTGTCCAGCTCCTCGATGATTTTGTCCATCGTCATCCCCGGACGCCACTGATCCTGTGGCTTCAGTTGGATCGTAGTTTCGACCATCTCCAGCGGCGCGGAGTCAGTTGCCGTTTCAGCCTTGCCGGTCTTACCAAACACGCGCGCCACTTCCGGAACTGTCATGATCAGCTTGTCGGTTTTTTGCAACATGTCCGCCGCTTGCGCCGCCGAAATCCCCGGCAGTGTTGATGGCATATACAGCAGGTCACCTTCATTAATCTGCGGTAGGAACTCGCCACCGACTTTATTAATCGGCCAGATAACCGTAAGAATCGACAGCACCGCCACCAGCAGGGTGGTCTTCGGCCAGTGCAGTACTTTCAGCAGTAGCGGATGGTAAATACGAATCAAGAAACGGTTGAGCGGATTACTACTTTCCGCCGGAATTTTGCCGCGGATCCAGAACCCCATCAGGATCGGGATCACCACGATTGCCAGAAACGCCGCCCCCGCCATGGCATAGGTTTTGGTAAACGCCAGCGGCCCAAAGAGCCGTCCCTCCTGCCCCTCAAGGGTGAAAATGGGAATAAACGACAGAGTAATAATCAGTAAGCTAATAAACAGCGCCGGACCAACTTCTACCGAGGCGTTAGTGATCACCTGCCAGCGTGTTGCGTTATCCAGCTTTTCACCCGGATGCTGATGTTCCCACTCTTCCAACCGCTTATGCGCGTTCTCAATCATCACGATCGCGGCATCAACCATCGCGCCAACCGCGATGGCAATCCCACCAAGCGACATAATATTGGCGTTCAGTCCCTGAAAATGCATCACGATAAATGCAATACACAGGCCCAGCGGGAGAGAAATAATCGCGACCAGTGCCGAGCGGATATGCCACAAGAACAGAGCACAAACCAGCGCCACGACGATAAACTCTTCCAGAAGCTTGTAGCTCAGGTTATCAATCGCACGATCAATTAGCTGACTGCGATCGTATGTTGTAACTACCTCAACGCCTTCCGGCAGGCTGCTTTTTAGCGTTTCAAGTTTGGTTTTAACGGCAGAGATCACCTCACGCGCATTTTTACCTGAACGCAGAATGACGACTCCGCCAGCCACTTCGCCTTCACCGTTCAGCTCAGCGATCCCACGGCGCATTTCCGGTCCGATTTGTACGCGCGCAACATCACGCAGGTAAACCGGCACGCCGTCTGCCCCTGACTTCAGTACAATGTTATTGAAATCATCGAGTGTTTGCAGATACCCGCTGGCCCGAACCATGTATTCCGCTTCCGCCATCTCCAGGGAAGAACCGCCCGCTTCCTGGTTAGACGCATCCAGCGCAGACTTCACTTCAGACAAGCTGATGCCATATTGCGTCAGCTTCATTGGGTCAATAACGACCTGATACTCTTTGACCACTCCCCCAACCGAGGCGACTTCCGCCACGTTAGGGATGGTTTTCAGTTCATACTTTAAAAACCAGTCCTGAAGAGAACGTAATTCGGCCAGATCGTGTTTTCCGCTGCGATCCACCAATGCATATTCAAATATCCAGCCAACACCCGTGGCATCCGGTCCCATTTCCGCACTGACTCCCGCTGGCAATTTCCCCTGCACCTGGTTGAGATATTCCAGGACGCGGGAGCGCGCCCAGTAAGGATCAGTGCCATCTTCAAAAATGACATATACGTAGGAGTCGCCAAACTGCGAAAAGCCACGGACTGTTTTAGCCCCCGGCACTGACAGCATGGTGGTGGTCAGTGGGTATGTAACCTGGTTTTCAACAATTTGCGGGGCCTGGCCGGGGTAGCTGGTTTTGATGATCACCTGAACATCAGAGAGATCCGGCAAAGCATCCACGGGCGTGTTGATGATGGTCCACGTTCCCCAGATGCTGAGAAATAACGCCCCCATCATCACCAGAAAACGATTAGCTACCGAGCGACGGATAATCCATTCAATCATTTGTCATATCCTCAGTGTGCATGGGTCGCCGGAGCGGGCATTGCTGCGGCATCTGGCGCATCACTTTGCCGGGCCCGCATACGATCCAGCGCACCGGAGATATTCGCCTCGGAGTCAATCAGGAACAGACCGCTGGAAACGACTTTTTCACCTTCAGCCAGACCAGAGCGAATAGCCGTTAGCCCCTGAGATTCATGGAATACCGCAACCTGCTTCGGTACAAACCGTCCTTCGTTATCAACGGTGATCACCCGCTGCTCCGTGCCGGTATCAATCAGCGCTTTAGATGGGATAAGCAACATCGGTTCACTTTGCGTTTTCAACTTCAGATAAGCATTCATCCCCGGTTTAAGCGCCTCGTCAGGGTTATCAACCTGCAAACGTAGCTGGAGAGTTCGTGTGGTAGCATCGACGCTCGGCAGAATACTCCACTTGCTGATGGTAAAGGGTTTATCAGGCCAGGCTGGCACGGTGATAGAAAACTGCGAGGCATCTTTAAGCAGCCAGGCGATAGACTCCGGGACCGACGCGCTGACCCACACCGGATCCATACCCTGAATTTTCGCCACAACATTGTCTTTTGAAATGTTCATGCCGGTACGCAAATCAAATGCGGTAATCACCCCATCAATAGGTGCTCTCAGGGTGAAGCGTGTCTGAATTCTGCGGGTAGATGTTAAACGCTGAATGTCCGCCTCTGGCATACCGGCCAGACGTAACCTTTCCAGAATACCTTCAACCTGTGTGGCAGTACCGCCGGTCTCACGTAACAGCAGGTATTCACTCTGCGCCTCAACCCAATCCGGGATTGTCAGGTCGATTAGCGGCGCGCCTTTTTTAATTTTGTCACCCACGGTGAGCGGATAGACCTTTTCGATAAAACCAGCGGAACGCGCCTGCACAATGACAAACTGATATTCGTTATAACTGACGTTTGCTGGAAATGTTTGCGCATACAGTAATGGCCCACGGCGCACAGGTTCCGTTTTTAATCCCAGATTCTGAGTCTGAGTCGGATCGATACGCACTCCCGGCGCAGAAGCGCTCGCAGTCTCTTCATCGGCATACTTCGGGATCAGATCCATATCCATGAACGGCGATTTACCTGGCTTGTCAAAGCGTGTATTCGGATACATTGGGTCATACCAGAACAGAACTTTACGGGCTTCTTTTGGCGAAGGTGACGCTGTATCGGCCGAAACGTTTGCTGATGAAAAATAGGTATAAACACCGACAGAAATAATCCCACCGGCAATCATGCCTGCGAGTATAAGCGCGGTATTTTTAATTTTTAAAGACGCCATAGTGATTTCCATTGCGCGAGTGTCTTACCCGTGTGCAAAACAACCCGGGTAAGAACAGAAGAGACCTGCGGACTTCGTTATTTACTGATGTGAATATCTCGTAAGACAGAGAGATTTCCCTGCTGCACAAAAGTAAACGCCACTTTATCGCCTGGCTTAATATCATCAGCACGTGTATCGGAGACTTGCGTAAAACGCATCGTCATTGCGGGCCAGTTTACCGCCGGAATAGGCTCGTGTTTAATGGTGATTTTTTTGTTTTCTGTATCAATAGATTCAATCACACCGGTTGCGCTAATTGTTTGTTCCTGTTGAGCCGTTGGCTCCATATTCATCATGGAACCATGCTGATGCTCATTTGCCTGAGCATTAAACATAACCACAGATAAAAAACTAAACAGAGCGGCTTTGGCGGTAATATTCATAAATCATTCTCCTGACAGTTTAATGCAACTTAAATATGACGAATATAGGGTTATTCCGCCCAACCGCCGCCTAAGGCAGCAAACAGTTTAATTTCATTAACCTGTTGGGCGTAATTAAGATCGAGCAGCGATTGCTGCGTTGCGAATAAAGAACGTTCCGCATCCAGCACCTCGATATAGCTCACTGCACCATTCTGATAAAGTGCTCTGGCGCGTTGCAAAGTGATCTGCAGGGACTCCAGATAGCGTTGCTGGGCGGTAATCTGATCGGCGAGGCTTTGACGTAACGCCAGCGCATCAGCCACCTCTTTAAACGCGTTCTGAATTTTTTGCTCGTAATTTACTACCGACTGTTGCTGGCGAATTTCTGCCAGATCGAGATTTGACTGATTACGTCCGGCGTTAAAAATCGGAATATCGATTTTCGGGACAAAGTTCCACATGCCGCTGGCGGCATTAAATAAGCTGGAGAGGTCGCTGCTGCTGGCGGATACTGAACTGGTTAGCGTAATTGACGGGAAAAATGCCGCTCGCGCAGCGCCAATATTGGCATTTGCCGCCATTAAAGCATGCTCAGCTTCCATAATATCTGGCCGCTGGAGCAGTATTTGCGAAGGGAGCGCTGGCGGCAACGTCACTGCTTTAATATCGCCATGGCTGCGCGACCGATCGTCTGGTAATTTTCCGTAGGTTCCGAGCAACAGCTGCAATGCATTATTCGCCTGCGCCAGTTCACCTTTACGTTTTGCGATATCGCTGCGCGTACTTTCAATCACGCCCCGAGCCTGTTCCAACGCCAGAACATTGGTGCTTCCGGTTAATAACTGTTTCTCGACAAAGGCGTAAGAACGTTGATAATTTTGCAGCGTTTCTTCCGCAATTTTCAGCTGCGCATAAGCCAGACGCTGATTGAAATAACTTTGCGATACATTGGAGATTAACAGGATATGCACCGCCCGATGTGCTTCTTCACTGGCAAAGAAGTTCTGCCGGTCGGCTTCACTCATATTTTTTAGCCGACCGAAAAAGTCCAAATCGAAACTGAGATTCAGCCCGGCCTCAAATTCCCGGTTAGTGCTGGTATCGCCTTTTAATTTTCCGCTATACGTGCCGCTGGAGCCTGCATTAATCTGCGGATAACGGTCAGCATCCGTCACGCCATATTGTGCCCTCGCTTCCTGAACCTTGAGGGTTGCCATGCGTAAATCACGGTTATTGAGCAGCGCCTCACCTATCAACGCCTTTACCTGCTCGTCCACAAAGAAGGTGCGCCACCCCGTATCTTGATACCCCGCTGGTGCAGAAACCAGCGTGTTCTGGCTTAAAGAGAATTGCTGCGGCACCGGCAAGGCCGGGCGCTGATAGTCCGGAGCCAGAGAACAACCGGCGAGAACAAAAATAGCGCTGAGGGTAAGAAGTTTAAATTTGCACATAGCTCTTCTCGTCCGGACCGGACTGATAACCGTAAAATGAGTGTGAATTTATCGACTTGTACCTTACCTAATTGACTCTGTTTAACCGGTGACAGGTAAATGACAAAACTGTCATTTTCCCAATAACTCATTGCTATCCGATCCGGCTCCTCTAGAATTGAAAACCCGCACAGCCAGTGCGTGAAGGAGAATGTGATGAAGATTTTGATAGTCGAAGATGAGAAAAAAACTGGCGAATACCTGACCAAGGGCCTGACAGAATCAGGTTTTGTTGTGGATTTAGCAGATAACGGTCTGAACGGATATCACCTGGCTATGACCGGCGATTACGACTTGCTCATTCTTGACATCATGCTGCCTGACGTAAACGGCTGGGATATTGTACGTATGCTGCGCACCGCCAACAAAGGTATGCCAATCCTTCTTCTCACTGCGCTGGGTACGATTGAACACCGGGTCAAAGGCCTGGAATTGGGTGCCGATGACTATCTGGTTAAACCGTTCGCCTTTGCCGAGCTTCTGGCGCGGGTCAGAACGCTGTTGCGACGAGGGGCTGCGGTGATTGTTGAAAGTCAGTTTCAGGTCGCGGACTTAATGGTTGATCTGGTCAGCAGAAAAGTGACCCGCAGCGGGACGCGCATTACCCTCACCAGCAAAGAGTTTACGCTGCTCGAATTTTTCCTTCGCCATCAGGGTGAAGTCTTGCCCCGGTCACTTATCGCTTCTCAGGTCTGGGATATGAATTTTGACAGCGACACCAATGCGATTGATGTCGCCGTTAAACGGCTGCGCGCCAAAATTGATAATGATTTTGAACCGAAGCTGATTCAGACCGTGCGCGGCGTGGGGTATATGCTTGAGGTACCGGATGGTCATTAAACGATTGCAACGCCCTTTTTCGCTGGCAACGCGTCTGACCTTTTTTATTAGTCTGGCCACTATCGCCTCGTTTTTCGCCTTTGCCTGGATAATGATCCACTCAGTGAAAGTTCATTTCGCCGAGCAGGATATCAATGACTTAAAAGAAATAAGCACCACGCTGGAACGCATTCTTAATCATCCCGACGAGCCGGAATTTCGACGACTGGAAACATTAAAAAACGTGGTCGCTGGATATTCAAACGTCATTATTTCACTTGAAGATGCCAATCAAAAAGCGATTTTCCATTCGCCAGGTGCGCCGGATCTCCGCCAGTTTATCGCCAGCGCTAAGCCGGATAAAAATGCCCATAGTAATAACGTCTTTTTATTATCCGGCCCAATGCTGCATTCACAGGAACATGCCCACGGGCAAAAAATGTCCTCCAACTGGCGAATGATTCGTTTGCCAATTGGCCAACTACCTGACGGAAAAGCAGCCTATACGCTGTATATGGCATTATCGATAGATTTTCATCTGCACTACATTAATGACTTGAAAAACAAACTGATTATGACGGCATCGTTGATCAGCATGATGATTATTTTTATCGTGCTGTTCGCTGTTTATAAAGGCCACGCACCAATCCGTAACGTCAGCCGCCGAATCCAGAATATTACCTCTAAGGATCTCGACGTCCGCCTGGATCCACAGGCTGTACCTATTGAACTGGAACAACTGGTAGCTTCGTTTAACCATATGATTGAACGAATCGAGGATGTGTTTAAACGTCAGTCCAATTTCTCAGCAGATATTGCCCATGAGATCCGCACCCCAATAACCAATCTGGTCACGCAGACGGAAATTGCGCTCAGCCAGCCCCGCAGCCAAAAAGAGCTGGAAGATGTGCTCTATTCGAACCTTGAAGAATTTGGTCGAATGTCGAAGATGGTGAGCGACATGCTGTTCCTGGCGCAAGCGGACAATAATCAATTGATCCCGGAAAAGACTGCACTAAATCTGGCGGATGAAGTCAGCAAAGTATTCGACTTTTTTGAAGCGTGGGCGGAAGAGCGTGAAGTCAGTTTGCGTTTTGAAGGCCGCGCGTGTTGGGTATCCGGCGATCCTTTAATGTTACGCCGGGCCATGAGTAACCTTATTTCTAACGCCATACGTTACACCCCAAAAGGCGAGTCTGTGACTGTGCGGGTGAAAGAGGCTGATGGGCAGGTACAGATTATCGTCGAGAATCCCGGCCCCCCCATTGCCGCAGAACACCTCCCCCGGCTCTTCGACCGCTTCTATCGGGTGGACCCATCGCGACAGCGTAAGGGCGAAGGTAGCGGTATTGGACTGGCTATTGTGAAATCAATCGTCACTGCTCATCAGGGCAAGGTCTCTGTGACATCTGACCCACGCGCCACCCGCTTTATTTTGACGCTACCAAAACATGCGATTTAATCATCTGCAATGGCGCTGAGGCACCATTGCAGATTTATTCTCTGACACAACCGTCATAATCCTGTCACGTCGTTGAGCGTACCTGTTTATTATAATTCCCTCCGTCAAACCAAACCGGAGAATATGATGAATAAAATATCGTCTTTTTTAGCTATTGCATTTTTTATCTCAGCTGGCGTTAATGCGGCAGAATCTTCAGGAACCCATCAGCAAGCGGCGACGGCTCATCAAATGATGAATAACAGCGATGCTCCAGCCCATCAAAAAATGGCTCAGGCACATGAGATGCAGGCGTATAACAGCAAATCCAGGCAGACTATTGCTCCATCCTTCTCACAAATGAATGAACATGAACAAGCGATGGTCGTTCACCAGTCGATGAATAACAGCCATTCATATTCACATGAACTGCAGGCAGAAAAACACCGTGAACGTATCCCGACACAGGGATAATTGATACCAGTCTTTTGAAAAAAACCATAATAACAATAGGTTACAATCAAAAAACCGCCCCTTCACAGGCTTGTCTATCAACAGGCCTGTATTTTCGTTTATCCTCACCGAATTATTAATGTCAATATTAATATTCTATTAAACTCCTCATTAAAAAGTAAAATAACACCTGAGACATAAACAACTTGTATAAAATACGTAAACATCCAGCTCATGATGTTGCTTTTATCAATAACAACAACCTTTCGATGAATATAAATTAGGAATCCCCCTGGTATGTTTTATTAATATTTAGTGGGAGACTGCTTCCGTCATAAACATGACGTAAAGAAAGTTAGTATTCCTATAAATAAATTCAATGATGATAGTGAGTAACAGAATGAAAAAACGTCTGCTGGCCGTCTTTGTCCTGGGTCTGACAACCGCCACCACTGCATGCGCAATTACTCCTGCAATGCAGAAAAAATATGAACGCTCGGGCTGTACGCAGATGAGCGAACTCAACGGCTGCGATGTTAATAAATCCTATGAGTGGAATCGTGATCATGGATTTATCGACAACACAGAAAACCATCAGAATCGACATCACCGACATGGCGAAGATCAGCCGCGCAATCATGATCAGGCCGGAATTTATGGCAAGTTCTCCGGGAATTACGTTGCAAATTTTGAGAATGGTCAGCGCAGTGTAGATATTCACATCGAAGACTCCACCGTCTACGTAAATGGTAACGAAGTGCGTGATATCAATACTTATAAAGATACGATGACCTTCCGCGTTGGGTATTCAACATACACCATTAAAGCGAATGGTCGTGGTAGCTGGATTGATCCTGATGCCGGTAACGCTGGCAAAATTGTGCGTGAATAACGGATTACACCATAATGAAAAAGCTGATATCCGCAATGGTCATCATGGCCAGCCTGTCAGGCTGTGCTGAACATCCGTACCTTTCTGCTGCCGCCGCTGGAGTCGGTGCTGCAGCTGTTGCTACGGCGATAGCTAACCACAAAAATCACGAAAAAGAGCATGACCGCCAGGAGCGTGAGCAGAGAGAAAACCAACATGCATGGCGGCATAATCACCATCATAACAATGATGACAACCGCTACTATTAACGCTGATTAACAGCAAAGAGCGCTGAGATCACAGCGCTCTTAAATTCCGCGCGTTACAGTATGGCGCTTTAACGCTGGAGTCAGCTATGGCTTTAACCATCACAGTGTTGCTGGAAAACAGGCGCGCTGCCGGTGCAGAAACATCATTGCAGGCAAAACCAGGGCTCAGTCTGTTAGTCCAGGATGAAACGACCACAATTCTGTTTGATACCGGGCCGGACGATAGCTTTAAGCTTAATGCCGCGCTGATGGGCGTAGACCTGTCTCAATTAACGGCTACGGTACTCTCACACGGTCATTATGATCACTGCGGCGGTGTGTCCTGGCTGGCGGACAACACTCGCGTCATCTGCCATCCCCAAATAGCCTGTGAGCGTTATTCTGCAATATCCCTTTTTGGATATACCTCAAAAATCAAGAAATTATCACGCGATAATGATTACTCTCGCCTCAGTATGGAGTACACCCAGGAACCGCTATCCATCAGCGAACGTTTTCTGTGGTCTGGAGAGATAAGCGTTCCCACACCGCGAGCCTATGGTGTTATTCGTGAGCGCACCATGCGACAGGACTACATCACCGACGAAGGTGTATTGATTTATAAATCTGATCGCGGCTTAGTTATTATTACCGGCTGTGGGCATCGTGGGATAGAGAACATCGTACGCCATTGCCAAAATATAACCGGAATCACGAAGATCCACGCCCTGATTGGCGGCTTTCATCTACGTTGTGCTTCGCCGTATAAACTATGGCAAGTCCGGCAATTTCTGAATAAACAGAAACCAGAAAGACTCCTTGGCTGTCATTGTACCGGATCGTGGGGGCGCTTGTGGCTACCTGAAATAAGCGCACCTGCAACTGGGGATGTGATTGTTCTGGAGTAGATATTCATGACTGCAGGTACAGATGCAGCAGCAAGAATGCGGCCTGAAAGATTAGGGCTTTAAAACGGGAACCTTGCGGTTCCCGTTTGACTTAGCAGCACAGGCGAACCTAGATGGTTACGATTTCAGGTTCATCAAATACGGTCAGTTTTGGTGCTTCGCCAGTATATTTTTCCGCGTATACCAGGCTTGTGTTCCCCGCACAGCCATTCGCCAGTCTTGAGGTTGGAATGTCCGCAGTCAGTACGTTAGCACCGCCATTTTTACAAATACCATTCTCAATATCAGGCCAGGCACCTTCGTGGATACAGATGATCCCTGGTTTGATCCCGTCACTGACGTGCGCCCCAACCAGCACCTGTCCGCGATCATTCCAGACACGCACCAGGTCTCCCTCGGCGATACCTCTCGCTTTTGCATCATCCGGATGAATAGTCACCGGCTCACGATTTGCAATAGCGTATTCTTTACGCAGCGAAGCGTAGTTCAGCTGGCTGTGCAGGCGATGTGCCGGATGCGCCGTTAGCAGCTGTAGCTGATCCTTATCCGCAGACCCTTTCCACTCATCCGGTTCAATCCACGAAGCATGTGGCGGACAGTCTTTATATTTGTAGCCTTCAATCGTTTTCGAGTAGATTTCAATCTTACCGCTTGGCGTTCCGAGTGGATTCATAACCGGATCATTGCGGAAATCAGCATAACGCACGTATTTGTTGTTCTTTTCGTTCTCACGCATTTCGATCAATTTATTCTGCTGCCAGAACGCATTGAACTGAGGCATGGCAACGCGCTGGGCACGGGCGGCTTTTTGCGCAACATCATAGAATTGCTTCAACCACGCCATTTCATCTTTGCCTTCGGTATAGACCGCTTTTCCGCCAGGCTTAAGCATTTCAGCGAGATCGGCAAACACATCAAAGTCATTACGCGCTTCAAACTGCGGTTCAATAACCTGCTTCATCGGCACCAGATGCTGGTTACTGTAATCGCCGGTCATGGTCAGGTCGTTGCGCTCAAACGATGTAGTGATGGGCAGAACAATATCGGCATGTTTAGCCGCAGCAGTCCAGTAACACTCGGAGATAACAACCAGTTCTGGCTTCTGCCAGGCTTTAATTAAACGATTTGTATCCTGGTGATGGGTAAAGTTAGCGCCACCAGCCCACCAGATCATTTTGATCTCCGGGAAGGTCTGCTCTTTACCATTGTGCTGATATTTTCCACCCGGATTCTCCAGCGCTTCGACAATTCGCGCCACGGGAAGATTTGTCACGGCATCGGAAACCGCCCAGTCATTTCCAGCTGACGAACCGCCTTCCACTTTGGCCGAGATAGCCGGTAATACCCCACCAGTACGTGTCGGGTTCCCGCCATTGGAGTAATGATAGGAGAAGCCGAAGCCACCGCCTTCTGTACCAATTTGCCCCAGCATCGCCGCCAGTGTCACCAGCATCCAGTGTTTTTGCTCACCATATTGCTGACGCTGAATCCCCCAGCCTGCCATAAGCATGGTTTTGTTACTGGAGAAAATTTCCGCCAGCTTCTCCAGTTGTTCTGCAGGTACACCACAGACGCCTGATGCCCACTCAGCAGTTTTCTCAATATTGTCGCTCTTGCCGAGCAGGTATTCCTCAAATTGCGGATATCCGGTGGTGTATTTTTCCAGGAACGCTTTGTCATGGAGATTTTTCTTCACCAACGTATGTGCAATACCCAACATCATGGCGACGTCTGTCCCCATATGCGGTGCAATCCAGGTGGCATTATCACCAAAGAATTCAATTGTTTCTGAACGCATTGGATCGATAGCGATAACGCTTTTTCCTGATTTTTTCAGCAGATTGAAATACTCGAGTCCTTGTTCATCCGTACTGCTCCAGGCAATTTTTAACGTATTGAGCGGGTTCATTCCCCACAACACCACGACCTGGCTGTGCTCGAGTACCATTGGCCAGGTAGTCTGTTGTTCATATACCTCAACTGAGCCTACAACGTAAGGCATGATGACCTGGGCCGCTCCGGTTGAATAATCCCCGGTATGTCCGGCGTATCCCCCAGCCATACTCATGTAACGTTGCAGTAAAGTTTGCGCTTTGTGCAGCACACCACTGGAGCGCCAGCCATAAGAACCAGCAAACACTGAAGCCGGGCCATAGCTGCTACGGATCCGGCTATGTTGTTCATGAATGAGTTTCAGCGCCTGCTCCCAACTGACACGCACGAAAGGATCGCTCCCTCGTTTGCCATCCGCTTTACCTGGGTTTTCCAGATAGCTTTTGCGCACCATCGGATATTTCACGCGGATATTGGTATGTACCTGGTCGGGCGCGGTTTGCTGCAATGAGTTAGGCACCGTTTTAGGCAATGCGCCTTTTGAAGAAACGACTTTGCCGTCTTTAACTTCCACATACACCGCTCCCCAACGTGCAGCTGTCAGGATTGCCCCACCATTTTGGCCTTCAGCCCAGGCTGGCATCGGGATCACCGAAGAAATCGCCATAGTCCCGGTTGCCGCGCCAGCCGTCTTGATAAAGTCACGTCTTGTGAGTTTCATGATTTCTCCTGGTGTTATCGCTTATTTATTTATGTCTTTTGCGTTGTACTGGAAGTAACGGCTCAGGATATCCAGTTCGTTTTCACTGATGTTGGTACGAGCGCCCATCCCTTTTGCCACTGAAGGCCAGGCATTGAGCGTAAAATGGTTCGCAGGAATAGGCGCATGGCAACCTGCGCAGTACACATTGTCGAGTTTGCGAGCGTAGTCCCACATTGGCTCACGACTGGCGAGAGCAGAACCGCTCCACTCTCCCTGTAACGCCACGTCCCGCCATGTATTACCGTAATCATCGGTTTTCCATTCGGAGAGAATGTTGAGTGACTGCTGTCCCTTTTCACTTAGGCTGGCCAGAATTAAACGCTGACCTGCTGCGTAGTAAATCACCTGTTCAGTTCCCTGCATCTGGCTTCCACGGATCTCAACCAGCCGCGAGTTTTCTGTCGATTTCAACACCTGCATTTTTGTAGCGGGATAGACAGTTCCCAAATCACCGAGTGCGGTATTAGTTACGACATAAAGCTCTTTTGCCGTAGCAGGAGTGGAGGCCGACTGTGCTTCAAGTCCTTTGAGAGCGCTGTCATCCATTTTGATTTCAGGTGGGAAGTGGGCAACGCCCTTGTGGCAATCAATACAGGTTTGCTTTTCCTGAATGCCCATTTTATGCATTTTTTGGGCATCAGCGCTTTGCGCTTCAAGATCCATCGCGTCCATACTGTGACAGCTACGGCAGGTAGCAGAATCATTGGCTTTCAGCTGTGCCCAGACGGTTTGTGCCATCTCCAGTCGATGTTCTTCGAATTTTTCCGGAGTATCGATTTTTTTGGTAACAAACTGATGATAAACATCTTTTGTTGCTCGCAGCTTAGCGACGAGGAAATCCAGTCCACCTTCCGGAATATGACAATCCGCACATTCTGCCCGAATTCCTCTTTTGTTCTGAAAATGAACCGATCCTGTATATTCCTCATATGGTGCCTGCATCGTATGGCAAGACAGGCAAAATTCAGTGCTCGAAGTTTTATGCAATGTCCATTGCCCAGCTAAAACAATAACCGCACCAAGAACAATGCACAGCAGCATCGTCCAGAGGATGGTTTTATTTATTTTTCTCATTTTAAATTCCCACAAGACACCTACTCTTTAATGGGTAGACAATAATTATACTAAGTCTATTACTTATTGATATTTATCAAGCGCAGAAGGAAATGAGAATCAGCATTCAGGCAAATTTGAAGACCGTCGCATATTTGATAAGAACAAAATAAAAATATATGGTTTAGTTAAAAATCAATGACTTAACAAGGATTATAAGTTTAATAATCTATTATTTAATAAAATGTCAGAGTAAAAGACGGGAAAAGCAGCACTGAGATGAATATAAGCTCTGGGCGTCATTCGTTATATAAAAAAATATACAATGAAATGATGTAAAAAAGAAAGAAGTTCGTCGCATTATTTTTCATAGAGATTTATTCACAAAACCTTGATCTGGTCACTTCTTATACAGAACATAAATTCGCTACACTCAATACAGAGGTAAACAAACAGGAGGTGGTGAATATGTATCGCTCAATTCTGGTGCCGATTGATATCTCTGAAGCCGATTTAACTCGCCATGTTATTCCTCAGGTAAAGGCGCATGCCAAGACCGCCAAAGTCCATTTCTTAGCTGTTATACCTACCGTACCGTTCTACGCATCGCTGGGGCTGGCCTACTCCAACGAATTTCCAGACAGAAGCGGCCTCCAGGCCAAGGCGACCGAAAAGCTGGAAGAAATAATTAAACAATTCAATATCCCCACCGGCAGGACTCAGTCCCATGTGGTTTATGGTCCGCCAAAAGATCAGATTCTCAAACTGGCGGAAGCAGTGGATGCCGAACTCATCGTCATCGCTTCACATAAGCCAGGTTTTAGTACCTATCTGCTGGGCTCAACGGCGTCAGCCGTGGTTCGCCATGCGAAATGTCCCGTACTTGTTGTGCGGTAATTCTGGCGGAGTAGTAATCAAAAACGGGAGCCAGCAAGCTCCCGTTTTACATTCTTAATACATCCAAATATTTCCAGAAAAAGTAAATCGCAATCCGGCTGGTTTAATGCTGTGGATGCAACAGGAGTAAGGAGTGATTTTGTCGAAATGGTACGCCCTGTAGGATTCGAACCTACGACCTACGGCTTAGAAGGCCGTTGCTCTATCCAACTGAGCTAAGGGCGCATTGTGAAGTGATGACTTCATGCGGATGAAACGCGTGAATTATACGGTCAGTGCCTGCTGAGTCAATGCCTTTTGTTCTGGTTGCTGACGAAGTGTACGAATGTTGATTTTTTCCGGACATACACAGGTATCCAGGAAATCACCTGGTAAGAACTCAGGCACCGTAAAGCCTGGTTTAAGGTTAAATGTATTTAGAAAATTAATGATTTTGCTTAACATTCTCCTATCCCCTCCCCTGCGGTTTAGGACCTCTTTAATGTTAAGTATCGCCATCAAAGAAGAAAATAGTCACTTCGAACATGGACTGAAAATCATTATTACCCGCCTGGCAGCTCAGTGGCATCAGGAGATTTGCTTTTTACCAGTCGAAGATATCGATCGTGCGGATATCGCATTTATATCGCTGGACGAAGATTGGGCAAGCGCAGGATGTTACCAGGTTCCTGTCCACACCCGACGCCAGCATCGTGTCGTCATTTGTAATGAACACGATAAAGATAAACTGATGTTTAGGCCCTGCCTGTACATGCTGCCACTGATTTACCGGGAAGATGATGTCGAAGAGATAACCAGAAAAATGGTGCTCATTTTACAAAAACGCGCGCTCCGACACAGCGTACCAGCCACTGTCTGTCACTACTGTACCACCCGCAATTTTTCCATTGCAGAACGCCAGTTCTTAATGTTCCTGGCCAGCGGTTACACACTGGCTGAAACAGCGCACCTGCTCTCAATCAGCGACGTCCAGGCCAAAGCGACTCGTCGAAGTATTATGAAAAAGCTACATGTCAAAAACGATCAGCAATTCTTGAGATACATCAGGGCTAATCTGAGTTTTCTGCAAAACTAGAGAGTTTCTCATTGATTGTTTTTTTATTGCGAAATGTCTCATCAGTAATTAAGTATCGGCGCCTACTGTACCGATTTCTATGCTGCCACAATGCCCTATGTATATTATTTCCGGGGAAACAAAAGGACACACTCGGTAATATTTACTCAGCTCCCGGGGGGATATCGTGACACCGAGCCTGTTATTATGGAATGATAAATCTGAGCGTATTGTAGTTTCCTCAAAAAACAGCGATGCAACCCCTCTGCAATTCGCGCTCAAATGTGAGCCAATTGTAGATTTGTCTACCGCATGCCGCTACGGTTTTGAAGTTCTCACGCATCTTCCCGCCCACATAAACAGCGAAGAATATTTCACTCAGCTGTCCTTGCAGCGCAGACAGAACCTGTTCTTCCAACAAGTTACCAATGTCCGACACTTTCGACAGGATCAACATTACTCGTTGAATTTACCCATGAAGGCCTTGGCGGATTGGCCATTTTTTCATGCCCAAATTACGTCTTATCCTCCAGGACTCATCATTGAAATACAGGATCCGGAAACTTTTCTCTCTCTCAGCGCATGCCAACGCACAACTGTGTTAGACGCAATTCAACGCGTTGAGACCTGCGGTATCCCCATCTGGTTGGATGACGTTAATGAAGACCTGATGGCAGCATTCATCGCAGCTAAATGGCACCTGTCAGGTATTAAACTGGATAAAAATACCTTTTGGGCAATGAGTAAAATTCCTGGCAAACTCCATCAACTCATTCAGATGGGGAAAAAAATTGCGGATCTGGTGATCATTGAAGGTATTGAAACCGAGAAGCATAAGAAAATTGCCCTTCAAGCTGGCGCAAATCTGGGTCAGGGATATTTATGGCCAGCAATCTATCCAGACAAAGCATAATAAAAACGGAAAGGAAACAGGAAAGGATGCGCAGGGAACGACATCGCCGTTTACGAAAGACTGACTGTACCCATCAATATCATCACTGTACGCCACAGGTTTTTGACAGGATTGAATATCTTGCACAAAAACTCAATTACACATTACCGGGCGATACTATATCTCAGGCGATTATCACAGCCGATTACTATCTCGCCTATACGCTGAATCGTTATTTATTTTCTGGTACACGCACAGCTGTCTTTCAGACTATTGACTCAGCCCAAAACTGCCTGCTGGACCCAGGCTTTCGTCAGTTGGTCGTTGATATGGACGGCATTGTAAGTTCTTATTTCGATACCCTCGAATGCCTACGCCAACTCGCCAGACAGCGAAATGACATACAAATTTTTTTATTACTTGCCAGTGAAAACCAGAGCTTGAGGAATTTTATTGCAATGGCTGGGCCGTTTTATATCCTGTCACGTCGCCAGCATCTCCCAGACCTGCGTCACGCTTTATTATCTCCAACTTTTATTCGAGCAGAACGCATAAGTCAGGCTGACTGGGAGATGGTTTCATTACTATTACAAGGTACCTCCTTAAAGGAAATTGCTCATTTGCAGAAGCAACCGTATCACCGCATTATCTATCGACTGAATCAACTGATTACGCATCTGGGATTGCCTCATCGCCAACGTTTTTTGCATCTGATACATCGGTTGGATGTTACCTCCCCTCATTTTATTTAACATCTTAACTTGCTGTGATATAAGATTTTTTAAGAAATTACTTATTACAAACTAAGAAACAATGCGTTAATTTCACAATTTCTTAATATTTACAACTATTCCTGGTATTATGTTTACCGTGCATAATCAGCTAAGCCTTACGGATTCTGTGCTTAACTCGTCATAAATGAGCTTCATATTCTTCTTAACAAACCCTAAACAATTAGTGGGTTGTGTTGTTTTTAGTATTTAAAAAAATTTTTCAATCTGCCATAATTCAAATAGCAGGAAAATAATACCAATAGCCATTAACATACCCGAATCTTTCAGAATATCCTAACAGGCATTAATAAGTTATGTGTCGTAAGTCTTTTCCGAAAGAGCAGAGCAGGTATAATCACTACTGTCTTCTGATTATTTGCAAATTTTTCCTGGTGTGAAATGGATATTCCACAAACTCATTGTTCTGATAAAGAGCAACCGAATAAACAAGGATGAAACAATATTTATTCGGTTCTCCTCCAAGAACAATTGATGGCTATTTGACAATACTAATAACGCCTGATGTTTTATCAAAATCGCAAGATACACGAACAGTTTGAGGCATACTAAAATGAAACCAGCATCCGTTATAATTATGGACGAACACCCTATTGTCAGAATGTCTATAGAAGTACTGCTCGAAAAAAATAGTAATATCGAGGTTGTCTTGAAAACAGATGACAGCCGCGTGGCAATAGACCACTTGCGTACGTATCCTGTTGATCTGGTAATTCTGGATATTGAACTACCAGGTTCTGATGGGTTCACGTTACTCAAAAGAATAAAATCTCTGCAGGAGCAAACCCGGGTCCTTTTTCTGTCCTCAAAGTCCGAATCTTTTTATGCAGGACGCGCTATCCGCGCCGGAGCAAATGGTTTTGTCAGTAAAAGAAAGGATCTGAATGATATCTATAATGCGGTAAAAATGATTTTATCAGGATATTCATTTTTCCCCTCTGACACCCTTAACTTTATTAATAACATTAATATACGAAAAGGAGTTCTGAATGACATGCCACTTTCCAATCGTGAGGTGACGGTTTTGCGGTACCTCGCAAACGGCTTATCCAATAAAGAGATTGCTGAACAACTTTTACTCAGCAATAAAACCATTAGTGCTCACAAAGCCAATATCTACTCCAAGCTTAGCTTGCATACCATTGTTGAGCTTATCGATTATGCGAAAATGCACGAACTAATGTAATAACACTCCCGGCGAGATGTCGTTCGGGAGTGTATTATCAGTATGTGCCGTAAATAATTCGAGTTGCAGGCAGGCGGAAGGTAACAGGTTAATTTAATTATAGTTAATCATAAACGTAGCATCTGCCCTGGCGAGCCCTGGCTGTACCCCTTCCGCTAAAGCAATATAGTTTGCGAAAAAGGTCAACGTGGCATTGCCATTTTCGTCAATGCTCACAGCCTGACTGGCCTGTTCCAGAGGCAATCGCGTGCGGTCGCTGTCGCGCAGCTCGATCGCTACCTTTTGCCCCATTACCGCATCATCCAGCGCCAGCAAGCTTGTGCCCGACGCAGGGGTACCAGAAAAGGTTATTGACGCAGACCCAGGCGGACAACCTTCAAGTTTTAGCGTGAAAGAGACCGGTTGAGTGGTATCACCAGTGGTTTTCAACTGTTTTGTTGGCCATTTGCCCAATTCAACGGTTTTGTTACTGTCACTGGCAATCGCAACGCAGGTAAAATCCACCACATTGCCACGCAGCTCAATATTGATCTCACCCAATGAAGTGTCCGCCCAACACTGGGAGCTAAATGACAGAACAGACACCATCACGATAAGTGTACGAATCACTCTTTCTCGCGTCTTAGTCATAGTCCACTCGCAGATATCCACGGGCAGTGAATGGCCCTTCTGTCGGTTTATTGCCCGTCACGCTGACCGGCCACGCCCGAATCCCAACGCTCGCAGCGGCGTTATCATCAAGACGAAACGGAATAGTACTGGACAGATTATTGGGCGTCAGTGGTACGCCACTGCTGTCAGCAACGATGAAGCCTAAATCCGGGTTATCCGATACCATCATCTGGCCGGAGGCTTTCTCAGCTTCTACGCGCATGGACAAATAGGCTTGTGCTGCCACGTTGGTGCATTTAATAGCAACCGTTTTAGTCTGCGGATTTATACCTTCCGGTCGATTACCCACCCCTGCCTTGCTAAATAGCGAGGCGCCAATATCGCCAAAGTCAAACTCTACAACCTGCCCGGCATTCACTTCGCAGTTTTGCGGTACTTCTACCTTCCCGCTATAGCTGATGGTGTAAACCGGCATACTCAGGGCGTCACCGGTACTGGTCGTGACATAGACGCTGAACATAGTTTGCCGCGGGATCGGCACCATGTTAATGAATGAACGAATCACTTTTAATTTGAATACCAGTTTTGAATCCATCACACCAAACGGCTTCTGATTTGGCACGTTAGGGTGAGTCCCCATACGGATGTAATTACGCGGCGGATAAAATAATCCTGCGTAGCTGTCGGTAATACTCATTGCCCCCAGCAGGTAATCATTGAGTTTCAGATACTGGAAGCCACCTTCCGTGCTTTGGACAGGAAGTTCAGTCACATAGCTTCGATAGGTATAATCAACATGCGTTCCTGCCGGACAGGTTGCATTGACGCCAACCCAGCCGGATTTTTCCGGTAACGTCACCACCTGTCCTGGTCGATTATTACTGCTATTGAAGACATTCGACAGATCGTAAAAAACATCCGTTGGCGTGCCAGTAGAATTCTGGCAAACCGTTGCCGATGCCGAATTAGCCAATAGCAGTAAAGCGCCCCCCAGTAACAAACCCGTTTGTCGTCTCATTGTTTTAATCCTGTCGTCCCGACGCGCGTTCGCATGTCACATTAGTGAGCGTTACCGCCTGTTTCAGACTCTCTTCAGGCAAGGTATATCGCGCTGTGCAACGCGCATTTGCTCCTTCCCCCCATTGGATCAACAATTCCCCTTTCAGCGGCAGCCCGCTCAGGTAGATTTGCCCATCTTCGCCCACCATGCTGGTAACACCGCTTATGGTTTCACGTACCACCGAGCCGAATGGCACAGGTTTTCCGGCAAGCTTCGCCGTCATAAGTGCCCGCACGCCGATACGTGTATCAAACGCCGCACGAACCAGCGCCCCCTGCGTCGGCACCACGCTGCTAACGTTATTTTCTACATCGGTATTGTTGTTCATTGAATTGGTATCGAGCGCAACACGGTTGTAGCGGTAGACGGTGGCATACGGCATAACCGCATAGCCGCGCCAGTCGGTTTGAACACCTGTCTGGTTCTCTATCCGTACGCCCTGAGCGCCCGGTGCTTTAATCAGGACATTGGTATCACCCAGCGGCTGGCTAAGGGTAATGCCGTCCGCATGTCCTACAACGCCGCCGGAAAGTTGCCAGTTATAGTCATGCTGATCGCGATCGTAGTTATATCCCACGCCCAAGGTGCCATAAGCCGCCTGCCAGTTCGCGCTGGCGCTTCCGCTATAACCATTGGTGCTGCTGTGTCCCTGATTCACGCTATAGCTCAGATTACGCCCATCCAGCAACGTACCGCCGATACCGCTCTGCCAGCTATTTTGTCCGTTGCTGTTGCGGTTCGCATTAAAGGTGGCGTAGGTACGATCGAGCGCGTTATCACGCGAGTAGCGTCGTCCGGTCAGCAAGCTGAACGGCACCGACATATTGAACGCCAGAATGCGATCAGTATCGGAGATCCCTACCGATTCGTTCCACGACCAGGAGAGCGAATAGCTAATTCCCTGCCAACCGCTGGCATATCCCAGTTGATACCAGGTGTTGGTATCTGAGGTATTCCAGTATGTTTGCTGGCTACCCGAAACATACAGCGACCCGTAATCCCCCAGATTCTGCGAGATATTGATCTGGAACCGGCCCTTTTTGCTGTAGCTCAAATTGTGATAGCTCTTCACTTCCGGAACTTCGTGGCGATTACCCTCGCTGTCGTATTCGTACTCATAGCCTTCCATACTGCGATAAGCCACATCGTCGAGGGTATAGAACCCACGCGTCGAATAGCGATATCCCAGCAACTGGAAGTTGGTACCAAAATTGTTCAATGACTTCGCGTACAGAAAACGCAGAGATTGTCCCTGATGCGTGCTGTCATCCGCCAGTTGGCTACGCGCATGGGTTAAATCGACGGAGACCGCGCCCCAGTCTCCCAGATTTCTCCCCGTTCCCAACACTACCGAACTGTAGCGTGACGCCAGTTGCGTACCACCATAGGCGGTATAGCCTTCAGGCAGCCCGGCGATTAACGTCCCCTGGAAGAAGAACGGTGAATCCTGCTGGCTATTTCCACTCCGAAAATCCCCGGCGACCAGATCATACTTAATGCGCCCTTCACGCTGTAACAGCGGAACCGTGGAGTACGGCACCGTATAGCGTTGCTGACTACCATCTCTTTCATCCACCGTCACCTCAAGGTCACCGCTGGAGGACGTTGGGTTCAGATCGGTAATAGAGAAAGCTCCGGGTGACACATAACTTTGATAAATAACGTAGCCATTCTGACGAATGGTTAGCTTCGCTGCGGTACGCGCAATCCCGCGCACGGTTGGAGCATATCCCTGCAAACTGTCAGGATACATACTGTCTGACGAGTAAAGGCGCGCACCACGGAACCCGACGCTGTCAAAAACGTCATTGCCGGTGTTGCTGTCGCCCATCACCAGTTCGCCCTTTAGCGGAATAATGGAGCGCTGAAGCCATGTGCCTATATTTTTCCAGCTTTGCGAGTGGTATCCGTCGCCTTTGGAATAGCTCCACGCACCATTGTTTCTAAGCCGCCAGGGACCATAATTCAGGCCACTCAACATACTTAAAAAATAGCTGTCAGAGTCACTCCCGCGGCTACCGGTGAAACTGTAGTTAACAAGCGCGGCGGGGATCCCCTCATCCCACTCATCTGGTGGAATGTAACCGCGTGCACTGTTCAACATCGAGGCCTGCGGCAGACTGACATTTAAGCGCAGAGTAGAAAAATCAAAGGTGATTTCGCTGCCAGGGATCGCCGCAGGCAAATTAATGCATGTGTTGTTTGGGTCCTGATTGAGTTCTGGAAACGCGGCAATATTGACGCCCAGCCGCTTAATCCAGTCGAGACCAAAGCACGGCATCAGCCCCCCGGATTTATCACCCGTCTTTTCCGTACTCGGTGCAAAATGAATATCCTGAGTGGCGATAAATTCATCATTGCGCCAGATATCAACGCGATAGACGCCTTCTGGCTGATGATTGCCTTTTTCAAAACGTGACAAATCCGCTACGGATGCCGTATCTGCAGATAAAAATGCAGGATTAAAATAGCTTTCTCCGTAGCTCAACATCGGAAAGAGCGCTGCCAGCGTGGACAACGCCACACCCGCCAGCGGTGGCGTAAACCCCGGTAACAGGCCAGGTAAATACGTTGTCTTGTTCATCGCTTTCTCAACGCACGCTAACCGTTTTGGCAGTGGTCACTGCGCCGTAATCATTGACCGTCTGGAACGTCACATTTCCCTGAGCGCCAGCGGGAAAAAGGATCTGCGTATCGTTCTTAGGTGCCACCATGACGTTATCAACCTTCGTTTTTCCTACGTTAAGGTTGACCAGCGTGACGTAATACGCCGACGAATTCGTGATTTTCAGGTGGTTGCCGGAACGAGAAAACTGCAGCATGCCGGGTGCATCTTCCGATATATGCGGAAGATTATTCGGTCGGACAAAGAGTTTGATACGCGACAGGATCGCCAGTTGCAGAACGTTTTTACCCTCAAGGCTGTTTTTATTTACCGACGGAATCGCCTTCACATTCATCCAGAACAGCGACTCGCGATCTTTAGGCAGCGGTTGACCGACATAGATGATACGCAGCGTATTTTCACTTTTAGGTTCGCTGACAAACAACGGTGGCGTGACAACAAATGATTTGTCTTTAACGCCAGCGCTGTTCTCAATCCATGAATTAACCAGGTAACGCTCTTTTGTATCGCTATTACTAATAGCCAGAGAAGTTTGTTTGGCTTCGGCAGGATAAATAACACGAGTTGCGCCTAATGCAATTCCCCCGGCAGCTTGTGCACCGGCAACTGAAAATAAGGCCAGTAAAATGATAACGCCTGATTTTAGATAATTAAACATAGCTACAAATACCTTTAGTGCGATTATCGTTGGGAGTTAAATCAGGGATACACCAACGTAAACCACACATCTGAACGAAGCGTTCCCGGCGTAATATGTTCCGAGACAGCCCGATAGCGAGCGGTGAAATGAAAAGTCATCTCTTGCGTTAAAATCGGAGCGTAATGAAGCGGCAGCGCATTCGGGATAATTTGCCTTTGCCCTTCATCAAATAATGCCAGACCGATCCCCGAAGCCGCAGAAGCATCGCCACTGGCCAGGAAAACCTGCGGATCTTCTGCAGGAGTCACTCCGGCAAAGGCAATCCCAACATGGTCATAAACATCGGAACTGCACGACGTTAACCGCAGCGAAAATGGTACGCTGGTAGAGGCAAAGCTTCCCGGTTCGGCAAATGCATTCGTGCGATATTGCCCCATCTGCACCCGCAAACTCTGGCTGTCGGTGGCGACCGTACAAGCCCCGTTGACAAGCTGCCCACGCAGGTGAAGGCTACCGCTTTCCAGTATTACCGTCTGTGCAAACGCAGGCAGTACGCAGAGCCATCCAGCCAGCGCCATGCCTTTCCTTATCATCTGCCACATCCCTCTTCATCCCCGGATATTGCCTCATCCAGTGAGGCGATCATCTTCCTTGTGCAAATCAGAACGGCTTATTCGTACTTCATGATGAAGGTGGCATCAGCATTTGCCTGACCTGGCGTTGTGCTTGCTACAGTCGCTTTATAACGCGCAGAGAAACGCAGGGTGTTAGTACCTTCAACCAACGCCTGGGCAGTAGAGAAGGTCGCACCATCAGGCTTCAGTGCAGTGGACTTACTGTCAAGAATTTCGATACCTACGCCAGTCGCCGTGGTGCTGTTATCCGAGGAAGACACAGCCAACAGACTGTTGTTGGTGAGGTCCGACTGACCAGAGAATGCAACGGCAGCAGTAGCTGCAACTGTTGGGTCGCAGTCGTTCAGCACGATGGAGAACGGAATTTGTGCTGTGGTATCACCAACAGCAGCAAAGCTGGCGGTACGATACTGTCCTAAAGTAACAATCTGATCGGCTGACTGAGTACTTACCGCACAGGCTGCATTGACCAGTTCACCTTCAAAGTGAACGGTACCACCGCTAACACTTACCGGATCTGCCGCTACCGCTGACCCGGCAACTAACATCAGGCTGGCAATAACAGAAGAGGTTATTAATTTACGTTTCATGGAGTTCCCTTGAATTACACACATCCGGCTCCAGCATCCTGCGGGATCCGTTTGAATCATTATCGACATTAAATGTCAGGCAAATTATCTCTGCATCCTGTAAAGATATATATCGTAAAAGAATTAGCTAACCTTTTACTCCCACTATCCCGAGCCGTAAGTTCACTAATTTATCTTCACGAATATGACAATTCGTCACAGGGATAAATTAAACATTTCAATTAATGAAAAATACCTGCAAATCCTTTAAATGCACCTGGCTAATTCTTAATGGGATCCAGGAAAAATCTGTGTAAAAATACGTTGAATATACTCATAATGGGACGTAACAGTCTGGTTTCTTAAGCATTAACCATGAAAACATCAGGGTGATGAATTGTTTAATTAACGTTAATTTTAATTAGCACGCGCACTATTTATTTCGCTGGATCCTGTGTCTTGCGCCACCCTGCTCTCTGACAGTACTCCCGCAATCGCACGTAAAATCGCAAACGAAAACTGACAGCACGCCCCGCTTCTGACAAAATAGTCACATCCCCTTCGGTTTAACGTAACAGACGGAATCCTCTCTCTGATGGCAGCAAAGATTATTGACGGTAAAACGATTGCGCAGCAGGTGCGCTCTGAGGTTGCTCAAAAAGTTCAGGCACGCTTAGCGGCTGGATTACGCGCCCCAGGATTAGCTGTTGTGCTGGTAGGTAGCAACCCGGCTTCGCAAATTTATGTAGCAAGTAAACGCAAAGCCTGCGACGAAGTGGGGTTTGTCTCCCGCTCCTATGACCTACCTGAAACCACCAGCGAGGCGGAGCTTCTTGAGCTGATCGATACGCTCAATGCGGATACCACCATCGATGGTATCCTGGTACAGCTGCCGTTACCGGCGGGTATCGACAACGTTAAAGTGCTGGAACGCATTGCGCCGGATAAAGACGTCGACGGGTTCCACCCGTATAACGTCGGACGCCTGTGCCAGCGCGCGCCGCGCCTGCGCCCGTGTACCCCGCGCGGAATAGTGACCTTGCTTGAGCGTTACAACATCGACACCTATGGCCTGAATGCCGTGGTTATTGGGGCATCGAATATTGTTGGTCGCCCGATGAGCATGGAACTGCTGCTGGCGGGTTGTACTACCACGGTCACCCATCGGTTCACCAAAGATCTGCGTCGTCACGTTGAACATGCTGACCTGCTGATTGTAGCCGTCGGCAAACCTGGCTTTATTCCCGGTGAGTGGATCAAAGAAGGTGCAATTGTGATTGATGTCGGCATCAACCGTCTGGAGAATGGCAAGGTTGTTGGCGATGTGGTGTTCGACGATGCGGCTGCGCGGGCATCGTACATCACACCAGTACCCGGCGGCGTAGGCCCAATGACTGTCGCAACACTTATCGAAAACACGCTGCAAGCGTGCGTTGAATATCACGATGTAAAGGAAGTTTAAGATGGCCACATTTTCACTGGGTAAGCACCCACACGTTGAACTCTGCGATTTGCTGAAGCTGGAAGGCTGGAGCGAAAGCGGTGCCCAGGCAAAAATTGCCATTAGCGAAGGGTTAGTGAAGGTCGATGGTGCAGTGGAAACGCGTAAACGCTGCAAAATCGTTGCCGGACAGACCGTCAGTTTTGAAGGTCACAGCATTAACGTCGTCGCGTGATCCCGAGTGCCGGATGCGGTTTACACCTTATCCGGCCAGTTTACTCCATTGTCAGGTAACTGACTTCATCATCTCTTCACAGTAAACTTCTAACATGTTGTTTTCTCATTCGAAGTGAACCTCATGCCAACCATTATTACCCACGCTGCCGTTCCGATTTGTTTAGGTTTAGGCCTGGGACTCAACGTTATTCCACCACGTTTACTGTTCACCGGGATCGTACTGGCGATGCTACCGGATGCGGACGTCCTGTCATTTAAGTTCGGCGTCGCCTATGGAAACGTGTTTGGCCATCGCGGATTTACCCACTCGTTGTTGTTTGCCTTTGTCGTACCGCTGCTCTGCGTGATGATTGGCCGACGATGGTTTAAAACCGGCTTGATTCGCTGCTGGCTATTCCTGACAGTTTCACTGCTGTCGCATAGCCTGCTGGATTCAGTCACTACCGGTGGCAAAGGTGTAGGCTGGCTTTGGCCATGGTCAGATGAACGCTTCTTTGCGCCGTGGCAGGTGATTAAGGTCGCGCCGTTTGCGTTGTCACGCTATGCCACACCGTACGGACATCAGGTCATTATCTCGGAACTAATATGGGTATGGCTGCCGGGATTGATCGTGATGAGTTTATTGTGGTGGCGCAGACGTTAAAAAGCCGGGTGGTGACTAACACCTTACCCGGCCTGAGAGCGGCTCATATTTTCCAGGCCGGATAAGCGTCATCGCCATCCGGCAATACGATTATTTACGACGCCAGGTGGTTCCCTGCGGACCATCTTCCAGCACAATACCCATCTCGTTCAGACGGTCACGCGCAGCATCAGCTGCCGCCCAGTCCTTCGCTTTACGGGCATCTAAACGCTGTTGGATCAACGCTTCGATTTCAGCAACTTCACCGTCATCCGCCTGTGCGCCACTTTGCAGGAACACTTCCGGCTCCTGCTCCAGCAGTCCCAGAACACCGGACAGTTTACGCAGATGCGAAGCCATCGCGTTAGCTGCAGCCATATCTTCGCCTTTCAGACGGTTAACCTCACGCGCCATATCAAACAGCACAGAGTAGGCTTCCGGAGTATTGAAGTCATCGTTCATGGCTTCAATGAAACGCGCTTCAAAGGCTTCACCACCGGCTGGCGCAACGGATTTATCAGTACCACGCAGCGCAGTATACAGACGCTCCAGCGCTGAGCGAGCCTGTTTCAGGTTCTCTTCGCTGTAGTTCAACTGGCTACGATAGTGACCGGACATCAGGAAGTAGCGAATGGTTTCGGCATCGTAGTATTTCAGAACATCACGTACGGTAAAGAAGTTGCCCAGCGATTTGGACATTTTCTCGCGGTCAACCATCACCATGCCAGAGTGCATCCAGTAGTTGACGTATTCACCGTCATGCGCGCAGGTGGACTGAGCGATTTCATTTTCATGGTGTGGGAACATCAGATCTGAACCACCGCCGTGAATATCGAAATGGTTACCCAGCTGTTTGCAGTTCATTGCCGAGCACTCAATGTGCCAGCCAGGGCGGCCCGCGCCCCACGGCGACGGCCAGCTCGGCTCACCCTCTTTGGACATCTTCCACAGAACGAAGTCCATTGGGTTACGCTTCACATCGACCACATCAACGCGAGCACCCGCCTGCAGTTGATCCAGATCCTGGCGCGACAACTGGCCGTAATGCGGATCGGTGGGTACGTCGAACATCACGTCACCATTATCCGCCACGTAGGCGTGACCTTTAGCAATCAGTTGCTCGGTGATTTCAATAATTTCAGCGATATGATGTGTCGCTCGCGGTTCGAGATCCGGACGCAGAATATTCAGCGCGTCGAAATCCTTATGCATTTCCGCGATCATTCTATCGACCAGCGCCACAAAGCTTTCGCCATTTTCATTAGCGCGCTTAATGATTTTATCATCGATATCAGTAATGTTACGCACGTACTTCAGCTTGTAGCCGAGAAAGCGCAGATAGCGCGCCACGACGTCGAAAGAAACAAAGGTACGCCCGTGACCAATATGACAGAGATCGTAAACGGTAATACCACACACGTACATGCCGACTTCCCCGGCATGAATAGGTTTGAATTCCTCTTTTTGGCGCGTCAGTGTATTAAAGATTTTTAACATCGAAGATTCCGTGTAGACGTGTGTGGATAACAAAGCCCTATAATACCTATAAATTGGCCTCGAAGCAGCACACTTTGCAAGGTGATCGAACCTTGCGGTTATGCTATAACAAGCCCCTATATGTGACCCTGACCAGGGTCGAAGCACTACTCTATCGGAACAGGATGCAAAAATGGTTACTTTCCACACTAATCACGGCGATATCGTAATCAAAACTTTTGATGATAAAGCGCCTGAAACAGTTAAAAACTTCCTGGACTACTGCCGCGAAGGTTTCTACAACAACACCATTTTCCACCGTGTGATTAACGGTTTCATGATCCAGGGTGGCGGATTTGAGCCAGGCATGAAACAAAAAGCCACTAAAGAAGCGATCAAAAACGAAGCCAACAACGGTCTGAAAAACACTCGTGGTACGCTGGCAATGGCCCGTACTCAGGCTCCGCACTCCGCGACTGCCCAGTTCTTCATCAACGTTGCAGACAACGACTTCCTGAACTTCTCCGGTGAAAGCATGCAGGGTTGGGGTTACTGTGTGTTTGCTGAAGTTGTCGAAGGTATGGACGTGGTTGATAAAATCAAAGGCGTTTCCACTGGTCGCAGCGGTATGCACCAGGACGTACCAAAAGAAGACGTTATCATCGAAAACGTGACCGTCAGCGAGTAATCGTGGCGACACTGTTTATTGCAGATCTTCACCTCTGCACGGAAGAACCGGCGATCACCGCCGGTTTTCTGCGTTTTTTATCCGGTGAAGCACGCCAGGCTGATGCGCTGTACATTCTTGGCGATCTCTTCGAAGCCTGGATAGGCGACGACGACCCCAATCCCCTGCATCAGCAAATCGCCGCCGCGATAAAAGCGCTGGCTGATTCAGGCATCCCCTGCTTTTTTATTCACGGCAACCGAGATTTTCTGCTCGGCAAACGTTTTGCCCGTGAAAGCGGCATGACCCTATTGCCGCAGGAAAAAGTGCTCGATCTGTATGGCCGAAAAGTATTAATCATGCACGGAGACACCCTGTGCACCGATGATACGGGCTATCAGGCTTTTCGCGCCAAAGTTCACCAACCCTGGTTACAAACTCTGTTTCTTGCCATGCCTTTATTTATTCGCCAGCGTATTGCCGCGAAAATGCGCGCCAACAGCAAAGCCGCTAACAGCAGCAAATCACTGGAGATCATGGATGTGAATCCACAGGCCGTCGTTGCCGAGATGGAAAAACATCAGGTTCAGTGGCTAATTCATGGTCATACTCATCGCCCGGCAGTTCATAAACTGACCGCCAATAAACAACCCGCTTTCCGCGTGGTTCTCGGGGCATGGCACACTGAAGGCTCGATGGTCAAAGTCACCCGAGACAATGTCGAACTGATCGCTTTCCCGTTTTAAATTATCGCGACCATTTGCTGTAACGTTTACTACACAACGTGATAATGCAAAGCAGAAGCGTCCTTCCACAATAATAAAAATGCCCTGTCGTGTTTAAGATAGTGCGTATGGCTGCTTCAGCATCAATATCCAGGCCCCCTCTTTTCCCAACGAAACGACAAAGACACCGACCGTTAAATCTGTGAGTTGGCATATAAGATAAGGCGACAACCAGAAGGTCTGAGTTTTGTCTTGTTGTTGTGAGATACAGGGGAGCCAGTAAACCGGCAAAGCGGTTCACTGGCGAACACACTATTATAAAATAATGCTGGCAACCAGAATAAACAGCAACCCGCATATGGATAATAGGGTTGACATCAGCGTCCATGACAACAGCGTCTCTTTGGTGGTCAGACCGAAGAAGTCTTTGATCATCCAGAAGCTGGCGTCGTTTACGTGGGAGCAAATACAGGATCCCGCACCGGTAGCCAGTGTAATCAAGGCCAGGTTGGTATTAGGATGTACCGCCAGCAGCGGAATGACCAGCCCGGCGGTAGAGATCGCCGCGACGGTGGCAGAACCCAGACAAATACGTAAGAATGCGGCTACGCCCCATGCCATCAGGATCGGGTTGATATCCATGCCCGACACCAGGGTGGAAATATACTGACCGACGCCAGAGTCGATGAGAACCTGCTTGAATGCACCACCACCACCGATAATCAGCAGCAGACCAGCAATACCCGCAATCGCTTTCCCGCAGGAATCCATCAGGTCAGGGATTGTTTTCCCACGGCCCAGTCCCATGGTATAGATCGCAAACAGCAGTGAAATCAGCATGGCGATCGTCGAGTTACCTAAGAACAGCATCACGTTGTAGAACAAGCCTGAGTCCGCGGCGCTTTTGGCATGGGCCATCTGGATGATAGTGACTACCGCCATCAGGATCACTGGCAGCATTGCCGTGAGAAAACTGATCCCAAAGCCAGGCATTTCGCTTTCGCTGAATCGGCGGGTTGCACCCAGGGAGGCAATATTACCCTCTTTTTTAAAGGCGTCCGGAATAATGCGCTGGCAGAATTTATTCAGCACCGGGCCGCAAAGAATAAAGGTTGGAATGCCGACAATAATACCGTATATCAATACCAATCCTACATCCGCACCATATTCACGGGCGATCACCGTCGGGCCGGGGTGAGGTGGTAAAAAACCGTGCGCGACCAGCAAACCGGAGAGCATCGGCACACACATAAACATCGGCGATATTTTGGCTTCACGGGCAATAGCGAATAAAATAGGTACCAGAAGGATTAAACCGACTTCAAAAAAAAGTGCAATACCGACAATAAATGCTGAACAGACTACCGCCCAGTCAAGTTTATTTTTCCCGAAATAATTCAGCATGGTCAGAGCTATTCGCTGCGCACCACCCGCGTCAGCCAGTAATCGACCGAGCATAACGCCGAATCCGAATATCAAGCCAATATGTCCCAGCGTACCGCCAAGACCAGACTCAACCGAGGTTACGACTTTATTCAGTTCCATTCCACTGGCGATGGCGACAGCAATCGAGACAATAATTAAAGATACAAACGTATTAAGCTTAATTTTTATAGTCAAAAGCAGGAGTAAGGCAATCCCTGCCACAACGATAATTAGCGGCATAATGTCCTCTCATTGTAGGGTAACGACCCCTAATAATCTGGCTACGCAAATGATTTATAACGCGTAGTCAAATTATTAGGGTGTCTGGATTTTTTTATTTTTTACTATCAGTTCTTATTAATATAATCTCGCAGCGCAGCACCGATTTTATTCACATCATAAATACAACCCATCCATGTGCCGCCGCTAACTGCCTGGAGCATTGCCCAAAGCCGAGTATCATCGGGCAGTTCAGGATCAGGAAGTAAATCCTGATGACTGAGTCTGGCGTTTAATATTGCTGTTGCCTCCTCCCTTGAGGGTAATTTTTCATCGTTACGGGTTCCGAGGAAATTGACTTCGCCCTGAAGCTCGCGGCAATCAATTTTAATTTCGATAATATCTCCAGTGCGTAATTTACCGACTGGTCCTCCGGCCAGCGCTTCTGGCCCCACATGACCTATACACGCGCCAGTGGAAACGCCCGAGAAACGCGCATCGGTAATCAGTGAAACATGCTTACCGTATGACAGGTGTTTCAGCGCGCTGGTAACCTGGTAGGTTTCCTCCATCCCGGTACCGGAAGGACCAACACCGATAATGACCAGAATATCGCCCGCTTTAATTTTGTCGTGCTTGATATCGTAAATTGCACTTTTCTCGGACAGATAGACCTTCGCCACACCTTTATGGTAATAGACTCCCTGATCATCAATCACCGATGGATCGATGGCTGTGGATTTGATCACTGACCCTTCCGGAGCAATATTACCCACTGGGAAGGTAATTGTTGAGGTTAAGCCACGTGCCTTCGCTTGCTGCGGCGACATGATCACCTCGTCAGCGTCGATCTGTTCTTGTTCGCACAGTAGTTGTTTGAATCGCTGTCGGCGTTCTGAGTGCTCCCACCAGTCCAGGTTCTCCTTCAGTGTACTGCCGGTTACAGTCATAACGTCTTCATGTAGCAATCCAAGATTGCGCAAATGCAGCATCACTTCCGGCACACCGCCCGCCATGAAAGCATTAACAGTTGGGTGGTAAATAGGGCCATTGGGCAGCACACTCACCAGTCGGGGCACCCGCTTATTGATGCGGATCCAGTCGTCAACGGTTGGGATATGGCAGCCTGCCTGATGGGCAATCGCCGGGATGTGGAGCAGCAGGTTTGTCGAGCCGCCAAACGCCGCATGGACAGTCATCGCATTCTCAATCGCTTTATCGGTGAGTATCTCCCGGGTGGTAATGCCTTGCTGGCACAGGTTCAACGCCGCCCTTGCGGAAGCTCTGGCGATCTCCTGCCACACCGGCTCACCAGAAGGGGCCAATGCTGAGTGCGGAATCGCCAGCCCCAATCCTTCGGCCACAACCTGCGATGTCCCGGCAGTACCCAGAAATTGACAGCCACCTCCGGATGAGGCACAGGCCTTGCAGCCGGCACGGCGTGCGTCCTGTAGTGATAACTCACCATTAGCAAAGCGTGCGCCTATGGTCTGCACCTTACCGTTATCTTCCCCATCTCTTGCAGGTAGCGTCGCACCACCAGGCACCAATACCGTCGCTTTATCATGCTGCGCGGCGAGTGCCATCATGGTAGCCGGAAGCCCCTTGTCACAGCTAGCCACGCCAATGACTGCTTTCACATCGGGCAGAGAGCGGATAAGACGGCGCATCACCATTGAGGCATCGTTACGGTACGGTAGCGAATCAAACATCCCGGTCGTGCCCTGCGTGCGTCCATCACAAGGATCGGAGACATACACAGCATAGGGCAAGGCACTGTTCGCTTTAATAACCTCAGCCGCCGCTTTCATCTGGATATCCAGCTCGTAGTGCCCCTGGTGCAGCGCCAGTGCAACAGGCTTACCGTCTGCGCCGCGTAAGCCACCGAGCGTACTGAGCAGTAAAATACCATCCCGATCCAGCTCATCCGGAGACCAGCCCATTCCGGCATTCATGGTCATACCAAACAGATCCCCACTCGGGCGGTTGATTAACATCTCCGCCGTCAGCGGCAGTTCACCATCAGGGCCATTGGCGTGCGTTCTGACGGTGTAGATATCGTGACTCTCGTCAGCAAAAATATTGCGTACAGACATGAGATTCTCCTCAGACCGGTAAAATACCCTGCGCAACCAACAGTGCATGGACTTTTTCTTTGGCTTCTTCTGACACCTCAAGAATTGGCGGCAAGCAATAAGTCTCTACTGGTAACCCTACGCATTGCATACCGTATTTGATTAGCGAGACAAACGGCGTTTCCAGAGCGTAAATAGATGGCAGTTGCAGTAGCTTTTTGTTCAGGTTGGCGGCGGTTGCCAGATCACCTTCGCGCCAGGCACGGTAGATACCAACGGAGAGTTCCGGTGCAAAGTTAGCACTGGCTGAAATCGCGCCGTCCCCCCCTAACAGCAAGGTGTTCAGTAAATGGTCGTCATAGCCGCAAAATACAGAAAACGACGGGCGCACTGACTTAACTGCGTTAATCATCGTGCGCAAGTGACCGACACTGTCGATGGTGTCTTTGATGCCAACGATATTCTCATTTTGCAAGGCCAAACGTTTCACTGTCTCCGGGGTTAAGTCCTGGCCCGTCAAATCCGGAAAGTTGTACAGGATTACCGGCAAAGTGACGCTACGAGCGATCTGCTGGTAATAGTCGTCAAGATTTCGTGACGCGACCTTCCAGTAGTAAGGGTTGATGGCGACGACACCGTCAGCACCGCAGGATTCGGCATGCCGCGCCAATTTGACCGCTTCATCAGTGGAAGGCGAACCGACGCCAATCAATACAGGAACCCTCCCACCAACAACGGATATGGCTTCTTCGGTGAGCGCCATGCGCTGGGCGGTATTCATCTGGCTAAATTCACCACCGGTGCCAAGGTAAAACAGCCCGTCGACTCCTTTATTAATCAGGAAGTCGGCAACCTGGCGCATTGCCGTTTTATCAATGGTTCCGTCACGATGAAACGTACTGGATACCGGTGGAATAATGCCGCTGAATTTTTTCATTACTTCAATTTCCTTTTCGTAAATATTCATTTTCGCTTATGTATCCCAGTCCATATGATATTTGCCCGGCACACTTTCGGAGCAGTTCCAGATAACCGTCGATCTTATTTCCTGAGTAAACCACCGGATCGCCTGATAGCGAGATCGCATAATTAACCCGGTTATACATATTGAATACAGGCATACTTAAACATACTGCACCATAGGTCGATTCTTCGTTATCTATGGCCCATCCCCGAAGCCGCGTTTTTTGCAGTTCTTCCAGAAATAATTTTTTATCAGTAAATGTATTGCGCGTATGTGGAGTCAACGTAAGAGCATCTAAAAAATAATCCAACTCTTCTCTCGTTTTCCAGGCCAATAACGCCTTACCCAGTGCGGTAATATGTAATTCAAGTTTTTTGCCAATCCAGCTTTTGCTGGTCGGCACCGAATCCGGGCTTTCAATCTTGTCAAGATAGATAGCAGAATAGCTCTCCATCGCGCCCAGATGACAAACCAGGCCGCTTTTCAACGACAGCTCCTGCATTGGCCGCTTCGTCACTTCAAAAATATTCTGGCGGTGCAGTGCCTGACATCCCAGTTCGTAGTTTTTTATCCCCAGTGAATAATGGCCATTTTTATTTTTAATTAAGAAACCACATTCCACCATCACATTCAGTAAATTAAGCAGGCTACTTTTGGGATACTGAAATTTTTTTAATAATTCCATATAACTCGCCACACCTACCCACGCAATATGGGTTAATATTTTTTCAGCACGGACTAATGAATTACACCCTTTGCGAACCATAATGGCTCCCTCTTGCTATTGGAATAAATGATATCGGCATTGTGTAGTGGAAAATATACCTTGTTCAACATGCTGAACCGTAATAAGGCGATTAAATGTGATCCTGTGCTCAATTTGAATAGCAGAATTATCGTACCGACATTCGGTGAATGCGAATGGATGCCAAATACGAAATTGTGTTATCAAGGCATGGTGGCGTGTGAGCGACTGAAAGAACGATCCGCAGGTTGCACTATTCATAAAAAATTGTTTTTACAGGGTCGGTATCTTTAGCACTGCTACTTTTGTCAGCGATACCGCTGGAGAATGTCCGCTTCGCGCCCCACGATGACACCTTTATCTACGCGCTTCTCAAAAAAGAGTGGAAAGAAGTAACTAAGCCACCGATATATGAACGCTCCTCGCCGACATAACGAAGAAACGCACTTTGACCGGCGGCTAATAACAAAACCCAATGCTTCAATAATCGAAAATCTGCCACTTCCCTACAGCCCAGCGTAACGGTCTGTTTGACCATGAAAAATCTCCCAGTAAACCCTCCAGGGGATTACATCCAGGCGTTAACATTTCGCTGCGCAACCGTTTTCCTTGCTTGTATATCATGCTATTCTCTCTCGCCTCGAAAGCAGTGTGTTTCGCACCACAGGAGTTTTAAGACGCATGTCTTCCCGCAATAATCCGGCGCGTGTCGCCATCGTGATGGGGTCCAAAAGCGACTGGACTACCATGCAGTTCGCCGCCGAAATCTTCGAAATCCTGGATGTCCCGCACCACGTTGAAGTTGTCTCTGCTCACCGCACCCCCGATAAACTGTTCAGCTTCGCCGAGAGCGCAGAAGAGAACGGCTATCAGGTGATTATTGCCGGTGCAGGTGGTGCAGCACATCTGCCTGGCATGATTGCGGCGAAAACGCTGGTACCTGTTTTAGGTGTTCCGGTACAAAGTGCTGCCCTGAGCGGCGTAGACAGCCTCTATTCCATCGTGCAGATGCCGCGCGGCATTCCGGTTGGCACGCTGGCGATTGGCAAAGCGGGCGCAGCAAATGCGGCACTGCTGGCGGCGCAAATTCTGGCAACCCACGATAAAACGCTACACCAGCGTCTGATCGACTGGCGTAAAGCGCAAACCGATGAGGTGCTGGAGAACCCGGACCCGCGAGGTGCGGCATGAAGCAGGTTTGCATACTTGGTAACGGTCAGCTAGGACGCATGTTGCGTCAGGCAGGCGAGCCGTTGGGCATTGCAGTCTGGCCCGTTGGCCTGGATGCCGAACCTGCGGCCGTCCCCTTTCAGCAAAGCGTGATTACCGCTGAAATTGAGCGCTGGCCGGAAACCGCACTCACTCGCGAGCTGGCCCGCCATCCGGCGTTTGTTAACCGCGATGTGTTCCCGATTATTGCCGACCGTCTGACGCAAAAGCAGCTTTTTGACAAGCTCGGTTTGGCGACCGCGCCGTGGCAACTGCTGGCGGATAATAGCGAGTGGTCTGCAATATTCGACAAACTGGGTGAACTGGCAATCGTGAAGCGTCGTGTCGGCGGCTACGACGGTCGTGGTCAGTGGCGTTTACGCGTCAATGAAACTGAACAACTTCCAGACGACTGCTACGGCGAATGCATTGTCGAACGAGGCATAAACTTCTCAGGTGAAGTGTCGCTGGTGGGCGCTCGCGCTCATGACGGCAGCACAGTCTTCTATCCGCTGACCCATAACCTGCATCAGGACGGCATTCTGCGTACCAGCGTGGTATTTCCGCAAGCCAATGCGAAACAGCAGGAACAGGCTGAAGCGATGTTGTCCGCCATTATGCAGGAGTTGGGCTATGTCGGCGTAATGGCGATGGAGTGTTTCATCACCCCGGAAGGCTTGCTGATTAACGAACTGGCCCCGCGCGTACACAACAGTGGGCACTGGACGCAAAACGGCGCCAGCATCAGCCAGTTTGAACTGCACCTGCGCGCCATTACCGACCTGCCATTACCCACGCCGGTAGTGAACAATCCTTCGGTCATGGTGAATCTTATCGGTACTGACCTGAACTACGACTGGCTGAAGTTGCCACTGGTGCACCTGCACTGGTATGACAAAGAGGTGCGCGAAGGCCGTAAGGTCGGTCACTTGAACCTGACGGACAGCGATACCGCTCGCCTGAGCGCAACGCTGGAAGCACTCATTCCCCTTCTGCCGCCGGAATACGCCAGTGGGATTATCTGGGCGCAAAGTAAGCTGAAGTAACACATAAAATGTCGGGGAAAGGATCTTATCCTTCCCCACTCCCTCTATCAGCGCGTAAAATCCCCTCCATTGCTGTTTTGTATTTTCAGGATTCAACATGAACGATGGAACGGACTATCGTGCGATTCTGCTCGCCGGTACGCCTTTAATCGATGTACGCGCGCCCGTCGAATTTCAACAAGGTGCCATGCCTGGCGCAATTAACCTGCCTTTAATGGATAACGAGGAGCGTACCGCGGTCGGCATCTGTTACAAGCGTCAGGGACCGGAAGCGGCACTCGCGCTTGGGCATCAACTTGTCAGTGGTGACATCCGTCAACAGCGGATGAAAGCCTGGCAAGATGCCTGTCGTCTACATCCTGAGGGATATTTATGCTGTGCGCGCGGCGGTCAGCGCTCGCATATTGTGCAGCAATGGCTGCGCGAATCCGGCATCAATTACCCATTGATAGCAGGCGGGTATAAAGCGCTTCGGCAGGCGGCGATGCAAGTGACCGAAGAACTGGTACAAAAACCCATCATCTTAATTGGCGGCTGTACCGGGAGCGGTAAAACGCAGTTGGTGCAACTGCAGCCGAACGGCGTGGACCTCGAAGGTCTGGCGCACCATCGCGGCTCTTCTTTTGGTCGCACGGTAGAACCCCAACTGAGCCAGGCCAGTTTTGAAAATCTGCTGGCAGTCGAGATGCTGAAAACCGATAGCCGTCAGGACCTGCATCGCTGGGTGCTGGAAGATGAAGGCCGCATGATTGGTGCCAATCATTTGCCCGAATGCTTGCGTGAACGCATGAGCCAGGCGTCTATTGCGGTAGTGGAAGATCCCTTTGAGCTACGTCTCGAGCGGCTTCGTGAAGAGTATTTTGTGCGCATGCACCACGATTTTACGCAAGCTTATGGGGAAACCCAGGGCTGGCAAGAGTACAGCGAATATCTGCACCACGGTCTGTTCGCTATTCGCCGTCGTATTGGGTTACAACGCTTCGCAGAGCTCACCGCATTGCTCGATGTTGCTCTGACGGAACAGCAGACTAATGGCGGTACCGATGGTCACATGGGCTGGCTGGTGCCATTACTCAACGAATATTACGATCCGATGTATCGCTATCAGCTGGAAAAGAAAGCCGCAAAAATTATTTTTCGCGGCACATGGCAGGAGGTTGCCGACTGGGTTCAGACGCAGTAATAGAATTCGCATGCCGGGCTTAGCTACGCTTGCCCGGCCTGTTATTAGCGCGTATTAATGCCTGTCACGCTTGTCGGCACGTTTCGCCAGCCAGTCGCCAAATACCTGTACGACCTGCACCAGAATAATCAGTGCCACCACGGTGACAATCATCACCTGGGTTTCGTAACGGTAATAACCGAAGCGAATAGCCAGGTCGCCAACGCCACCGCCGCCAACAATTCCGGCCATTGCGGAGTATCCAATCAAACTCACCAGCGTTATCGTCAGTCCACGCAGCAGGCCCGCGCTGGCCTCCGGTAACAGAACCGTACAGATAATACGCATCGGGCTGGCGCCAAAGGCTTCTGCCGCTTCAATGATTCCTTTATCAACCTCACGCAGCGCGCTGTCCACCAGCCGGGCATAGAACGCAATTGCCGCAACAGAAAGCGGTACCGAAGCCGCAATCGGTCCGATGGTATTACCGAGCAGAAACTGCGTTAGCGGCAGCAACAGCACCAACAGGATCACAAACGGCACCGATCGGATGATATTCACCAGCACGGAGCTGAGCAGATAGACAAAACGGTTCTGCCAGAATAAATGCCTGTCAGTAACGAAAATGAGAAAGCCCAGCGGCAGACCGCCAATAATCGCCAGCACCGTCGAGATGCTAAGCATCTGGAAAGTTTCATTGAACGCCAGTGTCAAATCCGGCAATAAATCATCCACGAATCACCTCCACCTGTGCAGTACGTTGACGAATATGTTCCACGGCGGCATCCACCGCGCCAGGATTATGCGGTGCAGTCAGTTGCACCACTAAGATCCCCAGCGCACGCTCACCGATATACTCAATTTTGCCGTGCAGGATATTCACCGCTACACCAAACTTTACCGCCACTTCAGACAACACCGGCTGTTCTGCCGAGTCGCCGATAAACAAGATTTTCAGCAATTGACCGGGCAGATGTTCCCGCAGCCGTTCCGGGAGCGTCAGATTGAGCGTATGCGATACCAGTTGCTGCGTGAAAGCATGCTGCGGGTGGGCAAAGACATCAAACACTTCGCCTGTTTCCACCACTTTCCCGCCTGACATAACTGCCACACGATCGCAGATAGATTTGATCACGTTCATTTCATGAGTGATCAGCACGATCGTGATCCCCAACTGTTGGTTGATCTGTTTGAGCAGAGCCAGAATAGTGGCTGAGGTTTCCAGATCCAAAGCAGAGGTGGGTTCATCGCACAGCAGCACATCCGGGTGGTTGGCAATAGCGCGGGCAATGCCAACACGCTGCTTTTGCCCACCACTAAGCTGTACGGGATAACGGTTAGCCTTATCGGACAGCCCAACCAGTGACAGAATTTCCGTCACGCGCGGTCCGATTTTACTGCGCTCCCACCCGGCTGCTTTCAGGCTGAAGGCGACGTTTTGCGCAACGGTTCGGGTATGCATCAGATTAAAGTGTTGGAAAATCATTCCAATACGCTGGCGGGCCTTACGTAAATGCCCCCCTTCGAGCGCAGAGATTTCTACTCCGTTAACCTTTACGCTTCCCTGACTTGGGCGTGTTAAGGCGTTCAGGGTGCGCAAAAGCGTACTCTTTCCCGCACCACTGGTACCGACAATGCCAAATATCTCACCCGCGCCGATACGCAGGCTGACGTCATCAACCGCCCTTGTTGACGGCCCACGGCCTGCGGTGAAATCCACGCAAACCTTATCTATCTCAATCATAGCCACCTCAGAAATGCGAAAAGGGCAGTCATCGCTGCCCTGTTAAACCTTTTGCGCAGCGATTATTTGGCTGCCGACATCCATTCCGGTTTCTGGAAGGCACTGTAGATATTTTTCGGATCGTCAATCACCGCACGATAGGCCGGAGATTTCACCGCCTCAACGATATCTTTAGCGAACGGTTTATCCGCATCTTCAGTGCGTACCGCGATGATATTTTTCAGGTTCTCATCCAGATGTTCCTGCTTAATGGCACTGGAGAGATCCAGTTTTGCCGCGACAGCAAAGTTGCCGTTGACCAGCGCCCCGGTTACGCCATCCAGCGTACGCGGCAGTTGCGCGGCTTCCAGCGGCTTAAAGATCAACCCCTTCGGGTTGCTGGCAATATCGCGCTCGGAGGCTTTGGTCGGATCGATATTGTCTTTAATGGTGATCAGATCGATTGATTGCAGGAAGCGCAGACCACGAGCCAGGTTGGTCGGATCGTTTGACAGGGTGATGACATCCCCTTTCTTCAGCTCATCCAGGCTTTTGATTTTATGCGAGTAAAAACCCATTCCGGCCGTAGGGACCACAATGAGCTTGCTCAGTTTCAACTCTTTATCAGCGGTGAATTTGTCAAAATAGAGCGAGTGCTGGAACAAGTTAGCGTCAATGCTACCGTTGGAGAGTGCCATATTCGGCTGGACATAGTCACTGAATTCGCGCACCACTACCTTGTAGCCTTTCTCTTTCAGCGTCGGGGCAATGGCCTGTTTCACCATATCACCATATGGACCCGGCGCAACACCGAACACGATGGTGTGCGGATCGCTATTCGCATGAGCAAACTGTAATCCACAGGCCAACAACAGTACCCCGCTCGCGACGCGTAAACTCTGACGCAATCCCATAACTTCTCCATTTTAACGTTGTGATGTAATGTCCCACGCCGTTCATGCGGCGTTGTTTTTTTTGGCCTGCTTAACAGGCTGATTCTTAACATGACACAGATCACAGCCTGCTGTCCTTGAAATTATTTCATGATGTTGCGAAGTATGTCGTTGAATGAGTAAGGAAGGCGCTTATGCAAGTTTCAGGAATGAATAGTTGAAAAACGAAAAAGCCGGATAGCATCATCCGGCTTATAGGCGGCGCCTGGTCAAATACCCGATTAGCATCGCACCATCGGGCATCTGTTTTAGCAGGGCGTTCTTAGAAATCGTAGCGCAGACGCACCAGGTTCATGTCGCCCAGGTTGTCGGTGCTGGAGGTAAAGACGTGTTCGTAATCCACACGGAAACCATAATCCAGCTGGAAGCTGATACCCAACCCATTGTCGGTACGCAGATAGTTACGACCATTCACGTATTCGATACGGTCGCCCATGAAGTAAGGCTGGATGGATTTAACCGCATACTGACCAACCGGGAATGTGTAACCAGCAAAGTATTCCAGACCCCATGCGTCACCAGCAAAGTAGTCGTTAACCGATACTTTTTTGGTGGTCATGAAGTTTTGGTACCAGCCGCCACCCAGCGAGAAGGTCCAGTTGTCCGGTTTCCAGCTCAGTGCGGTACCAACGATGTTCTGATCGTAAGTTTTGCTACTGTTGCCGCGCATTTCCGCACGGGTATAGTTCCACGCGGTACCCCAGGTTAAGTCATCAGTGATGTGGTAATCCACGCCCAGAGAGCCACCACCTTTACGCTTGTAGCGCAGGCCGTTATTCGGGTTGTAATCATCGCTGAACAGATAAGAAGCGTAGAGATCAACATCCCCAACAGCTTTCTTATACTTCAGAGACTTACGCGTGCGATATGAGCCATCGTAGTCGCCATTAATACCGTTACCTGGCGCCTGACCGATCATGTCGTAGTCCCAGATATCCGTTTTCGCACCGACCACATCATAGTAAATGCTGTTCTGTTGACCGAAGGTCAGTGTACCCCAGGTCGCGCTTTTCAGACCGGTGTACAGCATACGACGCGTGGTATCGTTGGCGCCGTCAGCGTAGTGATTATCCCAGTTGAACATGGCCGGGAAGTTAACGCCCAGCTCGTAGTAGCTCACCCAACTGATGTCATCAAACAGATAGTAGTCAGCAGCAAAGCGGAAACGCGTGCCACCGTCAAAACCATTACGTTTGTATCCATTCTTACCATCATCGCCAGCCATATTCTGGAACTGTGGACGAATACTCCCGCCGACGGTGAAGTTAAGACGGCTCAGCGGATTGCCCGCCTGCGGATCTTGTTTCAGGACCGTGATTTCCGCCTGAGAAGCGAAAGTCGTTAATGCCACTGCTGCGCCGATCGATACCGCCAGCGCTGTTTTTTTTATAGTCATGGTTTTACCTTGATAGATAGCCTGCCAATTATTCAGCATGCAAATATTAACTTTTATTAACCCTGTCGTGTTGGCGGTTTTTTATTGATTTGTGCTGTTAAATATCAAGGAGTTATCAATTTGTGCCCTATAGAAAAAAATACGCACCGATATAAAAACCGGTGCGTAATCATCACTGAAATGAATTAATTACTGAATTGTCGGAAGAGTGCTTTACCTTTTAACAGGCGTGCGCCGAGCCATCCGCCACATAATGAGAGCAGCAGCGCCCCGCAAAAAGGCAATACTACCCACAGTCGCCAGTCAGGTTCCCATGGGAAGTCAAAGACTTTGGTTTGCAGAACCGCCAGCGCCGTTTCAGCACCAATGGCCGCCACCAGCCCGGAGACCATCCCCAGCATGGCGAACTCGCACCACAGCGTGGTACGCAAAAGTTTCTTACCCGCCCCGAGCGTACGCCAGACCACCAGTTCCTGATGACGCTGGCGCATCCCGACCTGAACCTGGGCCAGGAGCAACAACATGCCGCAGGCAGTTACCAGCACGACCATCACCTCCAGCGCCCGACTGACCTGCTGCAGAACCTGACCAACCTGCTTGAGGATTGCGCCGATATCCAGCAGGCTGACGGTCGGAAACTCGCGATTAAGCTGTGTCAGCATGCCGTTACCGTTCTCCCAGCGAAAACTGGTCAGCCAGCTTTGCGGCTGTCCGTCCAGTGCGCCGGAAGGAAAGATAAAGAAGAAGTTAGGCCGCAGACTTTCCCAGTCCACTTTGCGCAGGCTGCTGACCGTGGCACTGAAATCCTGGGTATCCCCCATAAAGGTCACACGATCGCCGAGCTTCACGTTCAGCCGTTTTGCCAGCCCCTCCTCCATCGATACCTCACCAGCTTTTGGCGGCCAGGTTCCGGCGGTAATCGGGTTATGATCCGGTCGGGTATCCTGCCAGGTCAGGTTCAATTCACGGTTGAGCGCTTCATCCTGATTGCCCTCGGTCGCCTTATCATTAATTGCCGTCAGACGCGCCCGCACAATCGGGTAGAACGACTCAGGAATTATCTGATGCTCAGACAGGAAACCCTTCAGCGGTACAACCTGTTCAGTCGCGATATTGATAAGGAAGTAGTTCGGGCTTTCCGGCGGCATTTGCTGCTGCCAGCGATCGAGCAGATCGCCACGCAGTACCAGCAACAACGCCAGCAGCATAAAGGAGAGTGAAAAGGCTGAGAGCTGGCTCAACGTTGACCATGGCTGACGCAACAGTCGGCTGACCGCTAAACGCAGCGGCAGCGAGGTTAACGTCATGCCACGCAGCACATTGAGCAGCATCCAGCCCAGCACGCCGCACAGTAGCGCCAGTACGACCGCACCAGCCAGCACCGCCCACAGCAGCATACTGCCACCCATCAACCCCGCGAGGAGCGCAACAACAACAACCGAAACCAACGGGAGATAAAATTTCAGCGGCCAGACATTTGCCACCACGTCACGGCGCAGCACCCGCAGCGGCTGCGTGGCCAGTAACAGACGATAAGGACGTAGCCCCACCAGCAGAGAGATAACAGTCATGGTGCCTAATGCCCACAGCCATGGCCACAGACTGGCTGGCGGCAATTCGCCGGGTAATACGGGCCTGAGCAACACCACCAGAACACGCTCAAACAGTAGCCCACATGCTCCGCCGGTTATGCCAGACAGCGCCAGTACCATCAGCCACTGTCCGACAATCAATTTACGCAACTGCGCCCTGCCCGCACCGAGCGTTTTCAAAATCGCCACCAAATCGTACCGACTGCGGCAATAATGACTCATCGCCACCGCAACGGCGGCAACCGCCAGCAGCAACGTTAGCAACGCCGACAACAGGAGGAACTGCTGCGAGCGTTCGAGCGATTTCCCTAACGCCCCTTCATCCTGCTCCAGCCCGTACCAGCGTTGTTCCGGCTTTAGCTGCGGCAACAGCCATTGCTCATACCCTTCCAGTTGCTGCGGCGTACCGCCAAATTTATAACGCCATGTCACGCGGCTTCCCGGCTGGACCGCGCCAGTTTTTGCAACATCCACCATATTCATCATCAGGCGCGGCGCTATCTGGAACGGGTTAAAGCCGGAATCTGGCTCCTGTACCACTTCTCCGGCAATATGCAGGGTGAAGTCACCAACATCGATGGAATCACCGATTTTTAAATTGAGCAGCGCCATCAGGCGCGGAGCCAGCAGTACAGATCCTGGCTGTGGTTTGAGTCCCGGAGGGTTGGTTTGCAAATTACCATACATCGGGTAAACGTCATCCACCGCTTTGACGTTCGCCAGTTGCGGAGTATCGGCCGCAAAGGTCATAGTAGCGAAGGTCAGCTGTTCGCCCACCTTCAGGCCACGTTGACGCGCCTCATCAATCCATGATGTTGGCACTTCCCGCGAGCTTTGCAGCGCCCGGTCACCCGCCATAAACTCGCGACTTTGCTGACTCAGCCCTTTTTCCATACGGTCGCTGATGTTGCCCAGCGCCAGCACGCAGGCCACCGCCAGACTCAGCGCCAGCCAGACGATTAATAATGAAGGTGAGCGCCATTCGCGCCAGAACCAGCGTGCGATCATGCCTCCTCCTGCAACTGCCCGTTCACCAGACGTAAACGCCTGTCACAGCGTGCCGCCAGTTGCGGATCGTGAGTCACCAGAATCAGAGTCGTGCCGTGTTCACGGTTGAGGGAAAACAGCAGATCGGCAATTTTGTCTCCGGTTTGTCGGTCCAGGTTGCCTGTTGGCTCATCGGCAAACAGTACGTCAGGGCGCCCGTTAAACGCCCGCGCCAACGCCACGCGCTGCTGCTCACCGCCTGAGAGTTGAGCAGGAAGGTGGTCGAGACGTTTCCCCAACCCCAGTTGCTCAAGCAATGCTTTCGCACCGTCGCGGCTTTTCCCGCTATTTTCCCCCCGCAATAACGCGGGCAACTCAACGTTCTCCAACGCATTCAGGGTTGGAATTAACATGAAGGACTGGAAAACAAAACCGACATGCTTCGCCCGCAGTTGTGCCCTGGCCTCTTCATCCATAGTATGCAACGGCTGTCCCACCAGGCAGACTTCTCCGCCAGAGCCATCGTCCAGACCAGCGAGGATTGCCAGCAGTGTCGATTTTCCCGAGCCCGACTCGCCAATCAACGCAATGGTCTCGGCGCGTTTGACAACCAGTTCAACTCCGGTAAGGATGGATAGCTCGTGATCACCCTGACCGACGGATTTCTTAAGATGATGAACTTCAACAATGTTTTCCGCTGGCATTTGCCCTTCCTGTTCCTGGTCCTGTTAACGTTCCGCGCCGCCGCAGCGGACACGTTATTAATTCTGGGTGACAGCCTGAGTGCCGGATACCGTATGTCAGCCAGCGCGGCGTGGCCAGCGCTACTCCATGATAAATGGCAAACCAAAACATCTGTGGTGAATGCCAGCATTAGCGGCGACACCTCACAACAGGGTCTGTCCCGTCTGCCCGCATTACTGCAACAGCATCAGCCTCGCTGGGTGCTGGTAGAACTTGGCGGCAACGACGGACTACGCGGGTTTCAACCTCAGCAAACCGAACAGACTCTGCGCAAAATATTGCAGGACGTGAAGGCCGCGAATGCCGAACCGTTATTGATGCAAATTCGTCTGCCGGCAAACTACGGTCGCCGTTATAATGAAACCTTTAGCGCTATTTATCCAAAGCTTGCCAAAGAGTTTGATATTCCTCTGTTGCCCTTTTTTATGGAAGAGGTCTATCTGAAACCCCAGTGGATGCAGGATGATGGTATTCATCCAAATCGTGACGCCCAGCCGTTTATTGCCGACTGGATGGCGAAACAACTCACTCCTTTAGTTAACCACGACTCGTAAATCAACGGAGATCCTGACAGGTAAAGTTATGCAAAAATCGGTCTTAATAACAGGATGTTCCAGCGGTATCGGCCTGGAAAGCGCGCTTGAGCTAAAGCGCCAGGGTTTTCAAATTCTGGCAGCCTGCCGTAAGCCTGACGATGTCGCACGTATGAATGGCATGGGATTCACCGGCATATTGCTGGATCTGGATTCGCCAGAAAGTGTGGATCGTGCTGCCGATGAGGTGATCGCCCTGACCGATAATCGTTTGTATGGGATCTTTAACAACGCAGGATACGGCGTGTATGGTCCGCTGACCACTATCAGCCGTGAACAGATGGAACAACAGTTTTCCGCCAACTTCTTTGGCGCGCATCAGCTCACTATGCGCCTGCTGCCTGCCATGTTACCGCATGGCGAAGGGCGGATTGTGATGACCTCTTCAGTAATGGGATTAATCTCCACGCCTGGACGTGGGGCGTACGCCGCCAGTAAATACGCACTGGAAGCGTGGTCCGATGCACTGCGCATGGAACTACGCCACAGTGGAATCAAGGTCAGCCTGATTGAACCCGGCCCCATACGTACCCGTTTTACCGAAAACGTTAACCAGACCCAAAGCGATTCTCCTGTCGAAAACCCCGGCATTGCCGCGCGTTTTACGCTGGGCCCAGAGGCTGTTGTCGCCAAAGTGCGCCATGCTTTTGAAAGTGATAAACCGAAACTGCGCTACCCCGTCACCCTGGTGACCTGGGCAGTTATGCTGCTGAAACGCCTGTTGCCAGGTCGCGTAATGGACAAAATTTTACAGGGCTGAGTTGAAGCCAGCACGTCTGCCCCCATGTAAAAACAAATAGACGAATAGAGAGTGACTCCATGTCCGTACAAAATATTGTCAATATTAACGAATCTAACCTGCAGCAGACCCTTGAGCTGTCGATGACCACACCGGTCCTGTTCTATTTCTGGTCTGAACGTAGCCAGCATTGTCTGCAACTAACGCCGGTACTGGAAAGTCTTGCCGCGCAGTACAACGGTCAGTTTATTCTCGCCAAACTGGACTGCGACGCTGAACAGATGATCGCCTCCCAGTTTGGCCTGCGCGCTATCCCAACGGTATATCTGTTCCAGAACGGTCAGCCGGTAGACGGATTCCAGGGGCCGCAGCCGGAAGAAGTCATTCGCGCACTGCTCGATAAAGTGCTCCCAAGTGAAGAGGAGCTGAAAGCGCGCCAGGCCATTGAGTTTATTGAAGCCGGCAATCACGCCGAAGCGCTGCCGTTGCTGAAAGAAGCCTGGCAGTTATCTAACCAAAGCAGCGAAATCGGCCTGCTGCTGGCAGAAACACAAATCGCGCTTAACCGTTCGGAGGATGCCGAAGCGGTACTGAAAACCATTCCGTTACAGGATCAGGACACCCGTTATCAGGGGCTGGTCGCGCAGATTGAACTACTGAAACAAGCGGCAGATACGCCGGAAATCCAGCAGTTACAGCAGCGAGTAGCGAGCAACCCTCAGGATGCGGCACTGGCAGCACAGTTGGCGTTACAACTGCACCAGGTCGGACGTAACGAAGAGGCGCTGGAACTGCTGTTCAGCCACCTGAGAAAAGATCTTGCGGCCGCAGACGGTCAGGCACGTAAGACCTTCCAGGAAATTCTCGCTGCGCTGGGAACCGGTGATGCGCTGGCATCGAAATATCGTCGCCAGCTGTACGCGTTGTTGTACTAATCTGCGTGATTTTGCCCGATGACGCTTACGCTCATCGGGCCTAGAAAAAACGCATCCGGCATCACATCACGGCTTTTTCAAATGCGTCACCACCAGTTGGTGGCGCGAATTGTAGAATTTCCGGTAAGTGAGATAACAGGCAATAATGGTCGACAGGCTGGCGGTAGAAAGCAGCATAAAGGTCACCATTATCTGATACTTAATTGCTTTTACCGGATCGATACCAGCAAAGATCAAGCCCGACATCATCCCTGGTAAGCTCACCAGTCCCACAGTTTTCGCTGAATCGATCGTCGGGATCAATGACGCACGAATGCTGTCGCGAATAAGCGGCGCAGACGCCACTTTCGGCGTGGCACCGAGGCTCAATTTCTCCTGGATTTGCTGCTGCTCGCTGTTAAACCGCTGCCCCAGGTTGTTGTAACATAACCCGACCGCCACCATCGCATTACCTGCGATCATGCCGGAAATTGGGATCACCTGCATTGGCGCGAATTCGATGGAACCGGACAGAACCAGAACTGCCAGCGTCACTCCCGCTCCCGACGTAATGGCGATAAACGACGAGATAAAGGCTTTATCAATATATTTACTGCGTTTTTGCGCGTTATACGCAGCGTTAACGCAGATAAACAGCACCATCACTAGAGTCAGAATGCTGTGGTTAACGCCAAAGATATATTTCAGCACATAGCCGACGATAATAAGCTGGATCACCGCCCGGCAAACGCTCCAGAGAATATCTTTTTCCAGCGCCAGTTTTTCTTTGTGACTAATCAGTATCGCCACTACCACCAGCATCATCGCTAACGCCAGTGATTCATTGGTAATATTATGCTCGTTCATTGCTTGCTTCCTGCATCTCTCCGGCATGCGGCTGAAGGGTAATGATATTATCCGCATGATTAATTTCATCTTTGTCGTGCGTAACCCACAGCACTGCGATATTTTTCTCGCGAACGTAACGGTGAATTAATTCATTCACGTTGCGTTTATTGGCCTCATCCAGTGCGCTGGTTATTTCATCCAGCAACAGGATTTTGGGCAGAAACTGCAAATTGCGAATTAATGAGATACGCTGTTTTTCGCCTCCGGAGAGTTCATTAATATTTTTTTTGAGGATCTCCTCAGGCAGTTCAAAGCGGGCCAAGTCGGCCAGAAACGTATCAGATTCAGGGCGTTTATTGCGGATTTGCCACGGGAAAATAAGGTTATCGTAGACAGTATCGCCAAACAAAGCGGGGGTTTGCGCGCAATAAGAAACCTGCTGACGATAAGCTTCGGGTTTGAGGGTAGTTATCTCCTTTCCCTCAAAAATAATCTCACCGGCACTCGGGCTAATTAACGACGCCACAATCTTCAGTAACGTACTTTTACCGCAGCCGGACTGACCGGTAATCAGCTTAAATTCCCCGGCGTTGAGATTAAAACTGATGTTATTGAGAATTTTCGTCGTTCCCGCCTGCCAGGCGACATTTTTTAACTGAAGCAACATTCTGCTTTCTTCCATTACAGATCCCTTTTTTACATCTTTCGTGCAGACAGTCTATACCCAAAATAATTCGAGTTGCATGAAGGCGGCAAGTGACTGGGGTGAACGAACGTAGCTAACGCACAAGCAACTTGAAGTATGACGGATATATCCCTGTAATTTATTATAGGGGAGCCCACCCTGATTAATCGGGTATAATTTGATTAATCAGGTAGTAAAGGACAGCACAACAGGAGGTTTCATCAATGCTCATTTTTATCCCCATTCTCATTTTTGTCGCGCTGGTAATCGTCGGCGCAGGCGTCAAAATCGTCCCGCAGGGATACCAGTGGACAGTGGAGCGTTTTGGCCGTTACACCAAAACCCTGCAGCCAGGCTTAAGTCTCGTGGTGCCCTTCATGGATAGAATTGGTCGTAAGATCAATATGATGGAGCAGGTTCTCGATATCCCGTCGCAGGAAGTTATCTCCAAAGACAACGCCAATGTTGCCATTGATGCCGTCTGCTTTATTCAGGTAATCGACGCGCCGAAAGCAGCATATGAAGTCAGTAATCTTGAACTGGCGATCATCAACCTGACCATGACCAACATTCGTACCGTTCTCGGCTCCATGGAGCTGGATGAAATGCTCTCCCAGCGCGATAACATCAACACACGTCTGCTGCATATCGTTGATGAAGCCACCAATCCCTGGGGCATCAAAATCACCCGTATTGAGATCCGCGATGTACGCCCACCGGCTGAACTTATCGACGCGATGAACGCCCAGATGAAAGCGGAACGTACCAAACGCGCCTACATTCTTGAAGCCGAAGGGATCCGCCAGGCGGAGATCGTCAAAGCGGAAGGTGAGAAGCAGTCGAAAATACTGAAAGCGGAAGGTGAACGCCAGTCCGCGTTTTTACAGGCAGAAGCGCGCGAACGTTCCGCCGAAGCCGAAGCTCGCGCAACTCAGATGGTTTCGGAGGCGATTGCCGCCGGGGATATTCAGGCGGTGAACTACTTCGTGGCTCAGAAATACACCGAAGCGCTGCAACAAATCGGTTCGTCAAATAACAGTAAAGTGGTGATGATGCCACTGGACGCCAGCAGCCTGATGGGCTCGATTGCCGGCATCAGCGAATTAATTAAGGACAGCGCCAGCGAACGGAAAAAATCATGATAGCGATGATTCTGGTTCACCCACATATCTTCTGGCTTAGCCTCGGTGGTCTGTTACTGGCCGCCGAGATGCTGGGCGGTAACGGTTATCTGCTGTGGAGCGGCGTAGCAGCGGTGATCACCGGTCTGGTGGTCTGGCTACTTCCGCTCGACTGGGCGTGGCAGGGTGCGATGTTCGCCTTGTTAACGTTGCTGGCAGCCTGGCTGTGGTGGAAGTGGTTGGCAAAGCGCGTACAGGAGCAGAAACCAGCTGACAGCCACCTCAATCAGCGCGGGCAGCAGCTGGTCGGTCGCCGGTTTATTCTGGAGACCACGCTGGTGAATGGTCGCGGGCACATGCGCGTTGGCGACAGCTCCTGGCCGGTCAGTGCAAACGATAATTTGACTGCCGGTACGCAGGTCGAAGTGGTTGCCATTGAGGGTATCACCCTGGTTATCAAAGCCGTATCACAATAAATCATACAGGAAATAAGATTATGGTCAGGAAGACATCCCTCGCTCTAGCCCTTTGTTCATTGTTGGCAGGAGCCCCTCAGGCATTTGCTTCTTTTGATATGGAAGATTGCAAATGGAGTGATGACCACTGTCTGCTAAAAGGTATCCCGGTATTCAGCCCGCAAAACGACAGCCGGGATAACCTGCTGCGATTGTTAAGCCAGGAAAAATCATTCGCCCTGCCCGTTCAGTCGATGCCTGAAGATATCACCCGCTCCCGCGATTTCTATTTTGCGTATCACCCGCAGTGGGATGAAATCACGTCACCAGCCGCCGCTACGCCGGAGCAACGTGCAGATGACACGCTTGCTCGCCAGATGGACAAGCTGCAGATCGCCGCCGAAGAGATAAATGCCGACGGCACTGAGAATGAAAACCGCCATGTTTCAAATAACAGGGACAGCGTCAGTCAGTTTTTTGCCGCGCTACTGGCCGATACCTCGTTAACGGTTGAACAACGCCAGGCGTTAGCCCGGGCGCGGCTGGGGTTATTGTCCGGCGCGACCGGCGAGCAGATTACGTCCTCCCTCACCTCAATCCCAGCCGATTCATCCGCCCAACAGTATAAAACCTATCTGATCGCCGCCGCGCGTTTCTATGAAGGCGACTACGTCAATGCGGAACAGAATTTCACGCAGCTTGCCACCAGCGATCGTCCGTGGCTGGCAGAAACCGCGCAATACATGTTGATGCGCACGGCGCTGAATAAAAGTAGTCAGAACAGCGTCGGTGAATACGGTGATTTTGATATCGCCAGAATCAACCGCCAGGATGCCGCTCAGGCACAGACTCTGGCACAAACTTATCTGCAACACTTCCCGCAGGGACTTTACGCCGATTCTGCGCGCGGTATGCTGCGCCGTATTAACTGGTATTTGCAAGCGTGGGCGCCGCTGGCAACACTGTATGAGCAAGGCTTCCAGCAGGCAGCCGACGCACCGCAACTGCGTAGCGCGGTCATCGAATACGATAATGTTTTTGGCATGCAGTTCCTGGAGCAATCTGCAGTTGAGACCTTCCCTGACGCCCCATGGGTCAGCTATATCGAACTGCTGCGCGCCCTGCGACTAAACAACGACGACAAACCGACACTGACTCAGGCGCAGCTCGACGCCAGCAAGCCCGTTTTCGAGAAGAGCGGAAAACTGCCGCTGTGGCACAACCTGCAACTAAATCTGTGGATGGCGACTGGCAACTACACAGCCATTGTTCAGGCAGTAACCCCGGCGCAGAAACTCCCCGCAAACGACACTCTCGCCTTCAGCGAACAAGTGCTTTATGGCGAAGCACTGATGGGGCAAAAGCAGTGGTCTGCGGCGCGTGAGTTCTGGCAGCAACTATTGAAACATAGCCAGAATAACGAACAGCAACAATATGTGCAGGCTAAACTGGCGGCAACGCTGGTCTACAGCGGCGATGTGGCGGCAGTTTTCGCCCCGAACAGCATGGTTACAAACCTGCGTTTTCGTTCACAGGTGCTGAAAACACAAGCCTCTCCTGAACTACTGCGCCAGCAGGCAACCCACGGACCAAATAACGAAGAGCGTACCATCGCGCTGCATACGCTACTGGTGCGGGATTTAACCGAGAATCGCTTTGGCGACTGGCTGAATGACAGAAAACTTGCCAGCGCAATTACGCAACCGGTATCCGCAGATGCGTTTGCTGATGTCAATCTGAACACCTTTGACTGGAACGGCGATGCCGCTCAGGCCGGTTACGCATGCCGTAGCCTGACTGAAACAGTCACAGTGCTAAGCAAAAAAGCGGATGATGCCCACGCTCTGAACTGTCTGGGTGAGTTTTTCCGTACCACGCAAACCCGTGTTGATCTGTGGGCAAACAGTACAGGCAATGATGTGCTGGAAGTGGCAATTTCACGTAAAGAACCGTTCGGTCAGTACGACAGACAGCGCTACTATCAGCAGGTTATTGCTGCACCAAAAGCGGAACTCGAGGATAAAAGCTTTGCGTTGTATCGCGCCATCATGTGCTATGCACCATCAGGTTCGAACGAATGCGGTGGCGCAGAGGTGGATAAATCACAGCGTAAAGAGTGGTTCACGCAACTGAAGACACAGTATCCAGGAAGCCCGTGGGCGCAAAAACTCAAATATTACTGGTAGCTGCGCTGCTGGCCGGACAGGTACAGGCTACGGAAATTGTCACCGCCCGCGACCATCCGGCCTTCTGGTTGTGGTCAGGAGTGAAAGCCAGCAACGAACTCCAGAACGCGCAAACGGTCTATTTGCATCAGGGTGAAGTAGTCGCTCAGTCAGGGGAAGTAATCTTTCAGCGGCTCGGCTTGCCGGTCAGTCGTCTGACATTTCCAACAATCTGGCTGACCGTACGCTTCACCACCCTCGACGTGCCGGAAGAGATTCCGGCGCGTATCATACGGCTGTTGCAACGCTGGCAGTCTGCAGGGAATCACGTCGTCGGTTTGCAGGTTGATTTTGACGCCGCAACTCATCAGCTCACGGATTACGCTCACTTTCTGCGTCAGCTTCGCCAACAGTTACCGCCAGAGTTCGCCCTTGGCGTTACCGGGCTGCTGGACTGGGCGAAAACCGGCGATATCGCCACGCTGAACGCATTGCCGGTCGATGAACTGGTAGTTCAGAGCTATCAGGGACGTCACACTGTGGCAAATTATCAGGCGTATTTGCCCGCGCTCATCCGGTTACGCATACCATTTAAGCTTGGGCTGGTGCAAAACGGTAGCCGGGATCCGCAGGCTGAAGCTCAGCTTGAAAAATCCCCGTGGTATCGCGGTACGGTAGTATTTATGCTCAATCCCTCTCGCCGCTAAACCTTTGCTTTGTGATGACAACAGCCGGAGAGATTATCAATAATTGGACATTCGGCGCTGTCATCGCCAGGGCAACTGTTTGCCAGCGCCAGCAAATGTCCCCGCATCGCCTGTAATTCGCTGATATGCCGTTCGATTTCAGCCACCTTCTCGAGAGTACGTTTTTTTACATCTGCGCTGTGACGTGCCGGATCGTTAAACAGGTTCACCAGCTCACCGCACTCTTCGAGATTAAACCCAACCTGCCGCGCTTGTCGCAACAACGTCAGTTCATTCAGATGTTGCTGGGTATAAGTGCGGTATCCGTTCTCGCTACGCAGCGGCGGAGTCACCAGCCCTTTCTCTTCATAAAAGCGAATAGCTTTACTGGTTAATCCGGTTTTTTTCGCCACATCACTAATATTCACATCATCCCCCACAGCTCTCTCAATGCAGAGCCACATTATAGCCCAGATTGCAGTAATCCCTTATCCGGCGAAACGCCCCAACAGGTACATCAACGATTAATTTAAAAAGCCAGCCTATTCACAAGGTTATGCGCCATCCCGATCACAATTCCACCCGCATCAACGATACAAAATTGATTCAAATCAAAAGATGCATTGGTTTTACACCTTTGATATTGAACATCTGGATACAATTTTATATACAAACGCGAATGATAATGATGATCATTAACATTCAATAAAAGGTTCTCTTATGTTGCCACGGATTAGCCAAAGGCCGTTTATTCTTTCAGCTCTGACATTATGTGTTTCAGGGGCTGTTTCAGCATCGACAACTACGACCACACACACATCAGCATCAGCCGACGACACGGTGATCGTCACGGCAAACCGTTCGGAAAGCAGTCTCTGGGAAAGCCCGGCGACGATTCAGGTTATTGACCGCCAGACGTTGCAAAACTCCACCAACGTTTCTATTGCCGACGATTTAAAGGATATACCCGGCGTTGAAGTCACTGATAACGCCCTTGCGGGACGAAAACAAATCCGCATCCGCGGTGAAGCCTCTTCACGCGTACTGATACTCATAGACGGTCAGGTCGTCAGTTACCAGCGCGCCGGTCAAAACTACGGCGCTGGCCTGCTTATTGACGAATCAGCCCTGGAACGTATTGAGGTTGTCAAAGGCCCCTACTCCGTACTCTATGGTTCGCAGGCTATTGGCGGGGTGGTGAACTTTATTACGAAAAAAGGCGGCGATAAGCCCCTTGCCGGGAGCATTAAAGCAGTCTACAACTCCGCGACGGCAGGATGGGAAGAATCGGCAGCCGCCTGGGGTAGCATTGAAAATTTTGATTACCGTATCAATGGTAGCTATTCCGATCAGGGCGATCGCGATACGCCTGACGGAAGGTTATCGAATACCAACTTCCGCAATAACGGCCAGGGCGTCTGGCTTGGCTATAACCTCGATCGCCATAAAATCGGTCTGTCACTCGACCGTTACAAACTGTCCACACAAACCTGGTTTAACGATCCGGAAGGTCAGTTCGACGACTTCAGCGTCAAAATACCTAAACTGGAACGCGAAAAAGTAGGTCTGTTCTATGACTATGCGGCAGACGGGGATTACCTGAAGAAAATCCATATTGACGCATACAATCAGACGATAGAGCGTAAGTTTGAGAACCGGGTCAAAACCACTCAGGTTATTCCCAGCCCATCGATCAAAGCGCTGACGGTGAATAATCAGACCAATACCAACGATAAACAATACACCCAGGGTGTCACGCTTCAGGGTAATTTCTCCCTTCCGGCGAACAATGAACTGGTCATTGGTACTCAGTATCAACACGACAAAGTGAAACAAGACACAGACGGCAATACGCGTCAGACGGCGGCGACCGGCTACTTTGATATACAAACCCGGACGCTATCTCATATTGAAGCCGAACAAAGCAACACCTCTCTGTTTGCACAAAACGACTGGCGTTTTGCCGATAACTGGACGTGGACCGTTGGTGCTCGCCAATACTGGCTCTCTTCAAAACTCAATCGTAACGATACGCAAACGACGCAAAGCAGCGGGACCACATGGCAATCAGCAGGAGGAAACTCAGTACATGACGATGAACTGGTCACCTCTACCAGCCTGCGTTATTCCGGCTTTAAAGATCTCGAGCTACGTGCAGCCTATGCGCAGGGTTATGTCTTCCCGACGCTCACTCAGCTGTTTATGCAGACATCTGCGGGTGGCAGCGTCACCTACGGTAATCCAGACCTGAAAGCGGAACACTCCAATAACTATGAGCTGGGAGCCCGTTATAAAGGGGGGATGTGGCTGATTGACGGCGCGATTTACTATTCAGAAGCCAAAGACTATATCGCCAGCCTGGCTTGTGCCGGCAACCCCGTGTGCAACGGCAATAGCAACTCTTCACGAGGAGGCTATTTCTACTACGACAACATCGATCGCGCCAAAACCTGGGGCATGGAGTTAAGCGCAGAGTACAACGGATGGGCAGTTTCCCCCTATCTGAGCGGCAACATTATTCGCCGCCAGTGTGAAGGCGACACCATGAAAACCTGGGATACCGGCGAATCAACACTGACTGGACGCGTGGGTCTGAAACATACCTTGCTGCTGAATGCCGCTAACGTGACCTCAGATGTGTTTATCCGCGCGGCCTCCAGCGCCAAAGATAACACCGGAAGTACGGAAATAAATTATCCGGGCTGGGCAACGCTTAATCTCGCCTTCAATACCGAATTCGGTCCGCAGGATCAGTATCAGGTCAATCTGGCACTCAATAACCTGACCGATAAACGTTACAGAACCGCACATGAATCTATTCCGGAAGCGGGTTTCAATGCGGCGGTTGGCTTTGCGTGGAATTTCTGACAATGAAGAAACTCATTATTGGTTTACTGAGCCTCGCCTGCATCTTCAACGCGCAGTCCGCCGAACGTCTGGTGGCGGCGGGCGGATCGCTGACCGAACTGATCTACGCCATAGGTGCCGGGAGCAACGTGGTTGGCGTCGATGAAACCACCTCTTATCCGCCAGAAACTGCAGCGCTTCCACATATCGGTTACTGGAAGCAACTGAGCAGCGAAGGCATTTTATCGCTGCATCCGGACAGCTTTATCACCTGGCAGGACGCTGGCCCACAGATCGTACTGGATCAACTGCGGGCACAAAAAGTGAATGTTGTCACCTTGCCGCGTGTACCGGCCACGGTTGAACAGATGTACGCCAATATCCATGAGCTGGCAAAAACACTGCAAATGCCTGAACAAGGCGATGCGTTGGTCAAGCGTATTCATCAGCGTCTGGATCGTGTTCAGCAGAGTGTGGCGGCAAAAAAAGCGCCGGTTAAAGCCATGTTTATCCTCTCCGCCGGTGGCAGCGCGCCACAGGTCGCCGGGAAAGGCAGCGTTGCCGATGCCATTTTGACGCTTGCCGGGGCACAGAATGTCGCCTCACATGCCCAGTATAAAAGCTACAGCGCAGAGTCGTTGATTGCCGCAAATCCGCAGGTCATCGTCGTGACGTCACAAATGGTGGATGGCGATCTTAATCGTCTCAGCGCTATTGCCGGTATTACCCGCACCGCCGCCTGGAAAAATCAGCGCATTGTGACGATAGACCAGGCGCTGATCCTGGGCATGGGTCCTCGCGTCGCTGACGCGGTTGAAGCGCTACACCAGCAATTCTGGCCACACGAAAGGGATTTATAAAGAAGTATGAAAACTCAAGACACGCTGGATCTCACCCCACATTTTGCTCTGGAGGGAAATCAACCATTTAAGGATCGCCGCGCCACGATGCCGTGGCGCGGGGCTATCCCTGTTGCAAAAGAGTTGTTGTCACAAACCTGGCAGAATGTCATCAGCCAGACCGTCCCTCCACGTAAACGACTGGTGTACCTGCATATCCCTTTTTGTGCAACACACTGTACTTTCTGCGGTTTTTATCAAAACCGGTTTGAAGAAGATCACTGCACTCGCTATACCAACGCACTATTGCGTGAAATAGAGATGGAGGCCGACAGCCCATTACACCAGTCAGCCCCGATTCACGCCGTCTATTTTGGCGGCGGTACACCATCGGCGCTGTCGGCACGGGATCTGGCCAGAATCATCACTGCGCTGCGTGAAAAGCTACCTCTGGCTCCGGATTGTGAAATAACGATTGAAGGTCGGGTACTCAACTTTGACGATGCCCGAATCGATGCCTGCCTGGATGCCGGGGCTAACCGGTTTTCGATCGGTATTCAGTCTTTTAATAGTCGGATCCGCAAAAAAATGGCCCGAACCTCAGATGGCCCAACCGCCATTGCATTTATGCAAGGGCTGGTTCAGCGGGATCGTGCTGCCGTGGTATGCGATCTGCTGTTTGGTCTGCCGGGACAGGACGCAAAACTGTGGGGCGAAGATCTGGCAATCGCACGTGATATCGGTCTCGACGGTGTTGACCTCTATGCACTAAACCTCATTCCTAATACCCCTCTTGGCAAAGCGGTTGACACCGGACGTACGACCGTGCCCTCCCCAGCCGAGCGCCGCGATCTCTATCTACAGGGCTGTGAATTTATGGATAACGCGGGCTGGCGCTGCATCAGCAACAGCCACTGGGCGCGTACAACGCGCGAGCGCAACCTGTACAACCTGCTGATTAAACAGGGGGCCGACTGCCTGGCGTTTGGCTCTGGCGCGGGAGGATCGGTTAATGGCTACTCCTGGATGGTCGAACGCAATCTGACCACCTGGCATGAATCCATTGCCGCCGGGAAAAAGCCGCTAATGATGATGATGCGTACCGCCGAGCGCGGTTTCCAGTGGCGACATACGCTACAGGCAGGCATTGAAACAGCCCGCGTCCCGCTGGATGAACTCACGCCTCATGCTCAGAAACTACTCCCCTTACTGAGCCAATGGCACCAGGCTGGCCTGACGCGCGATGCCAGCACCTGTCTGCGCCTGACCAATGAAGGACGCTTTTGGGCAAGCAATATTTTACAGTCCCTTGATGAGCTTATTCAGGAACTTAACGCACCGCGTATTGCGGTAGAGCAACCATAACAGGAGTGATTTATGAGCCATGTCTCTTTACAGGATTTTTTAAAAACTGAGCCGGACGGTACGCTGGAAGCCATCGCCGCCCAGTACAACACCACGCTGCTGGAAGTAGTGAAAAACCTCCCTTCCCTGACGCTGGTTTCCGGCGATAAGTTTGATACCGTCTGGGAAACGGTCAGCGAGTGGGGAAAAGTCACAACCCTGGTCCATACTGCTGATGTCATTCTGGAATTCACTGGCGAACTGCCATCCGGATTTCACCGTCACGGCTACTTCAACCTGCGCGGGAAAAAAGGAATGACCGGTCATATCAAGGCAGAAAACTGCACGCATATTGCCCTGATTGAACGCAAATTTATGGGTATGGACACCGCGTCCATCCTCTTCTTTAACCAGGCGGGTAGCGCAATGTTCAAGATATTCCTCGGCAGGGATGAGCATCGCCAGCTACTGGCCGAACAGGTCAGCGCCTTTCACGCGCTGGCTTCAACGCTAAAGGAACTTGCCTGATGTCTCCATGGCTTATTTTCGGCGCGGGTGGTAACGGTGTCGGAGCAAAAACACTTGAACTGGCGCTGGCAGAACAACGCCCGGTGATTGCTGTTATTCGCAACGCACAGGTTGCTGCCGGATTACAGGAAAGAGGTGTGCAGGTTTTTATTGGCGATGCCTGCGATAGCCAGGTAGTCGCCTGCGCCTGCCGTGCTGCAGGTCCACATGCCACGCTGATCTCCTCAATGGGCGGCGCTCAGGATTATCTGGCGCACAGAACCGTGATTGATGAAGCCGAGAAAGCGGGCATCAAACGGATGATCCTCGTGACATCGCTGGGCTGCGGTGACAGTTGGCCTTTTTTATCCGCCCGGGCAAAGGCCGCCTTTGGTCAGGCCGTACGGGAAAAATCGCTGGCTGAAAGCTGGTTGCAAACCAGTCAACTGGACTACGCCATTCTCCGCCCTGGCGGACTGCTTAATGGTGAAGCAACAGGCAAGGCGCAGCGAATACAAGGCCAGGAGTGCCACGGGTTTGTAATGCGTGCGGATGTTGCCGCACATATTCGCGAACTGGCCAATGCGCCTGCACTTAACAATCAGATCTACAGTCTGGTTGAACCTGAATTGAAACCTGCGTAATCCCCTCGCGGCGCGGGAGCTCCGCGCCGCAAAGACGTTATGGAGTTTTGCGTGCTCAAGGACTCACTTTCGTCCGTCAGCATATTGACGGGCCTGTCACTATTATTGCTCGCGCTGATGCTTTTCGGTGCCAGCCAGGGAGCGCTGAACATTAGCTTCAGCGCTCTGTTCGATGAAGAATATCGTGATATCTGGTTAAATATTCGCCTGCCGCGCGTCTTACTGGCCGTCCTCGTTGGTGGTGCGCTGGCAACAGCAGGTGTCATCATGCAGGGACTTTTTCGCAATCCGATGGCCGACCCTGGTCTGCTGGGCGTCAGCAGTGGCTCTGCGCTGATGGTTGGCATCGCGATTGTGATTCCGTTTTCGTTCCCTGTTGTGCTGGTGCTGTATGAGCAGATGATTTTTGCCGTTGCAGGCAGCATGGTGGTTTGCACGATAATTTTCCTGATAAGCCAGCGCCACCACCACGGCGGTATGATGCAACTGCTGTTAGCCGGGATCGCCATCAATGCCCTGTGCGGCGCGGCAATCGGCGTGCTGAGTTACATTGGCGATGAACAGCAGTTACGCCAGCTGACACTGTGGATGATGGGTAATCTCGGGCAGGCGCAGTGGCCAACGCTGCTGGTAGCCAGCTCCTTTGTGCTTCCTGCCGTTGCGGTAACCGCCTGTCTCGCCGGAACGCTAAATTTGCTGCAGTTAGGTGATGAAGAGGCACACTACCTGGGAGTGAACGTAAAACGTAAACGGCAACAACTGCTGTTGCTAAGCTCACTGCTGGTGGGCGCAGCCGTTTCGGTAAGCGGAGTGATCGGCTTTATTGGTCTGGTGATTCCACATCTGATCAGAATGACCACTGGTGCCGATCATCGCTGGCTTATTCCCTGCTCCACACTGGCAGGCGCATGTTTATTACTGGTTGCCGACACCCTGGCCCGTACACTGGTGCAGCCAGCAGAAATGCCCGTCGGTTTGTTGACCAGCCTGATTGGCGGGCCATATTTTCTGTGGCTGATACTGCGCAGCCGGAGGGTGTCATGATTATCGCCGAGAATCTGGTTTACAGCATTCATGGGCGTCGACTCACTGATAACGTCTCTCTGACGCTACCAGGCGGCGAAATCATCGCCATACTTGGTCCCAATGGAGCAGGGAAATCAACGTTGTTGCGTCAGCTCACGGGTTATCTGAAGCCACAAAGTGGACGCTGCTCGCTGCTCGGCAAACCGCTGAATGAATGGTCAATAACCGAGCTGGCAAAAACTCGCGCGGTGATGCGCCAGAACAGCCATATGGCGTTCCCGTTTAGCGTTCAGGAAGTCATTCGTATGGGCAGGCATCCGTATCGCACGCGCAACACGGGTGATGAAACTGACCATATCATGAACTTATGTGATTGCCAGAACCTGGCTACCCGCGACTATCGACACTTGTCGGGAGGAGAGCAGCAGCGAGTACAGTTAGCGCGTCTGCTGGTACAGCTTTGGGAGCCGGAACCTGCACCAAAGTGGCTGTTTCTGGATGAACCTACTTCAGCACTGGATATTCACCACCAGCAGCACCTTTTTCGTTTACTGCGGCATCTGGTACGTGAACGGCAGTTTAATGTCTGCTGCGTACTGCATGATCTCAATCTTGCTGCACGCTATGCCGACCGTGTCGTGCTGATGGAACACGGCAAGATAGTCGATAACGGCAGCCCGCAGGAGGTACTGAAACAGCAGCCGTTGAATGCGCTTTACGGCGCCGATCTCACGGTGATAAATGAACCGGCAAATCAAACGCCACTCATCGTCCTCAATCAATAACTTACCGGGAACGCCGGTCGCTGCGTTCCCGACTTTCTGCCTTTTTTCATCTTTTCTAAAAACTCCCTTGACCTTCCCCTTGCTGGAAGGTTTAACCTTTATCACAGTCAGTTAATCCCGTAAGAAAGGAGTTTGTTATGTCTCAAACGATCGACCTGACCCTGGACGGTTTGTCCTGTGGTCATTGCGTTAAACGCGTAAAAGAAAGCCTGGAACAACGTCCGGACGTTGAGCAAGCGGATGTCACCGTGACTGAAGCGCACGTCACTGGTAGCGCCAGCGCTGAAGCACTGATTGAAACCATCAAGCAAGCCGGTTATGGCGCAGAGTTAAGCCACCCAAAGGCTAAACCGCTGGCGGAGTCATCAATCCCGTCGGAAGCGCTGGCAGCGGTCCCTCCTGAGCTTCCGGCAGCTACGGCTGAAGATGACAGCCAACAGTTGCTGTTAAGCGGCATGAGCTGCGCCAGCTGTGTCTCTCGTGTACAAAATGCGTTGCAAAACGTACCGGGCGTCACGCAGGCACGGGTAAACCTGGCGGAACGTACTGCGCTGGTCATGGGCAGTGCGTCCGCCGAACAATTAGTTCAGGCCGTGGAAAAAGCGGGCTACGGCGCAGAAGCCATTGAAGATGATGTTAAACGTCGTGAGCGCCAGCAGGAAACAGCCGTTGCCACTATGAAACGCTTTCGCTGGCAGGCTGCGGTCGCACTACTGCTGGGCATACCTGTCATGGTATGGGGAATGATTGGCGATAACATGATGGTCACCGCCGACAACCGCAGCCTGTGGTTGGTAATTGGCCTCGCCACGCTCGCCGTAATGGTATTTGCAGGCGGCCATTTTTACCGCAGCGCGTGGAAAAGCCTGATGAACGGCACCGCGACAATGGATACGCTGGTGGCGCTGGGTACAGGTGTGGCATGGCTCTATTCCATGAGCGTTAACCTCTGGCCACAATGGTTCCCGATGGAAGCGCGACACCTCTATTATGAAGCCAGTGCGATGATTATTGGTCTGATTAACCTCGGACATATGCTGGAAGCGCGCGCTCGTCAGCGCTCCTCTAAAGCACTGGAAAAACTGCTCGACCTCACCCCACCAACAGCACGCGTGGTCACTGAGGAAGGTGAAAAAAGTATCCCTCTGGCAGATGTTCAAACAGGAATGCTATTGCGCCTGACCACTGGCGACCGTGTTCCGGTAGATGGCGAAATCACCCAGGGTGAAGCCTGGATGGATGAAGCCATGCTGACCGGTGAGCCGATCCCGCAACAAAAAGGAGAAGGTGACAGTGTCCACGCGGGTACCGTGGTTCAGGATGGCAGTGTACTGTTCCGCGCCAGTGCCGTTGGCAGTCACACCACGCTGTCACGCATTATTCGCATGGTGCGTCAGGCACAAAGCAGTAAGCCAGAAATTGGCAAACTTGCCGACAGAATCTCCTCCGTATTTGTGCCGGTTGTGGTGGTCATCGCACTGGTAAGTGCCGCTATATGGTACTTCTTCGGTCCGGCGCCGCAGATTGTATATACGCTGGTCATTGCCACCACCGTACTGATTATCGCCTGCCCTTGCGCGCTGGGCCTGGCAACGCCGATGTCGATTATTTCGGGTGTCGGTCGTGCCGCAGAGTTTGGCGTCCTGGTACGTGATGCCGATGCACTACAACGTGCCAGCACACTTGATACCGTCGTGTTTGATAAGACCGGGACGCTGACCGAAGGTAAACCGCAGGTTGTTGCCATCAAAATGTTCGGTGATATCGATGAAGCTCAGGTGATACGTCTGGCAGCGGCCCTTGAACAGGGTTCCAGCCACCCGCTGGCCCGCGCAATTCTGGACAAAGCCGGTGATGCCGTGCTGCCACAGGTGAATGGCTTCAGAACGCTGCGCGGATTAGGGGTCAGCGGCGAAGCGGAAGGTCATTCACTACTTCTGGGGAACCAGGCCCTGCTCAATGAACAACAGGTTGTCACCACAGCAATGGACGCCGAAATCACAGCACAGGCCTCTCAGGGTTCAACCCCTGTGCTGTTGGCCATTGACGGGAAAGCGGCAGCTCTGCTGGCAGTACGTGACCCACTGCGCAGTGACAGCGTGGCGGCACTTCAGCGTCTGCACCGCGCTGGGTATCGTCTGGTAATGCTCACAGGGGATAACCCGACCACCGCCAACGCCATTGCTAAAGAAGCGGGTATTGATGAAGTGATTGCGGGCGTCCTGCCTGACGGCAAAGCCGATGCGATTAAACGCCTGCAAAGCCAGGGGCGTCAGGTTGCCATGGTTGGTGATGGTATTAACGATGCACCCGCACTGGCCCAGGCCGATGTGGGGATTGCGATGGGTGGCGGTAGCGATGTCGCCATTGAAACCGCAGCAATTACGCTAATGCGCCATAGTCTGATGGGCGTTGCGGATGCGCTGTCAATCTCGCGGGCGACGCTGCGTAACATGAAACAAAACCTGCTCGGCGCATTTATCTACAACAGCATCGGCATCCCCGTTGCCGCCGGGATCTTGTGGCCCTTCACCGGAACCTTGCTTAATCCTGTGGTTGCCGGTGCTGCGATGGCGCTCTCTTCGATTACCGTAGTGAGCAACGCTAACCGATTACTGCGCTTTAAACCCAAAGAGTAATCGCCTTGCCGGATACCATTAGCAACACGTATCCGGCATTTCACTCATTGCACCTTCCATGACCACGCGCTAGCATGAGATTTTTCAACGGGAGGTCGTATGGATCTGTTATACCGGGTAAAAGCATTATGGTCTGCACTACGCGGCAACCATTATACCTGGCCTGCCATTGACATCTCTTTGCCCGGCAATCGCCATTTTCATCTCGTGGGTAGTATCCATATGGGCACCCGCGATATGGCCCCACTCCCGGCAAAACTGCTCAAAAAACTTCGGCAAGCAGATGCCTTGATCGTTGAAGCCGACGTTTCCGGCAACGATTCCCCTTTTAGCGATCTCCCCTCCTTTGCGCCGCTTGACGAGCGGATAAGTGAAGATCAACGTCAGCAACTGCATAAAATTACCGATGAACTGGGTATTTCCCCTTCCCTCTTTTCGACTCAACCGTTATGGCAAATCGCTATGGTGCTACAGGCAACACAAGCGCAACAGTTGGGGCTACGAGCAGAATACGGAATTGATTACCAGTTGCTAAAGGCGGCAAAACGGGAGCAGAGGCCAATCGTTGAGCTGGAAGGCGCCTCCAGCCAAATCGATCTGTTGTGTCAGTTACCGGATAATGGTCTGGCTTTACTGGACGACACCCTGACACACTGGCATACCAACGCCAGACTGCTGCAACAGATGATGGGGTGGTGGCTAAAAACGCCACCGGAGAATAGCGATCTTAAGCTACCCAATACCTTCAGCCAGTCGTTGTATGACGTACTGATGCACCAGCGAAATGAAGCCTGGCGGGATCGACTCTGTGCAATGCCAGCTGGCCGCTATGTGGTGGCTGTGGGCGCGCTTCATCTATATGGAGAAGGAAATTTGCCGGAGATGTTACGATAAAAAAATGGCCAATATTTCTATTGGCCCGTCAAAGAGGAATTTCATCGTTATTATTATGCCGATGCTTAATGCATCGATCCAGGTTGATTGTCGCTCAAAGTCAGCATCCTGCCAATACTATTGCGCAAGATGGTACTATTTTTTACACCATCATCAGGCGTATGCTTAAAGCGTATTTAGTGTTAGTCAGGAATAATTGCTATGACACCCGCCGTTAAATTACTCGAAAAAAACAAGATTTCTTTTCAGATCCACGCCTACGATCACGATCCGTCGGAGACAAACTTTGGCGACGAAGTGGTACGTAAATTAGGTCTGAATGCAGATCAGGTCTACAAGACATTGCTGGTTGCTATGAATGGCGATATGAAACAGCTGGCGGTCGCCGTCACGCCGGTCGCCGGACAATTGGATCTGAAAAAAGTCGCGAAAGCGCTAGGGGCTAAAAAAGTCGATATGGCCGACCCCATGGTCGCACAGCGCGTTACCGGCTATCTGGTTGGCGGCATTAGTCCGCTGGGACAGAAAAAACGCCTGCCTACGGTGATCGATGCACCAGCCCAAACCTTTGACTCCATTTATGTCTCCGGTGGTAAACGCGGGCTGGACATCGAACTGGCCGCAAGCGATCTGGCAAAAATTCTGGATGCTAAATTCGCTGATATCGCACGTCGTGACTAACTCTCTTTTGCCCGGTAACGCAACGTTTACCGGGCCTGCTACTGATACAGGGCGCAACTCTGCACATTCTGTCCGAGCAGTGCCCGGGTTCAAAATGGCGAACAAAATAGCCCTGTTACTGCCAGCTCACTTCACCTTTCGGTTCATACGCGCTGGCATCCAGCGGTGAATTCTTCTGTACGAACTCTTTCAGCACTTCCGCATCGATAAACCCGGTATTCACGTATCCCGGTTTGTTATCAATTCGCGGATACCCATCTCCCCCCGTGGCGTTGAAGCTTAGCGTTGCCATGCGATAGGTTTTTGCCGGATCAACAGGTTCGCCCTTGATCTGCAAATCATTCAGCTTGCCGTCTTTCGCCACAAAGCTGACGTTAGCAAACTGAGGATAAGCACCGGAGTCAGGCTTCATTTGCGCTACCGCGGTCAGATAGTCAATGGCCTCTTTACCGCTCATATCGGCATACACCACTATGTTGCCAAACGGTTGTACCTTCAGCACGCTCTTATAAGTAATATCACCGCCTTCAATGGAGTCACGAATTCCCCCCCCGCTCATCACACCAAAATCAGCGCTGGTACGCGCCATTTGTGCGGCCAGAAGCAAACGCCCCATATTGGTCTGCACAAACCGCACTTTGCTACGGTCACCTTCGAGACGCGCATTTACGCTACCAATTTTAACTTCCAGTTGCGCTTTGCCTTTATTCTGGAAAGGCGTCAGCAGAGAGAGCATCTGCTGATTTTCAACGATTTCCGGGGTGTAAAGTACGCGCTCACTTTTACCGTTATCCCAGGTGACTTTTTTCTTCAGGTTTACCGGAATAAGTTGGTAGTTCACCATTTTCATTTCGCCGTTACGGAATTCAAAGTCTGCACGACCAACATATTTCCCCCACTCATGCGCCTGTACAATCCAGATACCATTTTGCTTGTCTGGCGCACATGGTGTTCCCGGCACGTAATCAACCTGCTTTTTATTCTCCGACGCCATACACACTGGATCCTGTGAGTGACCACCCACAATCATCGCCAGCGCTCCCGCAGGCAGGCTGCGCGCCATTTCCACATCACCTGGAGCGTTTGAACCATGGTTGCCGTTGTCATAATGCCCCATATGTGTGGTAGCAATAATGACATCTGGCTTTTCACCCATATTGAGTTCCTGGATCACCAGTTTGGCTTCGTCCGCAGGCTTACGAAACTCAATATCGGTGAAAAATTCCGGGTTACCAATTTTCGCCGTATCGTCAGTAGTCAGACCAATAACGGCAATTTTTAAATCCTGACGCTTAAAAATGGCCCACGGCTTGAATAAACGCTCACCGGTACTTTTCTGGTAAATATTGGCAGAAAGAAACGGGAATTTTGACCATTTTTCCTGCTGTCGCAATACGGTCAATGGATTATCAAATTCGTGGTTTCCCACCGCCATTGCGTCATAACCAATCAGGTTCATACCACGAAAATCAGGCTCCGCATCCTGGAGATCAGACTCCGGTACGCCGGTATTTATATCGCCGCCGGATAACAGCAGTACGCTACCGCCTTCTGCAGCAACCTCATTACGAATGCCATCCACCAGCGTTTTTTGCGCTGAAAGTCCGTATTCACCATATTCGCTGCGCCAGAAATGGCCGTGGTGATCGTTGGTATGCAGAATAGTAATTTTGTAGGTTTTATCTTTTTCGTAAGCCTGAGCAGGCTGACCTGCCACCGCAAATGCGGCCAATAACGCCAGCGCCACGCCCCGTTGCAAAAATTTCATGTTTCTCTCCCTGACTCAATATCAACCGCTGAAATTACAATGATATGAAATAATAGCCGAAAATGTTTTCAGAAATGAGACTTCCTTCAAACACCAACCGCAGGTATGTTAGTCGGATAATAATTTCATCTGCACCCTCTAATAATCATTGAAGTGAACCTATGGCAACGAATCAAACCGCTCAACCGATCCCCGGCTCCGCTGCGCCGTCGCAAAAAGCACGCACCTCATTTGGCATTTTAGGTGCCATCAGCCTCTCCCACCTGCTTAACGATATGATTCAGTCGCTGATCCTGGCGATTTACCCGCTGTTGCAGTCAGAGTTCTCGCTGACGTTTATGCAGATCGGGATGATTACTCTAACCTTCCAGCTGGCCTCCTCTCTGCTTCAGCCTGTTGTCGGCTACTGGACGGATAAATACCCGATGCCGTGGTCGCTCCCCATTGGAATGTGCTTCACACTCAGCGGGCTCGTCTTACTGGCCATGGCGGGCAGTTTCCACATGGTGTTGCTTGCCGCAGCGCTGGTCGGTACCGGTTCATCGGTATTTCACCCAGAATCGTCCCGTGTGGCGCGTATGGCCTCCGGTGGTCGCCATGGACTTGCTCAGTCGATCTTCCAGGTCGGGGGCAACTTCGGGAGCTCTCTGGGGCCCTTACTGGCGGCTGTCATCATCGCGCCATATGGAAAAGGTAATGTGGCGTGGTTTGTTCTGGCGGCATTATTAGCGATTGTGGTACTGGCGCAAATCAGCCGCTGGTATGCAGCACAGCATCGAATGAGTAAAGGTAAGCCGAAAGTCGCTATTGTGAATCCACTACCACGTAATAAGGTGGTGTTGGCCGTTGGCATTCTGTTGGTGCTGATTTTCTCCAAATACTTCTATATGGCGAGCATCAGCAGCTATTACACCTTTTATCTGATGCAAAAATTCGGATTATCGGTACAAAATGCCCAGTTTCACCTGTTTGCTTTCCTGTTTGCCGTTGCGGCCGGAACGGTTATTGGTGGACCATTAGGCGATAAGATTGGCAGAAAATATGTTATTTGGGGCTCTATCCTTGGTGTAGCGCCATTTACCCTCGTTTTACCCTATGCAACGCTCCACTGGACCGGGATTTTAACCGTGATTATTGGTTTTATCCTCGCATCGGCCTTTTCGGCCATTCTGGTCTATGCGCAGGAGCTACTTCCAGGGCGTATCGGCATGGTTTCTGGGCTATTCTTCGGATTTGCCTTTGGCATGGGGGGCCTCGGCGCTGCGGTGTTGGGGCTGGTTGCCGACCATACCAGTATCGATTTGGTCTATAAAATATGTGCTTTCCTTCCACTTCTTGGGATACTGACCATATTCTTACCTGATAACCGACATAAAGCTTGATTTTCCTGCGGCCAAAAGTACTTTTTGGCCGCTCACACTTACAGAGACCATCAGCCTTTACCCCGAATATACCCCTCAGCTTTTCCGATCCGTGCTTTTTTATGTCTAAAATCCTGTTTTCATCAAAATTCAATAATTATTCATAAACATAATCATCAAAATTGTCATAAACTATTACCCGGAGTTAGTTTTTTTCAGGATCAACACAGCAATCAAAGGAGACGGAATGCATCACGCCACCCCGCTTATCACCACCATTGTTGGCGGCCTTGTGCTCGCTTTTATATTCGGCATGCTTGCCAATAAACTGCGTATTTCTCCTCTGGTGGGATATCTGTTAGCGGGCGTTCTGGCCGGTCCATTTACACCTGGTTTTGTTGCTGATACCAAGCTTGCGCCGGAGCTGGCGGAACTTGGCGTTATTTTGCTGATGTTTGGCGTCGGGCTGCACTTTTCTTTGAAGGATTTGATGGCGGTAAAGTCCATCGCCATTCCCGGCGCGATCGCCCAGATAGCCGTGGCGACGCTGCTGGGTATGGCGCTTTCAGCTGTGCTGGGCTGGTCGCTGATGGTCGGTATCGTCTTTGGACTGTGTCTTTCAACCGCCAGTACCGTGGTGCTACTGCGTGCTCTTGAAGAACGACAACTGATTGACAGCCAGCGCGGGCAAATCGCCATCGGCTGGCTTATTGTAGAAGATCTGATGATGGTTCTGACGCTGGTTCTCCTGCCAGCCGTCGCCGGAATGCTGGAAAAAGACAATGTCGGCTTTGCTTCGCTGGCCGTAGATATGGGCATCACCATCGGCAAAGTAGTGGCGTTTATCGCGATTATGATGCTGGTTGGCCGTCGCCTGGTGCCGTGGATTATGGCCCGCAGTGCCGCAACAGGCTCACGTGAGCTGTTCACCTTATCAGTACTGGCTCTCGCCCTGGGTATCGCTTTTGGTGCCGTGGAGCTGTTTGATGTCTCCTTTGCGCTTGGTGCGTTCTTCGCCGGAATGGTATTGAACGAATCTGAATTGAGCCACCGTGCGGCGCACGACACCCTGCCGCTGCGCGATGCATTTGCTGTGCTGTTCTTTGTTTCCGTCGGGATGCTGTTTGACCCATTAGTTCTGATCCAACAGCCGCTGGCAGTACTGGGTACCCTGGCCATTATCATATTTGGTAAATCGGTTGCCGCATACTTCCTGGTACGCCTGTTTGGTCACTCACAGCGCACGGCATTAACCATTGCCACCAGCCTGGCGCAAATTGGTGAATTCGCCTTTATCCTGGCAGGGCTGGGAATGGCGCTTAACCTGTTGCCGCAGGCCGGACAAAACCTGGTGTTGGCCGGGGCGATCCTCTCCATTATGCTCAACCCGGTACTGTTCGCCGTGCTGGAAAAATACCTCGCAAAAACCGAAACGCTGGAAGAGCAGACACTCGAAGAAGCTATCGAAGAAGAGAAACAAATCCCGGTCGATATCTGTAATCATGCCCTGCTGGTTGGTTATGGCCGCGTCGGCAGTCTGTTGGGTGACAAATTGATGGCAGCGGGTATTCCTCTGGTAGTTATCGAAACCTCTCGTACCCGCGTGGATGAACTTCGTGCACGAGGGATCCGCGCCGTTCTCGGAAATGCTGCTAACGAAGAGATTATGAATCTGGCGCACCTGGATTGTGCTCGCTGGCTGTTGCTGACGATCCCGAATGGTTATGAAGCGGGTGAAATTGTCGCTTCATCGCGTGAGAAATGCCCGACGATTGAGATTATCGCCCGCGCACATTATGACGATGAAGTAGAGTACATCACCGAGCGCGGAGCCAATCAGGTAGTGATGGGCGAGCGTGAAATTGCACGTACGATGCTGGAACTGATCGAAACGCCGCCAGCCGGTGAAATGGTCACGGGTTAATGCTCCGGATGTCAGTCAGTTAAACACGCAGGCCCGGTAAACTCAGCGCTACCGGGCCCTTCGTTTAACGATCCCAGTAAGACTCTTCGAGGCTGTCTTCACGCTCAGGCAGACCCCGCGTCAGGCGCGGAGAATGCTGATTCAGCACCTGATAACTCACGCGATTAGCATATTTACATACCTGAGCTAACGATGAATAAGTCAGCCAGGTGTATTTGTGTTTACTCGAGTTCGGTACATTGCTGCGGTGGTAGCTGTTGGCAGTAATATCATGCAGCAATGCAGCCAGTGCACCATCACCAGCCCCGTTGGTGTTCATGATTTTTTCCGGCCCGCCCATGTACGGCGCAATGTGCGAATAAACGCGCAGCGGATTCGTACAATCTTTATAGCGCATCGCGCGGCTGAACTCGTACTGATTGAATTCGGCAATGGCCCCCGGCAGCAGCGGATGCTGAGTTTTGCGTTTGACCTCATCTTCCGTGAAGCCGGCCATATACAGCCCCACGGGTCCCGCAGTACACAGCACCAGATCCACCCAGTCCAGCGCCTTGTCAGAAGCCAGTAGCGGATCATTTTCACCGGTCAGCGCCTCAGCCTCTTCTTCATTCATAGCCAAAATTGAGACATTCTCTTTCAGGAATTCCTGCCACCATTGCGGGTTATCAGCAATAACGAATTTCGTTCCCAGGGTCAGTACCACCGGAACATTGTGCTTTTTAGCAAACTCAATCGCCTTCATGGTTGCTTCCGGCATCGGCTCACCCGGCTCACAGCGCACCAGATACGATGTCAGCACCAGCGCAGAAGCACCGGCAATCACTGATTCAGGAATGCTATCCGCACGCAGCTTATTCATATGCCCGGGGCTTATTGCAAAGGTACGCTCACCGGATTCGCCAATCAGAGTGAAGCAGCGACCGATAGGGCCATCAACACCCTGGAGGTAGTTCAAATCTGTGCGGCTGGAGGTATTGCATAAATAGCGATACGCGTAGCTGCCAATTTCGATATTGCTGCACATGACGCCCAGCAGTACTGAGCGATCATCCGCCAGCACCGAGTAGTTGTGCATAGTGTTGCCGATGGTTCCACCTGCAAACTGATGGGTGATCAAATTTTCACGTACCAGCTCCTGGTAGAGCGCTTCTGCGACATCATCACCAATCACCAGAGAATGCCCGGCGCTTAATCCATAACGTTTCACAAAGTCGTCATCAACTCTGGCTTCAATATCCACCAGCGTTTGATCAATACCGACCACCCAGGCTGCGCTGGTCTCGTTTTCAGTTTGAATTTGTTGCAGCAACGGATCGCGCGCGTTGACAGGAAAATAGTGTTTGGATTTACGTTTACCGGGAAATTTCATGGTCGATTTTACGGGTGGTTAACTAAGCGGTGCATGGTAGCACATTCCTGACTGCGCATGCGATGAGGCATAAGTTTCAATATCAGACGGTGAGATCTCAGTTTATCCGGCATCAGTTTCTACAATAAATCACCCTTCACAAGGAGCGTTTTATGAAGCCAGATAACAAGATCCCCGTACTTGACAGAATTTCAGACGAAATGAAAGCCGTGGTGAATTTTCATCGTGATGATCTGCCGCCGTGGCCCGCCGCCGATGATTTTGTGGCCCAACGTCAGCATTATATCCATGAACGGCAGTTCTGGAATGCCGATGGTCCACAAATGAGTACCAGAGAGTGTGTCATTTCTACCGCACAAAGCCCCGTTACCACACGCATCTATTCGCCGCAGTCCTATAGCAAGGCCACGCTGTACTACCTGCATGGCGGGGGTTTTATACTTGGCAACCTCGACACACACGATCGCATTATGCGTCTGCTGGCGCACTACACCCAGTGTACCGTGATTGGTATCGACTATTCGCTGTCACCGGAGGCTCGCTTCCCGCAGGCCATCGAAGAAATTGTCGCCGTGTGTCAGTACTTCCATCTTCACGCCCGTGAGTACTCACTTAATGTGAGTAACATCGGTTTTGCTGGTGATTCTGCCGGCGCAATGCTGGCGCTCGCCAGTGCGCTATGGTTGCGTGATAAGCAGATAGAATGTGGCAAGGTGACAGGCGTGCTGCTGTGGTACGGGCTTTACGGTTTACGCGATTCACTTAGCCGCCGGCTGATGGGGGGAGAGTGGGATGGCTTAACTCATCAGGATCTGGAGATGTACGAGAACGCGTATCTGCGTAGCACTGAAGATCGTGAATCACCCTATTATTGCCTGTTTAACAATGACCTGACGCGCGACGTGCCGCCATGTTTTATCGCAGGTGCGGAGTTCGATCCGCTGATCGACGACAGTCGGTTACTCTATCAGACGCTACAGGCGCACCAGCAGCCTTGTCAGTACAAAATGTACCCCGGCATGCTGCACGCCTTCCTGCACTATTCGCGGATGATGAAAACCGCCGACGATGCCCTGCAGGATGGCGCGCATTTCTTTAGGGCGCAGCTTTAGCGGTACGCTTCCGTCAGTTTCAGCATCATCTCGATATGTTCCGGTGCGGCATTCAACGCCGGAATATACTCATATTTCTTACCACCTGCCTCGAGGAATATTTCCCGGTTTTGCACCGCGATCTCCTCCAGCGTTTCGAGACAATCTGCCGCAAATCCCGGACACATAACCTGGATATGACCGGTACCTTTCTCCGCCAGCATTTTTAGCGTTTCGTCGGTGTAGGGCGTCAGCCACGGCTCCCGGCCAAAACGGGACTGGAAAGTCATCATCACTTTTTCCGGCGCCATACCGAGGGCCGACACCAGCTCACGCGTGGTGTCGCGACAGCGTTGCGGATAATCATCACCTTCATCGGCGTAACGTTGCGGAATACCGTGGTATGAAAGCAGCAGCAAATCGGGTTCGCCATGTCGTGCAAACGAGTCACGGGCGCTTTTAGCCAGCGCATCAATATAGGCGCTGTCATCGGCATAATCGCGAATAAAGGAGATACCGGGAATGCCCCGCTTACGCGCTAAAATTCTCGCCAGTTCGTCCCACACCGCCGCCACCGTAGAGCAGGAATATTGCGGGTAAAGCGTTAAAACTACGATGTGCTCGACCCTATTCGCCAACAGTTCATCTACTGCACTTTCCAGCGAGGGGGAACCGTAGCTCATACCCAGGGCAACGGGGGTATCCGGCAACTGTGCAACCAGAGCCTGCTGCTGCGCCCTGCTGTATACCATCAACGGCGAGCCATCTTCCATCCAGATGGACTGGTACAACTTTGCCACGCGCGGCGCGCGCAGCGGCAGGATCACACCGCGCAACAGTGGCCACCATAACAGGCGGGAAGTATCGACCACGCGTTTATCGCTTAAAAACTGACGAAGATAGCGTTTAACGGCTTCGGGGGTTGGGGCATCGGGGGTGCCAAGATTAGCCAGCAGGATACCGGTTTTCGTCTGACGCATTACCGCCTCTTATCGATTCAAATTGTTGATAATTGTAGCGGAAAAGCGAGGAAGAAGAACTAATTGCTGTAAGAGGTAAAATAAGAATATGCCTGATGGCGCTACGTTTATCGGGCCTACACGAAAACGGTAGGCCGGATAAGGTGTTCACACCGCCATCCGGCACTGACTGCAGTAAAACTTAACCGAGGATTTTTTCAAGAGAAGCGCGAACGGCGGCAACAGCCTGAGTACCGTCTACTTTCGCATATTTAGTATTACCCGCTTCCGCTTCTTTCTGGTAGTAACCAATCAGCGGAGCAGTCATCTGATGATATTCAACCAGACGCTTACGCACAGTCTCTTCCTGGTCATCTTTACGGGTGGTCAGCTCATCGCCGGTCACGTCGTCTTTACCTTCAACTTTAGGCGGGTTGAATTTGATGTGATAGACACGACCAGAGGCCGCATGAACGCGACGACCTACGATACGGTCAACGATCAGTTCGTCCGGTACAGCGAATTCCAGAACGTAATCAACAACAATACCCGCTTCTTTCATGGCATCAGCCTGCGGAATAGTGCGCGGGAAGCCGTCCAGCAGGAAACCATTACGGCAGTCCTCCTGAGCGATACGCTCTTTTACCAGCGCGATCACCAGCTCATCAGTTACCAGTTTACCGGCATCCATGATGTCTTTCGCTTGTTTGCCCAGCTCGGAGCCAGATTTCACGGCAGCACGCAGCATGTCACCGGTGGAGATCTGCGGAATACCGTACTTCTCCATGATGAACTGAGCCTGAGTTCCTTTACCCGCGCCCGGAGCGCCAAGCAGAATGATACGCATTACGAAAATCCCCTTAAAGGTTGTCGATATTTTTAAAAAGCGCTAAACGATACCACCATCACGCAATTGGCTCAAGAAAGGTGCTTGCCGCTGAAACGGTTAATGGCGGGAAAATTAAGAAAAGAGCGGTTTCAGAAGGTAAAAAGCCGGATTAAGGTGCTCGCACCTTAATCCGGCTTACAAAAATACTCGGCATTGTGCCGGATAATCGCCATCCGGCACTAAATAACAGCTATCAGGAAACCAGCAGCTGATTCATACGACGGATAAACTGGTTAGGATCTTCCAGCGTGCCGCGCTCAGCGAACAGCGCCTGATCCAGCAACAGTTCAACCCACTCTTTAAACTGTGCTTCGTCCTGGGTATCTGCCGTGCGTTTTACCAGCACGTGATCCGGATTGAGTTCAAAGATATATTTCACTTCCGGTACGGCCTGGCCCGCAGCGGCAAACAATTTCGCCATCTGAGTGCTCATTTCGTCCGCGTCGGTAGTGACAATCGCCGGAGTGTCGGTCAGACGGTGCGTCAGACGCACTTCTTTTACACGATCGCCCAGCAGAGTTTTCACGCGCTCAACGAACGGCGTCAGCGCTTTTTCCGCCTCTTTTGCCGATTCGTCAACTTCGTCCGCCAGCTTGTCGATGGACTCGTCAGCTTTAGCCACAGACTGGAACGCTTTACCGTCGAACTCGGTCAGGTAGTTCATCATCCACTCATCGATGCGGTCAGAAAGCAGCAGGACTTCGATGCCTTTCTTACGCAGCAGTTCCAGGTGCGGGCTGCTCTTCGCTGCCGCATAGCTGTCTGCAGTGATGTAGTAGATTTTCTCCTGCCCTTCTTTCATGCGTGACACATAGTCTTCCAGCGACACCGTTTGTGCAGAGGAATCGGTATGTGTGGACGCGAAGCGCATCAGTTTAGCGATAGTTTCCTGATTGGCGTGATCTTCCGCCGGACCTTCTTTCAGTACCAGGCCAAACTGTTTCCAGAAGGTCTGGTATTTTTCTGCATCGTCTTTCGCCAGTTTTTCCAGCATTTGCAGCACACGCTTGGTCAGCGCACTGCGCAGGTTACGGGTGACGCTGCTGTCCTGCAGGATCTCACGGGAAACGTTGAGCGGCAGATCGTTGGAATCTATCAGACCGCGCACAAAACGCAGGTAGTTCGGCATGAACTGCTCAGCGTCGTCCATGATAAATACACGCTGTACGTACAGCTTCAGACCGTGTTTATGATCGCGGTTCCACATATCCCACGGCGCCTGAGACGGGATATACAGCAGGCTGGTGTACTCCTGCTTCCCTTCCACACGGTTGTGGCTCCAGGTCAGCGGGTCAGTGAAATCGTGCGCGATATGCTTGTAGAATTCGTTGTACTCGTCATCTTTGATTTCCGACTTGTTACGCGTCCACAGCGCCTGCGCCTTGTTGATTTTCTCCCAGGAAACGACGGTTTCACCGTCTTTCTCTTCCTGTTTCTCAATCTCTACCGGCAGTGCGATATGGTCGGAATATTTGCTGATGATGGAGCGCACGCGCCAGTCATCAAGGAATTCATCTTCACCTTCACGCAGGTGCAGAGTGATTTCCGTACCGCGATCGTCTTTGGTAATGTCCGCAACGGTATACTCGCCTTCGCCAGCAGATTCCCAAAACACGCCGTTTTCCGGTTTGTCGCCCGCCGCACGGGTCCGCACGGTAACTTTGTCAGCAACAATAAATGCAGAGTAGAAGCCCACCCCGAACTGGCCGATCAGTTGGCTGTCTTTAGCCTGATCGGATCCCATGGATTCGAGGAAAGACTTGGTACCGGATTTAGCAATGGTCCCCAGATGATCGATAACGTCATCACGGTTCATCCCCACGCCGTTATCGGCAATGGTCAACGTACGCTTATCTTTATCGAAGGAGACACGCACACGCAGTTCGCCGTCACCTTCATACAGGTCCGGGTTAGACAGCGCGCGAAAACGCAGCTTGTCTGCCGCATCAGAGGCGTTAGAGATAAGCTCACGCAGGAAGATTTCTTTATTGGAATACAGAGAATGGATCATCAGGTGCAGAAGCTGTTTTACTTCTGACTGAAAACCACGAGTTTCTTGTCCTTTCATGTCGAAAATACCTCAATGCCAATTACAAGGTAAAAAAGCGTTGAGAGGGAGATGGGGATAGCGGAGGGGTATTTCAAGCGGGAGCAAAAATTTTTGCTCCCGATTGATTAAAAACGAATCTTATGCCGTCCGGCAAGAGAATGGGACAACGTAGTGCCGTCAACCATTTCCAGCTCGCCGCCTACCGGTACGCCATGAGCGATACGGCTGGCTTCAACGTCATACTGCATGCAAAGCTCGGCAATATAGTTGGCGGTAGCCTCTCCTTCGACCGTCGGATTGGTCGCAAGGATAACTTCATTGATTTGCTCAGACGCCAGACGCTGTTCCAGACGGTCAAGCCCGATATCATCAGGCCCGATACCATCCAGCGGCGACAGGTGTCCCATCAGCACGAAATAACGCCCGGAAAATTGCCCTGTTTGCTCAATGGCATAGATGTCCGCCGGACTCTCAACCACGCAAATTTGACCATTTTCCTTGCGACGCGGATTCGCGCAGATGCTACATACTTCTTGCTCTGTGAAGGTGCGGCAATCAGCACAGTGACCGATTTCCGACATCGCCTTCGTTAACGCCTGCGCCAGACGCATCCCGCCGCTGCGATCGCGCTGTAGCAGCGTGAACGCCATGCGCTGCGCTGACTTCGGACCTACGCCCGGCAGACAGCGCAGTGCTTCCATAAGCTGAGTTAACAGCGGGCTGGTTTGCATCAGAACGGCATCTTAAAGCCAGGAGGCAGTTGCATACCGGAAGAAACAGAGGCCATTTTCTCTTTCTGGGTCTCTTCAATGCGACGTGCCGCATCATTGAATGCCGCAGCAACCAGATCTTCCAGCATCTCTTTGTCGTCTTCCAGCAGGCTAGGATCGATTTCCACGCGACGGCAGTTGTGCGCGCCATTGATGGTCACTTTAACCAGACCTGCGCCTGATTCGCCAGTCACTTCCAGCTTGGCGACTTCTTCCTGCATCTGCTGCATTTTTTCTTGCATCTGCTGGGCCTGTTTCATCAGGTTACCCAGACCGCCTTTACCAAACATAGGCTTCTCTCTCAATCACGTTAAGGGATGACGACCATAAAACCATGAGATATGGCTTACGATCAAATGGGGCGAATACTCTCTTCGTCCAGGTCCGCATCAAAAAAACGACGCAGCGTCTGAATGTTATTATCCGCAATAATCGACTCACGCGCCTGCGCGAGTTTCTCTTCATAAATGGCCTGACGCCACTCCAGCGGCGTTCGCACCGCAGGATTATCATCTTCAACGATGGTCAATTCAACCGCTGAGCCCATTAAGGCGCTCAATGCTTCCGTAAGTTTCTGCTGTGCGCCACTGGAATTGAGGTGCCGCTGCGTGGAACGCAAGTGCAGGCAAACGACATTGCCATTCTCTTCTTTCCAGGCATTAAGCGCCACCTGCTCTACCAGCTTGGGTAGCGAAAGCTGGCTAACCTGCGCGGCCCAGGGGTCGCGCTCAATCGCTTCTGCTGCCAGCTTAGCGGCCAGCTCCGGCGTTTTTTCATGCTCCAGCGCTTTTTTCAACGCTTTCGGTGTGGCAACAACCTCTTTTACTTCTGCTACCGGATTGGTTGCTTTCCAGCGATAGGCTTCTTTTTTCGCCGGAGTCTGCTCCAGCGCAGACGCTGCCGGACGAGCCTGAACACGTTCCGACACCGAAGCCAGTCTTTCCAGCGCAGCATTATTCACCGGCCGCGCGCGGGGAGCGGCTGCCGGTTCACTCTTTTTTGTTTTGGTTGCTCCCTGAGCTCGCTGCAGTTGGTTGCGCGCGGCAAGAACCCGACTGGTAGCGTCAGATAACGGTACATCCGAATGCGCAGGTGCAGGCTGCTGTACAGGGACCTGCGTCGGTGTCATCACCGCGGTAGGTGCAGCGGGCGCAAATGACTGTTGCGGTACTTCAGGTTCCGGTAACGGAACTCGCGGATGAAAAGCTAACGCACGCAGCAGCGTCATTTCTACACCCATTCGTCTGTCCGGCGCATACGGAAGCTCTTTGCGCCCGATTAACAGGGTCTGGTAGTAAAGCTGCACATCGGTCGGCGGTACAGTGCGTGCCAGATCACGCATACGCTGTTCAATGGCAGCCATATCGCTGCTCAATGCCGCAGGCGATAGCTGAACCATCGCAATACGGTGAAGCAGGGTCAACATCTCAACCAGCAACGTTTCCCATTCAATTCCGCGAGCGGCGGCATCATTCACCAGCGCCATAACACGCTCGCCATTCCCTGCCACAACAGCTTCAACCAGAGAAAGCGCCTGGTCGTCATCAAGCGTGCCGAGCATCGCGCTCACTGCCTGAGTCGTGACCTGCCCATCACCGCTGGCAATCGCCTGATCGGTCAGACTCAGCGCATCGCGCAGGCTACCGTCTGCAGCACGAGATAACAGCTGCAGCGCGCGTGGTTCGTGGGTGATGTTTTCCTCATTGAGGATATGTTCAAGCTGATGGCGAATTTGTTCGACATCCAGCGCTTTAAGGTGGAATTGCAGGCAGCGAGACAGAATAGTAACCGGCAACTTCTGCGGATCGGTAGTCGCCAGCAGGAACTTAACGTGTGCAGGCGGTTCTTCGAGCGTTTTAAGTAGCGCATTAAAACTGTGGCGCGACAGCATGTGCACTTCATCGATCAAATAGACCTTAAAGCGGCCACGCGCCGGCGCATACTGAACGTTATCCAGCAGATCGCGAGTGTCTTCGACCTTAGTACGAGACGCGGCGTCAATTTCAATCAAATCGACAAAACGCCCCTGCTCAATTTCACGACAGTTGTCACACACACCGCAAGGTGTAGCGGTAATGCCGGTTTCACAGTTGAGTCCCTTCGCCAGCAGACGGGCGATAGAGGTTTTTCCGACGCCACGGGTGCCGGAAAAAAGATAAGCATGATGAATACGCCCTAACGACAAGCCGTTCGCCAGTGCCGTCAGCACATGTTCCTGGCCGACGACGTCAGCAAAGGTTTGTGGGCGCCATTTTCGGGCTAAGACCTGATAACTCATTGGCAGGCTCTGAAAGGCTGGAGGGTGGATTCACAAGGGGGTAATGCTAACACAACCTCGCGCAGACGGCGAGGTTGTGTGTCTCGGTATTACTTTGGCCGATAAAAGATCGTCCGAAATCAGTGTCCCGGGAACGGAACCAGGCTGTAGCAGGTCAATCCCTGTTTTTCCAGGCGCTGTTCACCGCCCAGATCGAACAGGTTGATGATAAAAGCCGCATCGGTGACTTCACCACCCAGACGACGGATCAGCTTCACTGTTGCTTCAATTGTTCCGCCGGTTGCCAGCAAATCGTCCACTACCAGTACTTTGTCACCCGGCTTGATGGCATCAACATGGATTTCCAGCTGATCGGTGCCGTATTCAAGCTCATAGCTCTCAGCAATAACTTCACGTGGAAGCTTACGCGGTTTACGTACGGGTACAAAACCAACGCCTAACCCCAACGCTACCGGTGCGCCAAACAGGAAGCCACGCGCTTCGGTGCCGACAACTTTAGTAATGCCCGCATTTTTGTAGCGTTCAACTAACAGTTCAATGCTGAGTGCATACGCTTTCGGGTCTTCCAGCAAGCTGGTGACATCACGAAAAAGAATGCCAGGTTTTGGGTAGTCGTTGATGCTTTTGATGCTATTTTTGAGAAACTCAAGCTGCTGTGCAGTCGCGGTCATAAGTTTGTGCCTGATTAATACAGTATTGCTTCACGGCGCACTATACACTTTATCCTTCAAGCTGCCTCTTTGTTGGCTGCCTTCATTCATCCCAGGCACTTACTGATGTAAGCTTCGGGGATTCATTCAGTTGCCGTTTCGACGCAACTTGAATGATTTTGTGTCTATATAAGAGCAAAGGTTACATTTGTTTAACCTTTGACCGCCTGCGCCTGTGCTCGAAAACGGTCAAATTTACTGGCTGCGTGAGACAATTGCAACTGGCATTATTGCGCTTCAGTGCTTTTGTTGCTTTTCATCAATCACCGGTATCCGCCACATGAAAATCAATAAACAGGCGAGAATAACCAACAGTAATCCACGCACCCACATCATATTAACCAGCCACAGCGAGATGCCAAATGTAACCAATATCAACAATATAGCGCGCGGCTTTGCCCCCGGAGGCATCGCACGGTGTTTTTGCCAGTGGCGCAGATAGCCGCCAAACCATGAACGGTAGAGCAGCCAGTCGTGAAAACGCGGCGATGAGCGGGCAAAACACCAGGCAGCCAGCAGGATAAACGGCGTAGTGGGCAATAATGGCAATACCACACCCAGCGTTCCCAGCACTACCGCTATCCAGCCAATGATGATTAGAATAATGCGTTGCATAGTTTAAGTACTTAACACAGAGAATCGCTACTTTAGCATAACAGTTCTCATTTTCATCGGAGTGTTATCGTGAAAACCGTCATGCTGTTACAGAAGCTCGAAAGCCAGTTCAACAGCCTGCAACAACTTTGCGCACCACTGGCGCACCACGCAACACTCAGCGCCCGTTTTGATCGCCATCTTTTTCGCACGCGCAGTACGCTGTTGCAGGCCTGTCTGGATGAAGCTAGCGCGAATCTCACCGCACTGCGCCACGCGGTTGAACAGCAACAACTACCACAAATTACCTGGCTTGCGGAACACCTTGCCTCACAGTTAGAGGCTATTATGCGCGAAACTGCTACCTGGTCGCTCAGGGAGTGGGACAGTGCCTCCCCTGGGCTCGCTCGCTGGCAGCGCAAGCGCGTCCAGCACCAGGAGTTTGAGCGCCGTCTGGTCGAGATGACGCGTGAACGCAAAGAGCGTCTGGCTCAGGCTACAGGCTTTGAAGAACAGCAAAAACTGCATCGTGAAGTGGAAGCTTTCGAAGCGCGTCTGGCGCGCTGTCGTCATGCGCTGGAAAGAATAGAAAACGTGCTGGCGCGTTTAACCCGTTAACCCCGGAGAAATTATGTCACTTGAGAACGCCCCGGACGACATCAAACTGGCTGTCGATTTAATTATGCTTCTGGAAGAGCATCAGGTTGCGCCTGAAACCGTACTGAAAGCGCTGGAGATTGTTAAGCGGGATTACGAAAAGAAAATACAGCAGCTCCCTGCATCATAAAAAGAGCTGAATCTGTTGGTATCGGCCTACGAGTCCAGAATTATTGCACTTCGTAGGCCAGATAAGGCGTTTACTTATCACCCCACAGCCGGTGTCGGGTCATCACCTTTGAAGTCACGTTTAACTTCAGTCACTGTGTCACCTTTGGCGTTATGCAGATGAACTTCGAGTTGGTTAAAGGCGATATCAATATCGTTTTCACGGCACAGACGGTCAACCGCGCGGTTAAGTTCATCCACCGTATGGCTGCGATCGCGCAGTTCACGAACATATAATCGCAGCTCATGATCCAGCGTGCTGGCACCAAAGGCGGTAAAGAACACCGCCGGTTCCGGATCATGCATCACTTTCGGATGTTCCTGCGCCGCCTGCAGCAGCACCTTCTTCACCTTGTCCAGATCTGAGCCATAAGCAACCCCAATACGGATCACCAGGCGTGTGGTGGTATCAGAGAGCGACCAGTTGATCAGACGTTCCGTTACAAACGCTTTGTTCGGAATGATCACCTCTTTGCGATCAAAGTCGGTGATGGTGGTTGCACGAATGCGAATCTTACTTACCGTACCAGAGAACGTCCCAATCGTGACCGTATCGCCAATACGTACCGGGCGTTCAAACAGAATGATCAGGCCCGAGACAAAGTTACCGAAGATCTCCTGCAAGCCAAAACCGAGACCGACCGACAAGGCCGCAGCCAGCCACTGTAGTTTATCCCACGACACCCCGAGCGATCCGAACACCGTCATCGCGCCGATAGCAATGATCGCGTAATTGAGGATCGTAGTGATGGCATAAGATGCGCCCTGACGCATTTTGAGTCGTGAGAGCACTAACACTTCTAACAGTCCGGGCAAGTTGCGGATCAGCGCCCATGCCACCATTGACGCAATTATCGCAAACAGCAGGCTGCCCATGGTGACATCTTTCACGACTGCGGCCCCGGCCTCTGTACCGTTGTAATGCCAGAGCGTGATGCTGTCGAGGTAGCTGAACACGGTGATCAGATCGGACCAAATTGCCCAGAACAGAACGCCAAACAGAGCAACCATCAGTAACATCGTAATACGCAGCGTTTGCTGGTTAACCTGCTCCAGCGCAATGGTCGGTTCTTCCTGCGGTTCAGCGCCTTCGGCCCCTTCTTTTACCAGGTTCTGACGGCGCGCTAATGCACGGCGCCAGGCAATGCGACGTGCGGCCACGCTCAGCCCACGCAGTACAGTCTGATACAGCAGGTTCCAGACAATGACCAGATAGACCGTTTCAATCCAGCGCCCAGACAAACGCAGCGTGGTATAGAAATAACCGGTAGCCGTCAGCACCATTAACGCAATCGGGATAATCGACAGCACGGTAATAGTGACCAGGCGCAGACCATGCGACTCTTTATCACGCCAGCTTTCGCGACACATTGGCCATACAAGGAAGGCGATCAGCAACAGGTTCAGGAAAATGACGACCTGTCCGAGAACGTCGTCCATCAGATTAAGCGGCGAGAGTTCAGCAACCACTGACCAGAAGTTCAGCGGCAATAATGCCAGACTAATGCGCACAATCTGGCGACGCCAGTGGCTGGTCTGTTTCGCAGGCATACCGAAGTGACGGATCGCCACGCCATCTTTTTCCAGTACTTTCCAGCACAAACCAAACACCAGCCAGAAAATAGCCATCTTCTTACTGAATGCCCACAACAGATCGCTGACGTTCAGTTGCATGGTAAGCAGGATCAGACCAACGGCAAGGATAATCAGGCAGGCAGGTAACGCTCTAATCAGATCAATCAGTATCGCTTTTGGCGTATTGAGCTGACTGTCATTACGCAAGTTACCTACCGCAGCAGCGAGTTTTTCCTGGTACGCTTTCAACCATTTCAAACGCCAGCGAATTAGTCCGGCAATCAACAGCAGCGGTAGCCCCGCCAGAAAAGCAATAAATACCGCTGGCCAGGCTTTCTCCCAGTTCACCGTGATTTTCATCGACTTGAACTGATCTTTTAACGTTTGAGGGAAGGCTTTGATCCAGTCCCAGTCCATCGGACGGTTACTGTTAACCCAAAAGATTTGCTGGGTCAGGATCCCTTTCAGATTTTTCGATACGCTCATTAACTGCTGCTGGTTAATCTGCAGGTTAATGGCCATCATCAGTTGATTACCTAATTGCTTATTCAGTTGGTCCAGCAGCTCACGGCGCATATCCACGACCTGGAGCAAGGCATCATGAACTTCAGTGTTCACTTCGCTGGTGTGCCCTTCCTCCAGTTTGGCGACAAAAGCGTCATTCTGGAACAGCGCGTCACGCTGCTGGTTAACCTCGAATTGTTCCAGACGCAAATCGGCGATCCGATTGGTCATATCAGCAAGTTCATCCGCTGAGGGTAATGTTTGCTGTTGTTGATACAGAATACGCGACAGCAGCAGACTACCTTTCAGAACAGCAATTTGTTCTTTAATGTTGCGTTCAGACTGCATCGCCCGATCAAGCCAGTTTTTGACCTTGATATTTTGCTGCATCAGCGCATTGCCGTTTTCGGTGGCGGAAATCAGACGCTGGCTTAGCTGATGGTTGACCTCAAGTTCCTGTTTGACTAGCGGATTGGTCTGGATACGTTCAGCTTCATCGGGCGTTACCGCTTCCTGCGCCGTCTTTTCGGTGAGCGTCAGCCGTTTGCTGTTCACCGCTTCCTGCAGGAGCTGTAACTGATGTTCAAGTCGGTTGCTGTTGGCTGTCACATAATCACGTTGTTTCTGCAAGGTGTCCTGCAAAACCGTGTTGCCTTCCAGACTTTTACGCTGCTGATCGATCTGCGCATTGAGTAGCGCTTGCTGCGCCTGCAGCAGAACCTGCTGGCTGGGGCGTAATGCCGCTTCACCGACGTTGGTACCATCCAGGCGATTGCGGATTTGCTGCATTTGCTGTGATGCGGTGTACATCGCATTTTGTACACGCTCAGGCTGCGTCTGCAACGAGACCAGTTGGCTGTTGTAAGCCGCCAGATCGTTTTGCGAGCTTTGCAGGTCATCCAGCACCTGAGCGACGCGTGTTTCAAGTTGTCGTAAAGAGAGCGTGCTCAGCGTTTTTCGCGTTTCATCGTCATTATCGACATCACTGAGCGAATTTAACGCCTCCGTCGCCTGGCGCATTTTCTCTGGCGCCTGGGCAACTTTCTGGCGAAGCTGAACGGTCTCATCCTTCACGCGGTCAATCTTATCCAGCGTGGCGAGGGTCTCGATAAGATCCTGCTGAACCAGTTTATCCTGCGCGGAAAGATCTTTTTGCTTACTCAGCGCATCCAGTTGGCTCTGGATATCCGCTTTCGTCGGCAGTTCACCATTCTGTTGCGCTCGCGCAAATGCGGATGACTGACAAGACAGCAAAATAATGAAGAATAAAGTGGTAATAGCAATAAGATGCTTTGAGCGTTTATAAAGCTGCAACATAGTCATGAGAATGAACGTTTCTAACCGGAAAGTGACCGAAAATAGTCAAGCGGCTAGAATATCACGGCGCTGACAGACAGAATAGCGCCAGGGAAAATGTCCAGGAAAATTCCTGGACTGAAATCGAGGGGTTAGCTTGTTTCCGGCACTCGCAGCGTTGGGCAAAGAAGGCACATTTCCAGCAGCACTGCGACGTATTCACGTGCGTTTTTTTTCAGGTCAAAAGATTCCGGGGCGAACAACCAGTTTTCTATAATCCCGGAAAGGTAGCTGCGCATTAAGACCGCTACACGGCGCGTGTTCAGATTCTCTGGCAACATTTTTGCGTTCATACAGTGACGTAACGTTTGTTCAATACGGTCATAGTTTTCAAGACACAGGCTGCGTTGCGCCATTTGAAAAGCAGCTATTTCCCCGACAAATTCGCATTTGTGGAATATAATCTCCATCAATAAACGCCGGCGTTCTTCTGTCACGGTAGCTTCAAGAACGTAAACTAAAATTTCTCTTAATACTGATAGTGGATCGTCGGGGAATTTTGCCTGATACTCAGTCTCTAGTTCATCAATATTGGGTTTTGCCAGATCCCAGATTTCACTGAATAAATCCGACTTGTTTTTGAAATGCCAATAGATTGCACCGCGAGTGACGCCAGCAGCTTTTGCGATCTCCGCGAGCGAGGTGGATGATACCCCTTGTTGCGAAAACAGACGCAGAGCGACATCCAGAATGTGCTGACGTGTTTCCTGCGCTTGTTGTTTGGTTTTTCGTGCCATATGTCGGTGAATTTACAGGCGTTAGATTTACATACATTTGTGAATGTATGTACCATAGCACGACGATAATATAAACGCAGCAATGGGTTTATGGGCTTTAAGCCATTGATCAATTTGAAATCGGACACTCGAGGTTTACATATGAACAAAAACAGAGGGTTAACGCCTCTGGCAGTCGTTCTGATGCTCTCAGGCAGCTTAGCGCTAACAGGATGTGACGACAAACAGGCCCAACAAGGGGGCCAGCAGATGCCAGAAGTTGGAGTTGTGACGCTCAAAACTGAACCTCTACAGATCACAACTGAACTCCCGGGTCGCACCAGTGCTTACCGCATTGCGGAAGTTCGCCCTCAGGTCAGCGGCATTATCCTGAAGCGTAATTTCACAGAAGGTGGTGATATCGAAGCGGGTGTGTCTCTCTATCAGATTGATCCTGCTACTTACCAGGCCGCGTATGAAAGCGCAAAAGGCGATCTGGCCAAAGCACAAGCAGCGGCAAATATCGCTCAGCTGACGGTTAAACGTTATCAGAAATTGTTGGGTACCAAGTACATCAGTCAACAGGATTACGATAGCGCGCAGGCAGATGCACAACAGGCGAATGCCGCCGTTGTTGCAGCTAAAGCGGCAGTAGAAACTGCTCGTATCAATCTGGCCTATACCAAAGTCACATCGCCAATCAGCGGCCGCATTGGTAAGTCATCGGTCACTGAAGGTGCTCTGGTGCAAAACGGTCAGGCGACCGCACTGGCAACCGTTCAGCAGTTGGATCCAATCTATGTCGACGTGACGCAGTCAAGCAACGATTTCCTGCGCCTGAAACAAGAGCTGGCGAATGGCACGCTGAAACAAGAGAACGGTAAAGCAAAAGTCGAACTGGTCACCAGCGACGGAATTAAATTCCCGCAGTCCGGTACGCTGGAGTTTTCTGACGTGACGGTTGATCAAACCACCGGGTCGATTACGTTACGCGCAATCTTCCCTAACCCGGATCACACCTTACTGCCGGGTATGTTTGTCCGTGCACGTCTGGAAGAAGGGACCAATCCGACCGCATTACTTGTACCTCAGCAGGGCGTTACCCGTACGCCGCGTGGTGATGCCAGCGCATTAGTTATCGGTGCGGATGACAAAGTGGAAACCCGCCAAATTGTGGCAGCACAAGCGATTGGCAATAAATGGCTGGTCACTGAAGGACTTAAGCCGGGCGACCGCGTGATTGTAAGTGGGCTGCAAAAAGTACGTCCTGGCGCACAGGTAAAAGCGCAGGAAGTCACCGCTGATAATAACCAGCAAGCCGCAAGCGGTAACCAGCCTGAACAGTCCAAGTCTTAACTTAAACAGGAGCCGTTAAGACATGCCTAATTTCTTTATCGATCGCCCCATATTTGCGTGGGTGATCGCCATAATCATCATGTTGGCAGGGGGGCTCGCGATCCTCAAATTGCCGGTGGCGCAATATCCTACTATTGCACCACCTGCAGTGACGATCTCCGCGACCTACCCTGGCGCTGATGCAAAAACAGTACAGGATACTGTTACGCAGGTTATCGAACAGAACATGAACGGTATCGATAACCTGATGTACATGTCCTCAAACAGTGACTCCACGGGTACCGTGCAGATCACCCTCACCTTCCAGTCTGGTACTGATGCGGATATCGCCCAGGTACAGGTGCAGAACAAACTGCAGTTGGCGATGCCGTTGCTGCCTCAGGAAGTACAACAGCAAGGGGTTAGCGTTGAGAAGTCATCCAGTAGCTTCCTGATGGTTGTTGGTGTTATCAACACCAACGGCACGATGACGCAGGAAGATATTTCGGATTACGTCGCCGCTAACATGAAAGACGCTATCAGCCGTACCTCGGGTGTTGGTGACGTACAGCTGTTCGGTTCTCAGTACGCAATGCGTATCTGGATGGATCCGACTGAGCTGAACAAATACCAGCTTACGCCGGTTGATGTGATTACCGCGATTAAAGCACAGAACGCCCAGGTTGCAGCCGGTCAGCTTGGTGGTACGCCACCGGTGAAAGGCCAGCAACTGAACGCCTCTATTATTGCTCAAACGCGTCTGACCTCTACCGATGAGTTTGGCAAAATTCTGCTGAAAGTGAACCAGGACGGTTCCCAGGTTCGTCTGCGCGATGTAGCGAAGATTGAGCTGGGCGGTGAAAACTACGACATCATTGCGAAGTTCAACGGTAAACCTGCGTCTGGTTTGGGTATCAAACTGGCAACCGGTGCGAACGCTCTGGATACTGCTGCGGCTATTCGCGCTGAACTGGTGAAGATGGAACCGTTCTTCCCATCAGGCCTGAAAATTGTTTACCCGTATGACACTACACCGTTCGTAAAAATCTCTATTCACGAAGTAGTGAAAACACTGGCAGAAGCAATCATCCTCGTGTTCCTGGTTATGTATCTGTTCCTGCAGAACTTCCGCGCGACGTTGATTCCGACTATTGCCGTACCGGTCGTATTGTTGGGTACCTTTGCGGTCCTTGCCATTTTCGGCTTCTCGATAAATACCCTGACGATGTTCGGGATGGTGCTCGCCATCGGCCTGCTGGTGGATGATGCCATCGTTGTGGTCGAGAACGTTGAACGTGTCATGTCCGAGGAAGGACTACCGCCAAAAGAAGCGACGCGTAAATCAATGGGCCAGATTCAGGGCGCACTGGTGGGTATCGCAATGGTGCTGTCAGCGGTATTTATTCCGATGGCATTCTTCGGTGGCTCTACCGGGGCGATTTACCGTCAGTTCTCCATCACCATTGTTTCTGCAATGGCGTTGTCGGTACTGGTGGCACTGATCCTGACCCCTGCTCTTTGCGCAACCATGCTCAAACCGATTGCTAAGGGCGATCACGGAGAAGGCAAGAAAGGTTTCTTCGGTTGGTTCAACCGCATGTTCGACAAGAGCACGAACCACTATACCGACAGCGTAGGCGGCATTCTGCGCAGCACGGGTCGTTATCTGGCGCTGTATCTGATCATCGTGGTGGGCATGGCCTATCTGTTCGTTCGTCTGCCAAGCTCCTTCTTGCCGGATGAAGACCAGGGGGTATTCCTGTCCATGGCTCAGTTGCCTGCGGGTGCAACGCAAGAGCGTACCCAGAAAGTGCTGGACGAAATGACGGATTACTATCTGACCAAAGAAAAAGCGAACGTTGAATCGGTCTTTGCCGTTAACGGCTTCGGTTTTGCGGGACGTGGTCAGAACACCGGTATTGCGTTCGTGTCATTGAAAGACTGGAGTGAACGTCCAGGCGAAGAGAATAAGGTCGAAGCGATTACAAGTCGTGCGATGGCGGCATTCTCGAAGATTCAAGACGCAATGGTCTTTGCCTTTAACCTGCCGGCGATTGTTGAGCTGGGTACAGCAACAGGCTTTGACTTCCAGTTAATTGACCAGGCCGGACTGGGCCATGAAAAACTGACCCAGGCTCGTAACCAGCTGTTCGGTGAAGTGGCGAAACATCCTGATCTGTTAGTTGGCGTACGTCCTAACGGTCTGGAAGATACTCCGCAATTCAAGATCGATATCGATCAGGAAAAAGCGCAGGCTCTGGGTGTTTCCATTAGTGATATTAATACAACACTGGGTGCAGCATGGGGCGGAAGCTACGTGAATGACTTCATCGACCGTGGTCGTGTGAAGAAAGTTTACGTCATGTCTGAAGCCAAATACCGTATGTTGCCGGAAGATATTGGAAACTGGTATGTCCGCGGTAGCGATGGACAAATGGTACCGTTCTCCGCGTTCTCTTCCTCGCGTTGGGAATATGGCTCGCCGCGTCTGGAACGCTATAACGGTCTGCCTTCCATGGAAATTCTGGGCCAGGCCGCACCAGGTAAAAGTACGGGTGAAGCTATGGCGATGATGGAGCAACTGGCCAGCAAATTGCCATCCGGTATCGGTTATGACTGGACTGGTATGTCCTACCAGGAACGACTGTCTGGCAACCAGGCCCCTGCCCTGTATGCCATTTCACTGATTGTCGTCTTCCTGTGTCTGGCGGCGCTGTATGAGAGCTGGTCAATTCCGTTCTCTGTTATGCTGGTGGTTCCACTGGGGGTTATCGGTGCGTTGCTGGCAGCGACTTTGCGCGGCTTAACCAACGACGTTTACTTCCAGGTAGGCCTGCTCACAACCATTGGGTTGTCGGCGAAGAACGCGATACTTATCGTCGAATTCGCCAAAGACTTGATGGATAAAGAGGGTAAAGGTCTGGTTGAGGCGACGCTGGATGCTGTTCGTATGCGTTTACGTCCGATCCTGATGACGTCACTGGCCTTTATTCTGGGTGTTATGCCGCTGGTTATCAGCTCTGGCGCGGGTAGTGGCGCGCAGAACGCCGTTGGTACAGGTGTAATGGGCGGGATGGTAACTGCAACCGTGTTGGCTATCTTCTTCGTTCCGGTGTTCTTTGTGGTGGTCCGCCGCCGCTTTAGCCGCAAGAATGAAGATGTTGAACACAGCCACCCGGTTGATCATCATTGATTCATTGCTAAAGATAAGGCCGCGCAAGCGGCCTTTTTTTTGAAAAAATCATAAATTGAGCTTATTGTGATTTCGTTTATTTTCTGTAAGGTAAATAAGCGATATAATCCCTGTAGGCTTAAAGGCTATTCTTAAAGAATCCTGAGGTTTCTTATTTACTTTAATAAATATTAAGATTAATCCTAGTCACTCATTGCATTGTAGACTGTTGCCTTTTGTTGCTAAACCTAAACAAGATAACCTGATGATTGCCCGAACAATAAAGAAATTGTTCCATTTCGAATACCTGTATTTATCAGTTAAAGTGTAAAAATGGAACTGCATCATAATTTGCCGTAAATGTAATTTTTCGTGATACGACGATGAAATCTTTTTTAGAGTAGATTATAGTTAAACCATCAGGAGTCGCGGGCAAGTTCCAGGTAGTTTGTTGTATCCATCCCGAAAGGTGTTCGGTTAGTTAAGCCTCTAAGAAGGGGATGCGTTATGGATGAATACTCACCCAAAAGACATGATATCGCACAGCTTAAATTTCTCTGTGAAACCCTGTATCATGACTGTCTTGCAAACCTTGAACAAAGCAACCATGGTTGGGTTAATGACCCGACTTCAGCAACCAGCTTGCAGCTCAATGAACTGATAGAGCATATTGCAACCTTCGCACTTAATTATAAAATTAAGTACAATGAGGACAATAAGCTGATCGCTCAGATTGATGAATACCTGGATGACACTTTTATGTTGTTCAGCAGTTATGGTATTAATACGCAGGATCTACAGAAATGGCGAAAGTCCGGTAATCGGTTGTTTCGCTGTTTTGTCAATGCCACCAGGGCTAATCCTGTAAGTTTGTCTTGTTAAAAATTATTACAATCATAGGTAAGAGTTATGTCCGATAAACCATTAACTAAAACTGATTATTTGATGCGCCTGCGACGCTGCCAGACAATAGACACACTTGAACGCGTTATTGAGAAAAATAAATATGAATTGTCTGACAATGAACTGGCTGTATTTTACTCAGCAGCAGATCATCGTCTTGCTGAATTGACCATGAATAAGCTGTACGACAAGATCCCAACTTCCGTTTGGAAATTCATTCGCTAATTGCTCACGAGGTTAAGTCAGGTATAGCGGTACATTTGTTTGTCTGACTGACCGTTTTCTCGTTTCTAACTATTACTTAACTCTAATCATGTGACAGTGATCACACAGAAGCACCGGGAACGTTCCCCTTAATTGCATTGCGTTTTAGTGTACTGAGATTAACCATCAGCAAACAGGAAAATGCGCAATGAGTGAGGAAAAGCAAAAGATGATCGCCGGCGAATTGTATCGCCCGACAGACGATACTTTACGCAAAGATCGGCTTCGCGCACGCCAACTGATCCATCGATATAATTTCACCGCCCCCGATGAACAACATGAGCGGCAGGCTATTCTGCATGACCTGTTGGGTCAAAGCGAGGGAGCTTATATCGAACCTACATTTCGTTGCGATTACGGCTATAACATCTACCTCGGCAAAGAATTCTATGCCAATTTCGACTGCGTCATGCTTGATGTCTGCCCGATCCATATTGGCAATAACTGTATGCTTGCACCGGGAGTCCATATCTATACCGCAACCCACCCGCTGGATGCCGATGAGCGCAACAGTGGTAAGGAACTGGGAAAACCGGTGACTATCGGGAATAACGTCTGGATAGGTGGGCGAGCCGTGATAAATCCTGGCGTAACTCTGGGTGACAACGTCGTTGTTGCATCAGGTGCCGTAGTAACCAAAAGCGTCCCGGCAAATACCGTAGTTGGGGGTAATCCTGCGCGGGTCATCAAAACGCTGTGAACAGAAATGTAACTGTTATGCTAAATTGTGGTTAATCTGTTACTTTTTTCAGACAGGATCCCCTCTTAAAATAGGCCGATCCCTCCTGATTATTGAAGACATCACGAAGGCAAGAAATGACAGAAATACAGCGTCTGCTTACCGAAACAATTGACGACTTAAATATTCGCGAGAAGCGCGACAACAGACCGCGCTTTAGCATCAGCTTCATTCGCAAACATCCTGGGTTATTTATCGGCATGTATATTGCCTGGTTTGCTACGCTGGCGGTTATGCTGCAATCAGAAACACTGGTCGATTCAGTATGGTTGCTGGTGGTACTGTTCGTAATACTGAATGGTTTTTTCTTTTTTGACGTGGCACCGCGTTATCGCTTTGAGGATATTGACGTACTGGATTTCAGAGTCTGCTATAACGGCGAATGGTACAACACACGTTTTGTTCCATCCTCACTCATCGATACCATACTGCACTCTCCTCGGGTAGATAGTGAGCATAAAGCACAACTGCAAAAAATGATGACACGTAAAGGCGAACTCTCTTTCTACGACATCTTCACCCTGACCCGTGCACAGACCAGTCAGTAATCGCTAATAAAAAAAGTGCGTACCCGAATGGCACGCACTTGAGTCCCAGTGATGTTGGCAAAATAACTAACGTCTTTTCTTCCGACCCTGTACCGCTTTAAATCGCGGATTCGTTTTGCAGATGACGTACAAGCGCCCTTTGCGTTTGACAATCTGGCAGTCAGGATGTCGTTGTTTTGCGCTACGAAGTGAATTGAGTACCTGCATCTTAACCTCGCTTAGCGCCAATGAAATGGCCAAAACGTTTCTGGAAACGCGCCGCGCTACCTTCGTTATCGAAGGTTTTTTGTTTTCCGGTATAGTACGGGTGAGACTTAGAAGAGATATCAAGGGTAACGTATGGGTACACCTGGCCCTCAAACTCAATCTCACGTTCTGTTTTAATGGTCGAACCAACCTTAAAGTACTCATTGGCACTGGTGTCGTGAAACACCACGGTACGATAAAAAGGATGGATATCCGGTTTCATGATTACCTCAAATTGTTACGTTATAACATAACCAACAAAATACACCACTCCCGCACATATCTCAACCTGATTTGTACTATGGGTAATTAACAAGATGATAAATGGCCCTAAATATATGATACCCATCGAATAGCTTTTTTGGCTTTCAGATATACTTTCCATACGCTGTGTTAATAAGGACATCACTGTGACAACACGATATCTGATAGGTCTGATGACAGGTGTGCTTATTCTGTCCATCCTTGCGCCTGTTGGTTTAAGCCTGTGGCTGGCGCATCGTCAGGTCGAAACGAAATTTATTGATGAGCTTGACTCCTTCACCAACAGGGTCGCTTTACGTACGGAAAGAGTCGGCGATCAGGCGAAAAAAGCATTACGCAAAATTGAAACTTTTCAGGGAGTACCTTGCGGAGAAGAACATTTGCTGGAAATGCGTCGATTGTCATACAGCTACCGTTATATTCAGGAAGTGCTGTATCTCAAGAACAACGTTCCACAATGCTCTTCCCTGGAGAAAAGGAGTCGGGCTGCCGCATTCCCACCGGCAATGAAAATCACGCGTGATGGTTACCAGGCATGGTTAACCACCCAAAACGATTTGGGCATCCAGCGTTTTATGGCGGCATTAGGCAGCGAGCATTATGTTGTGATGATCGATCCCAATTCCTTCATTGACGTCATTCCGTTTGGCTCATGGCCGATTGATGTCGCCATAATTGGCACCACGCGCAAAACGGTCGTCGCCAGTAGCGATAATCTCCCACCAGACATCTTGCATAACCTTCAAATAGATAATGCCATTACGCACTTAGAAAAAAATGGCGTTATCTATAATGCCCGCCCCTTCCCCGAATTAGGCATCACTATCGTAAGCTGGGCATCGACACTGCCTCTGCAAAAAATATGGCACAGACAGGCGCTTATCTGGCTCCCGGCGGGGATTATTATTGGTCTGTTAACTGCCGCATTTATTCTGAGCATTTTTCGTCGCTTACAGTCCCCTCGTCACCAGCTGCAGGAAGCTATCCGTCATCGGGATATTAAAGTTTATTATCAGCCGATTATTTCGCTCAGGGCCGGAAAAGTGGTCGGAGCCGAGGCGCTGGCCCGTTGGCCACAGGCTGACGGGAGTTTCCTCTCACCGGAGATTTTCGTCGGACTGGCGGAGCAAACAGGGCTGTCAAAGCAACTTACTCAGTTGATTATTGAAAGCGTATTCGACGATTTGGGTAAATGGCTACACCAGCATCCAGAACAGCATATATCCATCAATCTTGAGTCAGACAACCTGACATCAGAAACCCTCCCAACCCTGTTAAGCCAGAAGGTAAATCACTGGCAGATCAAACCTTCGCAAATCGCCCTGGAACTGACCGAACGCGCATTTGCCGATCCGAAAACCAGTGCACCGTTTATCGCCAGATACCGCCAGGCGGGGCATTCTATTTACATTGATGACTTTGGCACCGGCTACTCCAGCCTGAGCTATTTACAAGATCTGGATGTGGATATTCTGAAGATAGACAAATCGTTCGTGGATGCACTGGAATACAATAACGTGACTCCGCATATTATCGAGATAGCCAAAACGCTGAAGCTGGAAATGGTGGCGGAAGGTATTGAGACCGCAAATCAGGAAAGCTGGTTACGTGATCATGGCGTGCAGTACGGTCAGGGCTGGCTTTACAGCAAAGCTCTGGTGAAACAAGAATTTATATTGTGGGCAGAAAAGCGGCTTTAGCGTGGCGCTGATAAGCGGTTGAGATGGCTGGCGGCACGCCGCACAGCCAGTCACGTCAGTCATCCATAATGGGCGAGAATCCACCGTAGATCATGCGTTTGCCATCAAATGGCATGGACTCACCGAACTCCTTCATACGGGGATCGGACATCATCTTCTGATTCGCCGCGTCACGCACCTCTTTTGAAGGATATTCAATCCAGCTAAATACCACTTCTTCATGATCCTGCGCTTGCACTGCCATGCGAAAATCGGTCAACTTGCCGTCGGGGACATCATCCGCCCAGCACTCCACAACGCGCAATGCACCGAACTCCTTGAAAAGCGGAGCAGCTTTTGCCGCCATCGCGATATACGCCTCCTTGTTTTCAGCGGGTACGGCAACAACAAAACCATCGACATACTTCATGAGAAAAACCTCCGAAGTGTACTGCGCGGCAAGCCGATTCCGACCGCGTCAGTAGAGGTTAAGTTTAGTCGCCCACGTGGGATCATGCCGCAGGCTCATCGCGAACCCGAATACGAGATTGCGGTTGATGCCGAAACCACGGCAGGCAAAGCTGAATTAACGGACCAATAGCCAGCGCATACAATACCGTCCCTACCCCCACGGTCCCACCGAGTAGCCAGCCTGTGAGCAAAACCGACACTTCGATTGCGGTACGAATGGTTCGGACTGACCAGCCAGTACGCGCATGGATACCCGTCATCAGACCATCACGCGGCCCAGCACCAAAACCAGCGCCAATATACAGGCTGGTCGCCAGCGCATTCAGTATCACTGCGGAAACTAACAACCCGCTGCGCGTAAGAAGAGATTCAAATTGCGGAATAACCATCAGCGCCACATCTGCAGCCAGGCCGATCATAATGACATTACTCAGTGTGCCAAACCCCGGGCGCTGACGCAGTGGTATCCACAGCAGGAGCACCAGAACTCCAACGGCAATGATCACCACACCGATATTCATCTTCAGTAAATTCGCCACACCAAGGTGGAAAACGTTCCAGGGATCGGCCCCTAAATCCGCACGCACAAACATGGCTGTCGACACACCATAAAGCGCCAGCCCTATATACAGTTGAAGTAAACGACGCAGCATACTTTTCCCCTGTCTCCGCTCAGATAACCTTCATCTTCGCTGCAATTGGCACTATGATTAATGTCCAGTTTTCAAAAAGTGGACTGCTATGTCATCTCGCCGCTACGGAAGTCAGTCTCTTCAACGCCTGCTTGGTCACTGGCAGGAAGTCCCTTCGCGGATGCCTCTCTGGCGACAACTGGCAGAAGCACTGCGTCTACTGATACTCGATGGTCGGCTGGCACTGGATAGTCGATTGCCCGGCGAACGCGAACTCGCTGCCGTTTTGGAAGTGAGCCGGACAACCATCGCCAGCGCCCTGGCGCAGCTACGTGAAGAAGGGTATCTCGAAAGCCGCCACGGTAGTGGTTCAAGGGTGATCCTACCGGAACATATTCGCCTGATCCCAACAAGGATGCACACCAGTACAGCGCTCGATCTCTCTACCGCGGCGCTCAGCGCCGGTCCGGAAATTCATCAGGCTTACCAGCAGGCGCTGTTTGCTATGCCGCAACACCTGCTGAGTTCGGGCTATCTGCCGCAGGGATTACCTTCTTTGCGTGAATCCATCGCCCAACATTATTGCGAACGCGGATTACCCACGCAGGCTGATGAGATAATGGTAGTGAATGGTGCGGTCAGCGGATTGGCGTTGATCCTGCGATTGCTCACGGGGCCAGGCGATCGCGTACTGGTTGATCATCCCACGTATCCGCTTGCCATTGCTGCGATTCAGGGTGCATCCAGCCGCCCCGTCGGTGTGTCACTGCCTGAACACGGCTGGGATACAGCCGGTCTGGTCGCCACTATCGCGCAAACTGCCCCGAGAATGGCCTACCTGATGCCAGATTTTCACAATCCAACCGGACGCTGTATGGATGCTGCAACTCGCCAGGTCGTGGCCGATATCGCCGCCAGAACACATACAACACTGGTGGTGGACGAAACCATGGTCAACCTGTGGTATGACGCACCACCGCCACCTCCGCTCGCCGCATACAATCGCGACGCCCCCATCATTCTGCTGGGTTCCGCGGGCAAGAGCTTCTGGGGAGGACTACGTCTGGGCTGGGTTCGCGCATCGTCACGTACTATTGCCGCGCTGGTACAGACCCGCGATACATTTGATCTGGGTTCCCCCGTTCTTGAGCAACTCGCCACCGGCTGGCTGTTGGATAACGCAACCTCTTTTCTTCCCGACAGAAGACAGTTGCTCACGACAAGACGTGATTTGTGCCGCGCTCTGATGAGCTCGCATTTCCCGGAGTGGCGTTTTACCCACCCAGAGGGAGGATTATCTTTCTGGGTCGAATTACCTGACACGCTGGCGACATTATTTGCCACTCGTGCAGAAAATGCAGGCATTCAGCTTGGTATCGGAACGCGTTTCGGTCTGGCTGGCGCATTCGATCGCTTCTTACGCATGCCTTTCGCGCTACCGGATGACACAATGCGTTCAGCCTTTAAGACGTTACAACCAATTTGGGATGACCTGCGCTTACAGGCCAGTAGTGGAAAACTACGCAAAATAATCTAAGTAACGAGCCTAAAGGCTCGTTACTTGCCATTGCCCATTAGAGGCAGACAACATTACTGTTGGCGGGGAACCGGGAAGCCTTTCAGGGAGATAATAAAATTATCGCCGTCTTTTTTAATCTTTGCCCCAGCATCACACCAGTCAGAAGCTATTCGGAAAAATTCATCACTGCCGACATTCCAGCTCAGGCGAACATGCTTCACATAACCGGAACGCAGCAATTCACAGGCTTCGCCATAATTACAGGCGCTTGAGAGCGGTTGTTGTTTCATTTTTTCTTCTTCAGTAATCTGCGCAATGCTTTGATTTCTTTAGGAGTCAGTGCATCAACCACGGATTCTTCCGTATGCTGGCTGTCAATATCATCAGCGGAGACTCCCGCCTCTTCTACTGCGGAAAATGCAATAAGCAGCAGCTTTTCCGTTGATATACTTAAATTTTCATTATTCACTTCAGCGTAATGGCGAAGTTTTTCTTTTAGCGCTTCTTCAATTTTGACGTTCAATACTGCGGTAGGCATCGTAATAAATCCTTGTGGTCAGCCAAAGCATAGCGGGTACAAGACCCATATCTTTCCGGCAAGATTGAGGCAGTAAAAACATCAAATAACATCCCTGAAACACAGTGACAGCATTTGATGACAATAAAATGACATTACGATGACAAGAAAGAGAAGATTAAGAGAAGGAGATTGCAGTAAAGCAGAATTGGGTGGGGGCCCTGCCAGCTACATCCCGGCACACACGTCATCTGCCTTGGCTGCTTCCTTCCGGACCTGACCTGGTAAACAGAGTAGTGTTGCGGGAGAACCAACAGAGCCCCCATTGAGAGCGTTGTTAACCAACGCGCAGGCGCATTATCACTGCTGCACCCTGTAATTGCAACCCATCCAGCATCGGATGCTGTTTTCTTGCTCAATGAGGCTTCACTCCCTCGCCATTCCGGATTATGCTGGAAGATTATTGCAGGAATAAATGATGGATATACAAGACTCTTTCCCCCAACGCGTCTGGCAAATCGTCGCCTCAATCCCGGAAGGATTTGTCACCACTTATGGTGATGTCGCCCGGCTCGCCGGTTCACCGCGAGCAGCGCGCCAGGTGGGAGGTGTGCTAAAGAGACTCCCGGAAGGCAGCACCCTGCCCTGGTATCGAGTTGTCAATCGCCATGGCGCAATATCCCTGACCGGTCCCGATCTACAACGACAGCGTCAGGCATTGCTGGCGGAAGGTGTGGTGGTTTCAGGTAGTGGGCAAATCGATTTGCAACGGTATCGCTGGGTGTATTAACCCTCTCCTGACGGAGAGGGTTATAAACTGCATTAATACTGCGTGGGAGCAGGAACGGCAGAAGAAGGATTCACCTGGGTCGGAGAAGTCGAAGGAACCGTAGTCGCTGCCCCGCCACCTGCCTGCACCGGTACTTCCGTATGCTGAACAGGAACCAGCGTCAGATCGGCTTTAGTTCCGCCCTGATTGATGACTGGTTGAACAGTATCGGTAATAAAGACCAGCTTATCATTCACCATGATAGCCGCACTCAGCAGGATGCGTGCATTGGGCTGAATATCTGCCGGGTTAAACGGGAGCACGAAGCTGAATGGCGCTTGCTTGCCCTCGGTTCGAACCGCTTTTTGTGACAGCACTTTTGACGGAGCATCGGCCAGTGAAGCATCCGACAGCGTGACGGTCAGCACAGCATCCGGTGGCAAAGCGACTTTCTGGCGGATCCAAACTGTACCAGAAACATTCGGCTGTTGAATTTTTGACTGTGTGTCAGCAATTGACGTATTAGGGCTTGGCGCAGGTGTCTGAATATCTGCACTTTTATCAGCACAGGCCGCCAGCGCGACCGCAACCGCTAAACCACTTACCATGTGCACGAGTTTCATTAAATTCTCCTTATCATCTATGCACCAGCGAGAACTTTCCCCGCCAGAAGAGTGGTTAACAAAAACATAACGTGACTAAGTGTGGCACAAATCAGCTATTTTTGCCTGTAATAGACCTGTTATTCAGACAATTGCACCCATCGGACCACTTTCAAAATTGCGTTATACTCTGCCTACCTCGCTGCGACATCGATATCACCTGGAGAGCACGTATGAGTCTGGCACTGAAAAATTTGCTGACATTGTTGAATCTGGAAAAAATTGAAGAAGGACTCTTTCGGGGCCAAAGTGAAGACTTAGGGTTGCGTCAGGTTTTTGGGGGACAGGTCGTCGGCCAGGCGCTGTACGCCGCAAAAGAGACCGTGCCGGAAGAACGTCTGGTGCACTCTTTCCATAGCTACTTTTTACGCCCGGGAGATAGCCAAAAACCGATAATCTACGATGTAGAAGTTCTGCGCGATGGTAACAGCTTCAGCGCTCGCCGCATTGCCGCTATTCAGAACGGGAAACCCATTTTTTATATGACCGCCTCTTTTCAGGCGCCGGAAGACGGGTTTGAACATCAAAAAACCATGCCTGCCGCACCGGGCCCAGAAGAGCTGAAATCGGAAACGGAAATTGCCCGCTCTGTGGCTCATCTGCTGCCGCCGCTGTTGAAAGAAAAGTTTATCAACGACCGTCCGCTGGAGGTTCGTCCAGTAGAGTTTCATAACCCGTTAAAAGGTCATGTTGCCGAACCAACCCGTCAGGTGTGGATCCGTGCCAACGGCACGCTGCAGGACGATTTGCGCGTACATCAATACCTCCTTGGCTACGCTTCTGATCTGAATTTCCTGCCCGTTGCGCTGCAACCGTACGGTATTGGTTTCCTGGAGAAAGGTATTCAAATAGCCACTATCGACCATTCGATGTGGTTCCATCGTCCTTTCAATATCAATGAATGGTTGCTGTATAACGTGGAGAGCACTTCCGCCTCCGGAGCCAGGGGCTTTGTTCGTGGGGAGTTTTATACTCAGGACGGCGTGCTGGTAGCTTCTACCGTACAGGAAGGGGTCATGCGTAACCGTAATTAATAAATGCCGGTTTCGGCCTACAAGCATACTCTTTGTAGGCCGAAACCAGCAGTCGAGGGATCACGCGTTGTAGGCGTTTTCACCGTGGCTGTTAACATCCAGCCCTTCACGCTCCTGCTCTTCCGGTACACGCAGCCCCACGGTCATATCTGCCAGCTTATAACCGATGAACGCTACCACACCGGACCAGACGATGGTAATCGCTACACTTTCCAGTTGAACCAGTAGCTGATGCCCCATTGTAACGCCTTCAGCAAAGCCCACTCCCCCCAGCGAGCTGGCTGCAAATACCCCGGTCAGGATACAGCCAACAATGCCGCAGACACCGTGGACACCGAACACGTCACAGGGGTCATCGACACGCAGAAAACGTTTCAGCATCGTCACCCCCCACAAGCCAGCCAGACCGGCAATGACTCCGATGATCAGCGCACCACCAACTCCGATATAGCCACAGGCAGGCGTCACGCCAACCAGACCTGCAATAGCACCGGAGCATGCACCTAATAAAGATGGTTTGCCACGCAATGCCCACTCACCGAAGATCCACCCCAGGATGGCAGCAGCAGTGGCAACAACGGTATTCACAAATGCCAGTGCAGCGATTTCATTTGCCGTTCCTGCAGAACCGGCATTAAAACCAAACCAGCCGATATAGAGGATAGCGGTACCGGTAAAGACCATTGGCAGGTTATGCGGTTTAAAGGCTTCTTTGCCAAACCCAACACGTTTGCCAATCAGATAAGCCCCAACTAAACCGGCAATCGCCGCGTTAATATGTACAACCGTTCCGCCAGCAAAATCCAGAGCGCCATGGGAAGCCAGCAGTCCACCACCCCATACCATATGCGCGATAGGGATGTAGGAAAGCGTTAGCCACACCACCACAAAAATCAGTACTGCAGAGAAGCGGATTCGTTCAGCCAGTGCACCAACGATAAGCCCAACGGTAATGCAGGCGAACGAGCCCTGGAAAGCAACGTGGATATACTGATAGAAACTCCCCGTAACCGCCGTCAGCGCGATGCTTTTCAGCATTACCCAGTTGAAGTTACCGAAGAAATTATTCCCCTCGCCAAAAGCCAGCGAGTAGCCATAAACAACCCATAAAATGCAGACCAGCGCGAACGTCACTGTGACCTGAGTCAGCATCGATAAGACGTTCTTACCGCGAATCAAACCGCCGTAGAACAGCGCGATGCCCGGAATGGTCATAAACAGCACCAATGCGGTGCAAATCATCATAAAGGCATTATCGGCTTTATCTGCGACTGCCGGTGCCGCCATCGCCAGCCCCGGCAGCAACGCCAGTGAAGCAATACCCGTTTTCATCGTTGCTATCTTCATTTTTTGGTTTCCTATCACTGTGTGCCAGAAGTTACAGTGCGGCTTCGTCGGCTTCGCCGGTACGAATGCGAATCACACGTTGCAGCTCGGCGACGAATATTTTGCCGTCGCCAATTTTTCCGGTGTAGGCCGCCTTACTGATGACATCAATAACTTCATCAAGCTGGTCGTCGGCAATTGCCACATCAATCTTCACCTTCGGTAAAAAATTGACGCTGTATTCGGCCCCCCGGTACAACTCGGCATGGCCTTTCTGTCGTCCAAAGCCCTTCACTTCGGTGACGGTCAGCCCCTGAATACCAATAGACGACAGTGCTTCACGGACGTCTTCCAGTTTGAACGGTTTGATTACCACGGTAACCAGCTTCATAGATCCCCTCCAGTCAGAATTCAGTAGTGGCTGCAGATACACGGGATGAATATTGCAAGGGGTGTGCCAGGAATCGAAAAAACAGAAATGGACCGTTATTTAGTGCAGAAAACAGGGGATCGAGTTGAAAGGCTGAAACGTGATGTACATCAGAAACAATAAATGGAAAGAAAAACGCACCATGACAGTGCATGATGCGTTATTTTTTTGCACCAACAGCGTTGGCTACAGCGAAGCTGGTGCATCAGGCGATAAGCGAGTCCTCTTGCGCGCTGGCCGCCAGCTCTTCACCGGCTAACTGCAGTTGATACATCTGCCAGTATCGCCCTTGCGCCGTCAGTAATTGCTGATGCGTACCGCGTTCAACGGCCTGACCACGGTGCAGCACCAGAATAGTGTCTGCATCCACAATCGTCGATAACCGGTGCGCAATCACCACCAGCGTAGTGTGTTCACGTACCGCCGCCAGCGCCTGCTGAATTGCCTGTTCCGTTCCCGAGTCAATACTGGCGGTGGCTTCATCCAGGATCAGTACCTGCGGCGTTTCAACCAGTACCCGCGCCAGCGCTAACAGCTGTTTCTGCCCGACGGACAAATTATTCCCTTGCTCACCCAGTCGGGTGTGAATGCCATCACTCAGGCCACGAGCCAGTTCCGCCAGTTGCACGGTCTCAAGTGCCTGCCAGACCCTACCTTCTGAAATATCACGCCCCAGCGTGACGTTAGCCAGAAAGGTATCTGCCATCACCACCGGATCCTGTTGCACCATCGCTACCCCCTGACGCAGGACGTCATGACTCAATGAGGAGAGAGGTCGTCCGTCAAGACGGATTTCCCCTTGAGTCAGCGGGTAGTAGCCCATCAGCAGGCTGGCGAGCGTACTCTTGCCGCTTCCGGTATGTCCGACCAGTGCCACAAAACTGCGCGAAGGAACAGACAGGTTGATATTTTGCAGGACCAGATTGTCATCGCGATAAGCAAATGACACATTATCAACCTCAATATTTCCACTCCTCAGAGGCTGCTCATCCTTGCCATATTGCTGGCGCGGCCCATCCATCAGTTCAAAAACACGTTCACCGGCGACAACTGCTTGTTGCAGCATCGATTGCTGAGTCGTCAGCTCGATCAGAGGTTCGTTCAGACGCCCGAGATAACTGATAAACGCATACAGAACCCCGACTTCAATTGTGCTGCCAGACGTGAAGCTGAACAGCATTAATAAGCCACAAAGGATCAGCGCAGAAAAAAGGCTAAGCAACGGTCGTAATAAAAAACCGTCCAGTCGCAGGGTCTGCATTCGCGCCATATAGTGCGAACGGCTGGCCTCGCCCATTCTTTCACCAAAGCGCGCCTGCTGGCGGAACTGCTGGATCACGCTCATACCGTTAATGACTTCGTTAAAGCCATCGTTTATGTCCGCCAGATAGGCGCGAACGCGGCGCACAATAGGTGTGCTGTAACGCTGATAGATCACCATCACCACCAGCACAGCGGGGAAAATAGCCATTGCCACCAGCGCCATACGCCATTCCAGACTGAACATTGCCACCAGCATGGCGCCAATTAAGGCAGCACTGCGCAGAACCGTCGCCACTACCGTCACGTACAGGTCGCGAATAACTTCAGTGTCGTTGGTTACGCGGGAGATAAGCTGCCCGACAGGCTGGGTGTCAAATTCGCTCAGTGGCTGGCGCAACGCGGCATCCATAACATCCGTACGTAGCTGCTGCACCACACCGACAGCGGCCTGGTTAAACAACAGTGACTGCGCGTAGTGCAAACCCGCAGCCAGCAGTTGCAGACCTATGTAAGCCGCGACCAACCCGGCGACCATCGCTAACGGCAGGTTGTTTTTCGCCACCATGTTATCGATGAAATAGCTAATCAACAGCGGACCACTGACTTCGGCCGCCGCGGCTACCCACAGCATGACCACCGCAATGGCCAGCGGTTTTCGCCACGGTGATCCATACACCAGCAGCCTTTTCAGGGTCGGCCATAATTGCCCAAAGCTACGCATTAGCCGCCTCCTCATTTATTTCCGGGGCGTCAGACAGCGCCGCTTCCAGCTGTTGATAACGGTACATATCACGATACCAGCCAGGTTGCTGCACCAAATAATCATGTTCTCCACGCTGGGTAATATGTCCATGCTGCATCACAATAATCTCGCTGGCTTCCGTCAAAGCAGACAGGCGGTGAGCGCTGATAATAACGGTTCTCCCTTCGCCCCACTGCCGCAGGTTGTGCAGGATCTGATGCTCAGTACGACCATCTACCGCCGACAGGGCATCGTCCAGAATCAGGATTTCCGCATTGAGCAGCAACGCGCGGGCGATGGAAATACGCTGTTTTTGCCCACCTGACAGCATAACGCCACGCTCACCGACCTCGGTGTCATACCCCTGGGGAAGACGTAAAATATCCTCGTGTACGCTGGCTAAGCGCGCCACATGTTCAATCTCGTCCTGCGTCGCCTGCGGGCGTCCAAGAGCAATGTTGTTGGCGACCGTATCCGAAAACAAAAATGGTGTCTGACTAACAACTGCCAGCCGACTGCGCCAGCTATCAAGCTGTAAGCGCGTTAACGGAATATCATGAAAACGCACATCGCCCTGCGTAATATCGAAGTGGCGCTGGATCAGCGCCAGAATGGTACTTTTTCCTGCACCTGTCGGACCACAGATACCCAGCATCTGCCCAGGCTTAAGCTGAAAGCTGACGTTTTCAAGAGTTGGGTGAGTCATTAACGGATAGCTGAATTCGCGGATCGCTACCGACAATTCTCCACGACCTTCCGGCACCGACTCCACGCCATCATCTACCACAGGAGCTTCGGCAAGCATGGCACGAATGCGGCTGTACGCAGCGCTACCGCGCTCGACGATGTTAAACATCCACGCCAGCGCCAGCATTGGCCAAATCATCAAACCGAGATACATCATAAAACTGGTCAACTGACCTAGCGTCAGCGATCCGTGAACCACCATCCAGCTTCCGCCGCCAATTGCCAGCAGGTTCGCCATGCCAATAGCGATATAAATTGTTGGGTCAAAGCGGGCATCAATACGCGCAACGCGCATATTTTTCTTCCCGGTATCTTCGGCGTCTGCCGCAAATAAGGCCGACTGACGGTCTTCCAGGCCAAAGGCTTTAATCATGCGAATGCTGGTCAGGCTCTCCTGAGTACGATCGTTAAGGCTGGAGAATGCCGCCTGCGCCAGTTTAAAGCGGTTATGCAACCTATCGCCGTAACGTTTAATCATCAGTGCCATCACCGGCATCGGCAATAAGGCGATTAGCGTAAGCTGCCAGCTAATTTGCGTCGACATCACGATCAATACCGCACATCCCATCACCAGTGAGTCCACCAACGTCAGTACACCTTCCCCGGCAGCAAACACCACCCGGTCGACATCGTTAGTGGCGCGCGCCATCAGATCACCCGTGCGATGGCGCAGATAAAACTCAGGATGCTGGCGGCTAAGCTGGCGGTAATAATCTTCTCGCAGCTCGACAGCAAGTTGATAGGAAGCACCAAACAGCAGCACGCGCCAGACATAGCGCAGCAAATAGACCACCACAGCAATCAGAGCAATCGTGCCGATCCACAAGAGCACTTGTTCAGTCGTGAACTGCTGAGTGCTGACGCCATCCACAATAATACCCACAACTTTTGGTGGAATAAGCTGAAGGATAGCGATGATGATAAGCAAGGCCACTGCCCCGAGGTAGCGACGCCACTCCCGACGAAAGTACCAGCTTAATTGAGCAAATAATCGCACGCGTTATGTCCTGACTTGATTTTCGGCAATGACCGCCGGAAGAATTATTCAATAGGTAGAGCAGTAGTATATTTAATCTGTTCCATGGCAAAGCTTGAGGTAACGTCCGATAGCCCCGGTACGCTGTTCACCAGGCGCTTGTAGAAATCGTCATAACGTTTCATATCGGCGACCTGAACCCGCATCAGGTAGTCGTACTCCCCCGCCATACGCCAGAAACCCAGTACCTCCGGCATGCCGGTGACTTCAGTGACAAAGCGGCAATACCATTCACTGCTGTGATGCTGGGTCTTAATCAACACGAATGCGGTTAAACCCAGCCCCAGTTTTTCCGGATCCAGTAGCGCGACTTTACCGAGGAGTACGCCGTCATCCTCCAGCCTCTTGAGTCGCTTCCAGCAGGGAGTGGTGGTCAGATTAACGGCATCCGCCAATGCCTGCAAAGAAAGGGTGCAGTCCTGTTGCAGTAAGCCGAGCAGCTTACGGTCAATTTTGTCTAACATATCCACTCCACAGAGAAGAATTTTCTCCTTACATTCTATTTTAAAGGCTAAATGGCAACAATTTTTTCCGTGCTTTTCGCTAATCTAGGCACAAAATGACAAATGGATATTAATGATGAATAGATCCTGGGTTAAAAACGCCATTAATGAAATCAATGCGGATTATCAGCGCTCCGCAGATACGCATCTCATTCGCCTGTCACTCCCGGCGTTTCCAGGTATTCAGCTCTACCTGAAAGATGAGAGTACGCATCCAACTGGCAGCCTGAAGCATCGACTGGCGCGTTCATTGTTCCTGTACGGATTGTGTAATGGCTGGATCAAAGAAGGCACCACCATTATTGAATCGTCTTCGGGGTCAACGGCGGTTTCAGAAGCCTATTTCGCCCGGCTGTTAGGACTGCCGTTTATTGCCGTTATGCCTTCCTGTACGGCAAAACGTAAAATTGAACAGATTGAGTTTTACGGCGGCCGTTGTCATTTTGTGGAAAGCGCCTGCGAAATTTATGCTGCGTCCGAGCAACTGGCACGTGAACTAAACGGTCATTACATGGATCAATTCACCTACGCCGAACGCGCTACCGACTGGCGTGGCAATAACAACATTGCCGACAGCATCTTCCGCCAGATGGAATGTGAACCCAACCCCGTTCCCAGACATATCGTGATGAGCGCCGGAACCGGTGGTACATCAGCAACGATAGGCCGCTATATTCGCTGCCAGGGTTATGACACTCATCTGATGGTAGTTGACCCGGAAAACTCTGTCTTTCTGCCATACTGGCAGGATCGTGATGCCACGTTACGCAGCCCTGTGGGAAGTAAAATTGAGGGTATCGGTCGCCCGCGCGTAGAACCGTCTTTCATTCCCGATGTCGTCGATGAAATGCTGCGCGTACCGGATGCAGCCAGCGTTGCCACTGCACATTGGCTGGAAACACAGTTGGGCCGAAAAGTCGGTGCCTCAACAGGAACCAATATGTGGGGAACGTTACAACTTGCCGCCCGCATGCGCGATGCAGGAGAAACTGGCTCGTTGGTGACGCTTCTGTGCGACAGCGGCGAACGCTATCTTGAGACTTACTACAACCCGCAATGGGTCAGTGTGCATATCGGTGATTTAGCGCCATGGAAAGCGGAAATATCCCGGTTACTGAATATCAACTAAAGCAGATAAAAAAAAGCCAGACCTAAAGGTCTGGCTTGCTGGAAGGGATCTCTCATTCGGGGGAATAAGGTAGATGCGGATTATCCAGCCAATGCGTCAAAAAGTGAGATACAGCCTGATTGCGGCAATGCCCAATCACCGATAAATGAGGAAGTTCAGCAATCAATTGCGGCATGGCGTTCCCCATAATCAGCCCGCGCCCGACGCTGCCCAACATTTCACGATCGTTCATGGCGTCACCAAATGCCATGCACTCTGCCATTGAAAAACCTAAATGATCACTCAACACCGCCAGCGCGGAGCCTTTATTGCAGCCCAGCGGCAGAACCTCCAGACAATCTACGGCGGAAAAACAGAGATTTGCCTGCTCGCCCAGCGCCTCATTTAATTGAATGCGCAGGCGGATGAGATCGTCATGATCGCCGCAGAAACAGATCTTCGTTACCTGATGGGCCGGAATTCGTTTCACATCAACTATCTGATAGAGAAATCCACTGTATACATGCGCTTTCAGGATCGACGGGATCTCTTGTCCGGTAAACCAGCCGTTATCGTTGAAGACATGCATGCTGGCCTGCGTATCCCACACATGATGCAGGAGAATATCAGCCACAGCGGGGTTCAGATCCTGACGGTGAAGTACATCGCCTTCCAGCGAATGAATGCGCGTCCCGTTGCCCGTTATCAAAAAGGCATCCAGCGAGATCGTACCTAAAATATGGCGCATCTCCAGGACATGGCGACCGGTGGCAAACGTCAGAGTGATATCGCGTTCACGCAGGCGTGCCAACGTTGAGAGCGTTTCATCACCTAAATGGTGATTCGGCATCAAAAGGGTGCCATCCATATCAAACGCAGCCAGACGAGCCATTTCTTTCTCCACACTGTGACGCAGTTAACTTGTGGTTCAGTATCACCTGAGATATACGGAAGTAATAGTGAATAGATAAAACAAATTGTTCCGGGTTTCTTTACACAACATCATTCGAGAAGCATCGAAGCGGCAAGTGAAGGAATTCCCAGGAACATATATTCCAGTATGTGACAGGGGCGGAGCAGATTTGAACTCTACCTGTAGCGGCCCCTTAAGGGGCGGGTAATGTGCAGCCAACAAAGAGGCAGCTTGAATGATGAAGTATAAATGCGACTTTTAAATCGCCTGAACCAGTACCAACGCCTCTGGCAGCCGTCGAGCGGAGAACCCCAGTCGGTCACCGTTGGCGAACTGGCTGAGCGATGTTTTTGCAGCGAGCGCCATGCAAGAACGTTACTGAAACAGGCGCAGGATGCCGGGTGGCTGATATGGGAAGCACAGCCCGGCCGCGGAAAACGGGGCCTGTTGCGCTTTTTGGTAACACCCGACTCACTGCGCAACACGATGATGGAACAGGCACTACAAAAGGGAGAACAACTCAGCGTACTGGAACTGGCCCAGCTGGCTCCCGGAGAGTTAAGAACTCTGCTGCAACCGTTTATGGGGGGGCAGTGGCAAAACGATACGCCGACATTGCGTATCCCCTATTACCGCCAGCTTGATCCGCTACATCCAGGCTTTCTCCCCGGTCGTGCTGAACAACACCTCGCCGGGCAGATATTCTCTGGCTTGACCCGCTTTGATAGTTATACCCAACGCCCCTGTGGAGATTTAGCTCATCACTGGGATATCTCCGCCGACGGCCTGCGCTGGGATTTCTATATTCGCTCCACGCTGTACTGGCATAATGGTGATGCGGTAAATACTGCACAGCTACATCAGCGCCTGTTAATGCTGCTCGAACTTCCTGCGCTCAATAAATTGTTTATCAGCATTAAACGCATTGAAGTAACGCATCCTCAATGCCTGACCTTTATTCTCCATCGTCCTGATTTCTGGCTGGCGCACCGTCTGGCAAGCTACAGCAGCCACCTTGCCCATCCTGAACAGCCACTCGTCGGCACCGGTCCGTTCCGGCTGACGCTGTTTACACCCGATCTGGTACGCATAGAGAGCCATGAGCACTATCATCTAAACCATCCGTTGCTGAAAGCTATTGAATACTGGATCACCCCGCAACTTTTCGCCCAGGACCTGGGTACCAGCTGTCGTCATCCGGTGCAAATTGCGATTGGTAAACCTGACGAGCTTGCCATGCTAAGTCAGGTTAGCAGCGGGATCAGCCTCGGATTTTGCTATTTGACGCTGCGGAAAAGTTCTCGTCTGAACACGCTCCAGGCTCGCCGGTTGGTCAATATCATTCATCGTTCTTCCCTGTTACAAACTCTTGATGTGGATGAAAATCTCATTACCCCAAGCAATGCGCTGTTGCCCGGGTGGACCATCCCACAATGGGATAACCAGGACGAAGTACCACTGCCGGAAAAACTGACATTGGCTTATCACCTTCCGGTTGAACTGCACGCCATGGCCGAACAGCTTCGCCAGGCGCTGGCAATACTGGGCTGTGAATTAACGCTGATTTTTCATAATGCGAAGAACTGGGATGGCGACCATCCTCTGGCCCAGGCAGACCTGATGATGGGTGACAGGCTAATTGGCGAGGCGCCAGAATATACCCTCGAACAGTGGTTGCGCTGCGATCAGCTATGGCCGCATGTTTTGGACGCTCCAGCGTTCTCCCATCTGCAAGCGACGCTGGATGCACTGCAAATTCAGGCTGATGAGGGCCATCGACACGCGGCTTTACAACAGGTTTTCGCCAGCCTTATGAATGACGCCACGCTAACGCCGCTGTTCAATTATCACTATCGCATTAGCGCTCCACCAGGCGTAAATGGCGTACGCCTGAACCCACGAGGCTGGTTTGAGTTCGCCGAAGCCTGGCTCCCACCCCCTTCAGTGTGAAGAAGCTGGTCGGCGCCACGCCCAGGCGCTACCATAGGGTTTTTGTTATTTGTCAGGAAAAGCCATGAAACGTGCCGTTGTAGTATTTAGTGGAGGTCAGGACTCCACCACTTGTCTGGCGCAAGCGCTGCATCAGTATGATGAAGTGCACTGCGTGACCTTTGATTATGGTCAGCGCCATCGCGCTGAGATTGATGTCGCACGTGACCTGGCCTTAAAACTTGGTGCCCGTGCACACAAAGTCCTTGATGTCACGCTGCTCAGCGAACTGGCTGTCAGTAGTCTGACCCGGGATAATATTCCGGTTCCGGATTATGAACCGGATGCTGACGGCATCCCCAATACCTTTGTGCCAGGGCGCAATATTCTGTTTTTAACGCTGGCGGCTATTTATGCTTACCAGGTGAAAGCGGAGGCTGTCATTACCGGCGTCTGCGAAACCGATTTCTCCGGTTATCCGGATTGTCGCGATGAATTTGTCAAAGCGCTGAACCATGCCGTTAGTCTGGGGATGGCAAAAGACATCCGCTTTGAAACCCCGCTGATGTGGATTGATAAAGCTGAAACCTGGGCGCTGGCCGATTACTGGGGCAAGCTGGATCTGGTGCGTAATGAGACACTGACCTGCTACAACGGAATTAAGGGCGACGGTTGTGGTCATTGTGCCGCCTGTAATCTGCGCGCTAACGGTCTGAACCATTATCTGGCGGATAAATCCGAGATTATGGCTGCAATGAAGCGCAAGACCGGGTTAAAGTAATTTTTGAATTGAGCCGGATTGCGGCATAACCGCCTAATCCGGCTTACAAATAATGAACTTCTGGGCCTGATAAGAAAAACGCCATCAGGCAACCGACAATTACTGCACCATCTGCTCCAGCTTTTCTCGCAACTCTCCTTCCAGCGGTAGCGCTTTCTGAGTTTTCAAATCAATGCAGACAAAAGTAATTAACGCATCGGCTACGACCTGCCCTTCCGGCTCCAGAGTGATTGTCTGGTTTAAAACTCCACTTTTTCCGTTTAACTGTTGTACCTGGCTGGTTATGGTCAGCAGATCGCTCAGCACGGCAGGACGCCGGTAGTTAATATTGATGTTAACCACCACAAAAGCGATGTTGTGTGCGGTCATCCACTGAAAGCTATCACTGTTTTCAAGACCGTCCCAGCGGGCTTCTTCCAGAAACTCAAGATAACGGGCATTGTTGACGTGCTGATAGACATCGAGATGATAACCACGGACTTTAATCTGTGTTTGCATAGCGCGGGAACCCTAATTTTTTTATAAGAACATACTCTAAGGATTTCGAGTTGCAGGACAAAACACGCTGTGTTTTGAACAGCGCTTGCGCTGGCCCCTAAGAGGGAGGTCGCAGACCGAGTAACGCAGCAAGCGTATAATTCGGGCAAGTGAGCGTAACCAACGCATCTACAGCTTGAAAGGCGACGAGTATAGAGGTCATAACTGGTATGACCTCTATAGTCTGGCAAATTTTTGCCACTGCGCAAGTTATTAAAGTGTTAAAAATGCCAGATTACGTTCCACCAGTGAACTTCCCATTCCCGGCACCTGCTTTAAATCATCGACGGTTTTAAACGGTCCGTACTCCTCCCGATAACTGACTATCGCCTGCGCCTTCTTCAATCCCACACCATTCATAACCCGCGCTAAATCCTCCGCAGAGGCTGTATTGATACTTACCCTGGTGCCTTCATCATCGCTGGATTTTGCCGGTGCAGTTGCTTTTCCATGCGCCGCACCAGAGGTATCTGCTTTGGTCTGGGTCATCTGACTTTTTGCGACAGGTTCCGCCGCCAGCGCACTTTGTGTCATACCCACACAAGTCAACGAAAGGGTAATAAGCAGTGCTTTGATTCCATGTTTCATACTGTTTGCTCCTTGTTTGTTAACAGTAGAGTCACGATAGCGAGGTGAAGAACAGCAGACAAATAGCAAATATCAGAAATGGAAAAGGCCGCGAAAGCGGCCTTTGGGGAATACAACTTTTTGCAATTTTTTGCGAAGAGCCTCGGTTACTGCTGCTGTTCCAGCGCATCACCGACTTTAATTTTTGCAGCTTTACGCAGGTTGCTCATCAGCGCTTCGAAGACAATCTGTGCGTTATTCTGGGTAATCCCCTGAACCATCGCTTTCTTCTGCTGCTCAGGCATAGAACCCGCTTTCACTTCTTCCAGCGCCAGCAGAACTACATTGCCCTGCATATCGTTCGCCACGCCGTAGCTCGGCTTGTCTTTCGCAGGCAGCCCCAGGCCAAATGCAGCCTGACTCACGGGATCCTGGCCAGTTCGGCTCAGCGTCTTCTCTTCGCCGAAGCTAAGACCGGCTGCTTTCATTGCTTCATCACCTTTACCGGCTTTCAGCTCAGTCAGCAGTTTGTCTGCATCCAGTTTCGCCTGTTGCTCAGCTTTATTATGCTTAACGAGCGCGATGACCTGCTCTTTCACATCCGCCAGTGGCTTAACAGCCTCTGCTTTATGCTCCGCAATACGCAGCACAAACGCACGATCGCCATCCACTGTGATGATGTCAGAGTTACTGCCCGGAGAACCATTCTCACCAATCAGACCACCATTAAAAATGATGTCAGAGACAGGTTTGAAATTCAGCTCTTCCGGCAGGGTGTCACGGCTAAACCAGCCCGTTTCGACCGCTTTCATGCCAGCAGCCTGCTCAGCCCCCGCCAGGGATTCGTTATCGTTACTTGCAGCATCGCTCACTTTCTGTTGCAACGCATAGTAAGCATCCAGCGCTTTTTCCTGCTTCACTTTCGCCGCGATATCATCACGCGCTTCGCTCAGAGGTTTAACCTGTGCTGGCTGGATATCGTCCAGGCGGGCAACGAGGAAACCAACCGAAGATTTGATCACACCTGACAGCTGACCTTTTTCTTTCAGGCCAGCATTTTTCAACTCATCCGGCGTAGTAGATTCTTCCAGCCATCCCATATCACCGCCGTTACGGGCAGAGATAATGTCGGCGGATTTTTCTTTGGCCAGAGCGGCAAAATCGCCGCCTTTGTTCAGCGCATCCAGTACCGCTTTGGCTTCATCTTCCGTTTTAGTCTGAATGATGCTGTAACGGCTACGCTGAGGTTGGGTGAACTGATCCTGATGCTGGTCATAGTAAGACTGAATATCAGCATCGCTGGCTGTTTCCTGCATTGCTGCAGCATCCAGCTTGATGTAACTCACACGGAACTGCTCCGGCGTCATAAAGCGATTTTTATTCTGCTCGTAGTAGCTGGCTACTTCCTGGTCGGTCACCGATTGCTTCGCAGCAAGGGCGTTGACGTCAATCGTCGCTTCACGCACGACACGTTGTTGTGCGACCAGCGCCGCCAGCTCATCCGTTTCACCTTTCAGCATGAAATCTGTCCCGGCAACGCCGTTGATCAGTTGCTGCGTGGTGAGCTGGTTACGCAGTGCCTGAGCATACTGGTCTGCAGTCATCCCCATCTGATTCACAATCGCGTTGTAGCGGTTGTTATCAAATTTGCCATCAACCTGGAAAGCAGGAGTAGCAAAAATAGCCTGTTTAACCTGCTCGTCGCTGATGCTGAGCTTAAGCTCACGGGAGTACTGATCCAGTAGAGCCTCGTCCACAAGACGATTCAACACCTGCTGACGCAGCGTTTTCATGTAGCCTTCGTTTGCCGCCAGTTCAGAGTACTGATCGCCCAACTGCTGCTGCATGCGATTACGTTCGCTGTTAAACGCATTCTCAAACTGCCCGCGGCTAATTTCCTGGCCATTCACTTTTGCGGCGTAGTTGTTGCTTCCGCCAATCAGGTAACCACTCACGCCGGTCAAAATGAACGACACGATAATGATACCGAAAATAATCTTGAGCACGAGACTGTTAGCAGCCGTGCGTAAGCTGTCCATCATGGTGTAACCACACTCCGCTGTAGGTGACTGTATACCTCACGCAGCATAGCGTTTTCTGAACGCTGCGCGGAAAGGTCTATTGTGACAAGAAACAGGGGCAATTGTCAGCCCACAACACGTAGAAAGTCCCGGAATGGGAAATAAAAAAGGCACATCAGTTGATGCGCCCTTGTACTTTGTCACATCCCCAAGGGGATCACTCTTAGTTTACCGCGTCTTTCAGTGCTTTACCTGCACGGAAACCCGGTACTTTTGCCGCGGCGATGGTGATCTCTTTACCAGTTTGCGGGTTGCGACCAGTACGGGCAGCACGCTCTTTAACGGCAAAAGTACCAAAACCTACCAGCGCTACGTCATCACCCTCTTTCAGAGATTCGGTAACAGAAGCAATAATTGCATCTAACGCACGGCCAGCCGCAGCTTTAGAGATATCAGCCCCTGCAGCAATTTTGTCGATCAGTTGAGATTTATTCACTCTTCTCTTCCTCTTTATAATTTATATCGCACCTGAATCCTTCAAAGTGCGAACGCGCAGCAGTTATATCAGGCCTGCCATGCCCTTACAACACCCGTTAATGATGGCAGACCTAATCCGTCATCTAAATTAGCTATACAAAAAAAGGCTGGCAAGTCCGAAATGACCTGCCAGCCCTGTTTTTATTAGTGCTCTTTGCGCGAGGTCACTATTTTGCCGCTACAACCTGCATTCCAGACGGTTCATTTTGCAGTGCGAGAGTCAGAACTTCCTCAATGCGTTTCACCGGATGGATGTCCAGATCGGCAATTACGTTGTCCGGAATCTCTTCCAGGTCACGTTTGTTTTCATCTGGAATTAAGACCGTTTTGATGCCGCCACGGTGTGCTGCCAGCAATTTTTCTTTCAAACCACCGATAGGCAGAACCTGACCACGCAGAGTGATCTCGCCGGTCATTGCTACATCTGCACGCACCGGGTTACCAGTCAGACAAGACACCAGCGCAGTACACATGGCAATACCCGCACTCGGACCATCCTTCGGTGTTGCCCCTTCAGGTACGTGGACGTGGATGTCGCGTTTTTCGTAAAAATCCGGATTAATGCCCAGTTTTTCCGCACGCGCACGAACCACGGTCAGCGCTGCCTGAATGGATTCCTGCATCACTTCACCCAGAGAACCGGTGTAGGTCAGCTTGCCTTTACCCGGTACACAAGCGGTTTCAATGGTCAGCAGATCGCCACCTACTTCCGTCCATGCCAGCCCCGTAACCTGACCAACGCGGTTTTCGTTGTCCGCACGGCCGTAGTCAAAGCGCTGTACCCCCAGGTAATCATGCAGGTTATCGCCATTGATTTCGATATGCTTCAGTGACTTATCGAGCAACAGTTGTTTAACCGCTTTACGGCACAGTTTGGAGATTTCACGCTCCAGACTACGTACGCCTGCTTCACGAGTGTAGTAACGAATAATGCCCACAATGGCGCTATCGTCGACCGTCAGCTCGCCTTTTTTCAGCGCGTTACGCTCAATCTGCTTCGGCAGCAGGTGACGTTTGGCGATATTCAGCTTCTCGTCTTCGGTATAACCGGACAGACGGATCACTTCCATACGATCCAGCAACGGCGCCGGAATGTTCATGGAGTTAGAGGTCGCAACGAACATGACGTCGCTGAGATCGTAATCCACTTCCAGGTAGTGATCGCTGAACGCCACGTTCTGCTCTGGATCCAACACTTCAAGCAGTGCGGAAGCCGGATCGCCACGCATGTCGGAAGACATTTTGTCGATCTCATCAAGCAGGAACAGCGGGTTTTTAACGCCCACTTTGGCCATTTTCTGGATCAGTTTACCCGGCATCGAACCAATATAAGTCCGGCGGTGACCACGAATTTCAGCCTCATCACGCACGCCGCCCAGCGCCATACGAATGTATTTACGCCCGGTCGCTTTAGCGATGGACTGGCCCAGAGAGGTTTTACCCACCCCCGGCGGTCCAACCAGGCACAGGATCGGCCCCTTGATTTTGTTCACACGGCTTTGAACCGCAAGATACTCGAGAATACGGTCTTTCACGCGCTCCAGACCGTAATGGTCGGTATCAAGGATTTCCTGCGCCTGACGCAGGTCTTTTTTGACCTTGCTACGCGCATTCCACGGAACCTGTACCATCCAGTCGATGTAGCCACGTACTACAGTCGCTTCTGCCGACATTGGAGACATCATTTTCAGCTTCTGCAGTTCAGCTTCCGCTTTCTCTTTTGCCTCTTTCGGCATTTTCGCCGCGTCGATCTTACGTTTCAGCGCTTCGTTTTCATCCGGCGCATCGTCCATCTCGCCGAGCTCTTTCTGAATGGCTTTCATTTGCTCGTTCAGATAGTACTCACGCTGGGACTTCTCCATCTGCTTTTTAACGCGGTTGCGAATGCGTTTCTCAACCTGCAGCAGATCGATTTCAGATTCCATCATCGCCATCAGATATTCCAGACGTTCGTTAACGTCGGACATCTCCAGAACGGACTGTTTATCAGCCAGCTTCAGCGGCATATGCGCAGCGATGGTATCCGCCAGACGCGCAGGATCGTCAATGCTGTTAAGCGACGTCAGCACTTCTGGTGGGATTTTCTTGTTCAGCTTGATATAGCCTTCGAACTGGCTGATTGCGGTCCGCACCAGCACTTCCTGTTCGCGCTCATCAATGGCTGGCGAATCAAGGTACTCCGCTTTCGCAGAGAAATGCTCGCCGTTATCAGACAGCGCAGAAATACGCGCGCGCTGTAACCCCTCGACCAGCACTTTTACGGTGCCGTCAGGCAGTTTCAGCATCTGCAAAATAGAGGCCACGGTCCCGACGGTGAAAAGATCGTTTACACCCGGCTCATCCGTTGAAGCTTCTTTCTGCGCGACCAGCATGATTTTTTTATCATGGTCCATAGCCGCTTCAAGGCAACGGATAGATTTTTCCCGCCCTACAAATAAGGGTATGACCATGTGCGGATAAACCACCACATCGCGCAACGGCAATACGGGGATTTCAATGCGTTCAGAACGCTCAGGATTCATAGAGCTCTCTCTTAGTTTAGTGTCCGCCAGGTAATCGGATGGCATTGCTGTGCTTCATACCACCTTTAACATGTATGTCAGTATATGGGGATGTTTCCCACACATTCAACGCCATGTTTACGGAAAAATAAAAGGGGAGATAAAATCCCCCCTTTTTGATTAACCGATTGTATAAAATGGTTAATTATTCACCAGATGCCTGCTGTGCTTCCGGCTTACCGTAAATCAATAACGGCTTGCTTTGGCCACTGATCACGGACTCGTCGATCACTACTTTTTCGACGTCTTCCATAGAAGGCAGATCGTACATTGTGTCGAGCAGCGCAGCTTCCACGATAGAACGCAGGCCACGGGCACCGGTTTTGCGCGCCATCGCTTTTTTAGCAATCGCATCCAGAGCTTCTTCACGGAATTCCAGATCGACACCTTCAAGATTGAACAGCGCCTGATACTGTTTGGTCAGGGCGTTTTTCGGTTCTTTCAGGATCTGGATCAGCGCTTCTTCACTCAGTTCGCTCAGAGTTGCCACAACCGGCAGACGACCGATGAATTCAGGGATCAGACCAAACTTGATCAGATCTTCCGGTTCGACCTGCGACAGCAGTTCACCTTCGCTGGCTTTATCAGACTGGGCTTTTACCGTCGCACCAAAACCAATGCCGGAGCCGGTTTCAACACGGTTAGCAATCACCTTATCCAGCCCTGCGAAAGCACCACCGCAGATAAACAGGATCTTAGAGGTGTCAACCTGCAAGAACTCCTGCTGCGGATGCTTACGTCCCCCCTGAGGCGGAACTGCAGCAACTGTCCCTTCGATCAGTTTCAGCAGCGCCTGCTGTACGCCTTCGCCGGAAACGTCACGCGTAATAGACGGGTTGTCTGATTTACGCGAGATTTTGTCGATCTCATCAATATAGACAATCCCGCGCTGCGCTTTCTGTACGTCGTAATCGCACTTCTGCAACAGTTTCTGAATGATATTTTCAACGTCTTCACCCACATAACCGGCTTCGGTCAGGGTGGTGGCATCAGCCATAGTGAACGGAACATCCAGCAGGCGCGCCAGCGTTTCAGCCAGCAGCGTTTTACCGGAACCCGTCGGGCCAATCAGCAGGATGTTACTTTTGCCCAACTCGACGCCATTGCTGGTGTCGCCATTGCGCAGACGTTTGTAATGGTTGTATACCGCGACCGCCAGCACTTTCTTCGCCTGTTCCTGACCGATAACGTAATCGTCCAGGTGGTTGCGAATTTCGTGTGGCGTCGGCAGCGCACTGCGTTCACGGTGCGGTGCTACTTCCTTAATCTCTTCGCGAATGATGTCGTTACATAAATCAACACATTCGTCGCAGATATACACGGATGGACCGGCAATCAGCTTGCGCACTTCATGCTGGCTTTTGCCGCAAAAAGAGCAGTACAACAATTTGCCCGAGCCATCTTTGCGTTTATCTGTCATGGGTCAAAACCTCTTCTTTGTTCTTTGTGCCGCACACGACGACGCAAATGCCATTCTCAGGCGCAAGGCCGCTTGTCAGCGTTGTGCCGCCCTTCATTAGTATATACACAAAATCATTCGAGCTACATCGAGGCGGCAACTAAGCAAATCCCCGGCCGCTTACATAAGTAAGTAACAGGGGTAAGCGCTGGCAGCCTACAAAGAGGTAACTTTAAGGATAAAGTGTGTAGCGGCACACCTGCACCTCAGGCATCAATTACGATGGGTCAAAATCGAGTCGACCAGACCATACTCCACCGCTTCAGAAGCGGAGAGGAAGCGATCGCGCTCAGTATCACGCTCAATCTGCTCAAGAGATTGACCCGTATGGTGCGCCATAAGTTCATTCATGCGCCCTTTCACTTTCAGGATTTCACGGGCATGAATTTCAATATCCGTCGCCTGGCCCTGGTAACCGCCCAGAGGCTGGTGGATCATGACGCGAGAGTTAGGCAGGCAAAAACGCTTACCTTTTGCCCCTGCAGTCAGCAGGAACGCGCCCATTGAGGCCGCCTGGCCCATACAAATGGTGCTGACGTCCGGCTTAATAAACTGCATGGTGTCATAGATAGACATCCCTGCGGTAATCACCCCACCAGGGGAGTTGATGTACAGGTAGATATCTTTTTCCGGGTTTTCCGCTTCCAGGAACAGCATCTGCGCCACAATCAGGTTAGCCATATGGTCTTCGACCTGGCCAGTCAGAAAAATAACGCGTTCCTTAAGTAGACGAGAATAGATATCAAAAGAGCGCTCACCACGTGAGGTCTGTTCAATGACCATCGGCACCAGCGCCATATGGGGTGCAAAGTTATCTCGTTCGCCGCTGTATGACATTTCCGTCTCCTGGATAAAATTTGAAAAAACCTGCTGTGCTGATTGTAACCTTATGGACGGATTATCAGCTAGTCCCTCTGTAATGGGTACGACATCGCCATAATTCAAGCATAACAATCTTTTGTTGTAACGCTAACACTGAAACGCTGTTTTCGCACTCTTCCCATGCAAAATCCATGACAAAAAAAAACCCGCCACCTGAAGGTGACGGGCTTGCGTATATATTTCGTGCTAAAAAAGCGACGAATTACGCCTGCTGGTTCATCAGCTCGTTGAAAGAAGTGGCTTTTTCAGTCACTTTCGCTTTCGCCAGAACCGCTTCAACAGCCTGTTCTTCCAGAGCGACGTTGCGCATGTTTTCCATCAGCTCTTTGTTTTTGCTGTAGAATTCAACAACTTCTTTCGGATCTTCGTAAGCAGAAGCCATCTCTTCGATCAGGCCCTTAACACGCTCTTCGTCAGCTTTCAGCTCATTGGTACGAATCACTTCGCCCAGCAGCAGGCCAACAACTACGCGGCGTTTAGCCTGTTCTTCGAACAGTTCACGCGGCAGTTCCAGAGCTTGTTTCTCGTTGCCACCAAAACGCTGAGCAGCCTGACGACGCAGAACATCGATTTCGTTGTCAATCAGAGCAGCAGGAACGTCGATGTCATTGGCTTTCACCAGACCTTCGATCGCCTGAGTCTTAACGCGGTTACGCACGGCACCTTTCAGCTCGCGTTCCATGTTTTTACGCACTTCAGCGCGCAGACCGGCAACGGAACCATCTTCAACGCCGAAACGTTTGATGAATTCTTCAGTCAGTTCCGGCAGTTCACGTTCTTCAACTTTTTTCAGGTTGATAACGAATTTAGCGGCTTTACCTTTCAGGTTTTCAGCGTGGTACTCTTCCGGGAAGGTCACGTCGATAGTGAACTCTTCGCCAGCTTTGTGACCTTTAACACCTTCTTCAAAGCCCGGGATCATACGACCCTGGCCCATCGCCAGTACGAAATCAGATGCTTTGCCGCCTTCGAACTCTTCACCGTCTACAGAACCGGTGAAGTCGATGGTTACACGGTCTTCTGCATCAGCAGCGCCGTCTTTGTCTTTCCAGGTTGCCTGCTGCTTACGCAGGGTGTCCAGCATAACGTCAACGTCAGCGTCGGTCACTTCAACAACCGGTTTTTCAACTTCAATAGCTTCCAGACCGGTCAATTCAACTTCCGGGTATACTTCGAATTCTACCGCGTAAGTGAAATCTTCACCCAGTTTGTATTCGCCCGGAACGTAGTTCGGTGCGCCAGCCGGATTAATTTTTTCTTTAATGATTGCGTCAACGAAGTGACGGCTCATCAGGTCACCCAGAACGTCCTGGCGAACAGATGCGCCATAACGCTGAGCAACAACATTCATCGGTACTTTTCCCTTGCGGAAACCGTCAATACGCACTTTCTTCGCTACGTTGACCAGCTCGCTTTTCACAGCGGTCTCGATGCTGTCAGCAGCGATAGTAATCGTTACACGGCGGCCAAGGCCTTGAGTGGTTTCAACTGAAACTTGCATCTTGTTACCTCAAAAAATCACAGTGCTCGGTCAACTCTTCTCCGCAAGCACAGGTTGTTGGCTTCGCGGAACCGGGATGTTCTCATAATCAATCACATTCCCTGTCGTCAGAATCATCCCGAAGACATTCCGAAAAATAAGACGCGCATTATAGCGGCATCACTTTTATGAGTCGAGAACGGTTATCGCGCGTTGCTGCGGCTTTTTTCACAATTCCCGGCTAATTTTTGTCTGAATACTATACGACTCGCTCAGAATTCAGACAAAACAAAACGGCCCGTAGGCCGTTTTCACATAATCTGTAGCAACATACTGGAAAAGCGCCGGTTGTTGCAAATCCGTTTTTCTACGCGATGCTTCCCGCTCCACCTCCACGACAGGGAGGAGAGGCAAAAACAGTATCCTGCAACCCTTCCCACTCCTTAGTCGTGTAGGTATGCAGGGCTAGTGCATGCACGGTTGTGGAGAGCTCCGCCGTTAACGTACCGTAAATCATCCGATGACGATTAAGAAAACGCTCACCTGCAAAGCGATCGCTGACCAGCACAACCTTAAAGTGGCTTTCAGAACCTGCCGGAACATTGTGACGATAGCTTTCATCCACAACTTCGAGGAACACGGGTTGGAACGCTGCCCTTAATTTTTCTTCTATTTGCTCACGAATCATCATGAAATATTTCCTCCGACAACGCTGAGATGTCACCCATCCCTTTAAATACTAGCCGCTTTTACCGTTTTCATTACACCTAAGCAACAAATAATTAGCGTTTGTCTGATTTTCTCATTCAAACGAATGAAGTTCACTGGTTCATCTGTTCGTTTGATTGCAAAAACTCCACTTATGGTATCTACAAAGTAACTAAACGGACAACGCGATGAATTTACATGCGTTACCCACTTCCCCTCGTCGTTGGCGATGTTATGATGGCGGGAAATTTCTCTAACCATACAATTTAGATTCGCTGAGAGCCCTGGCATGTTTAAAAAAATCCTCTTTCCTCTAGTCGCGCTGTTTATGTTGGCTGGCTGCGCAACTCCACCCACCACCATTAACGTTTCTCCGAGAATTACCCTGCCGCAGCAGGATCCTAGCCTGATGGGTGTGACTGTCAGCATCAACGGCGCCGACCAGCGTCAGGATCAGGCACTGGCGAAAGTGACCCGCGACAATCAACTGGTTACTCTGACTGCTTCCCGCGATCTGCGCTTCCTGCTGCAAGAAGTACTGGAGAAACAGATGACCGCGCGCGGTTACATGGTAGGTCCGAACGGTGCAGTTAACCTGCAAATCATCGTTAGCCAGCTGTATGCTGATGTGTCTCAAGGTAGCGTGCGCTATAACATCGCCACCAAAGCCGACATCGCTATTATCGCAACCGCGGCAAACGGCAACAAGATGACCAAAAACTACCGCGCAAGCTACTCTGTTGAAGGCGCATTCCAGGCCTCTAACAAAAATATTGCGGACGCCGTTAACAGCGTCCTGACAGACACCATCTCTGATATGTCTCAGGACACCAGCGTTCATGATTTCATCAAGCAGAACGCACGTTAATTTCTGCATCCTGACCCGGCTAACGCCGGGTCAGCTTTAAATACTCATGCCCAGTCACTATTTACGCATTTTCCAGCAACCGAAATCAGCTATTCTGCTGATGCTAGGCTTTGCCTCCGGTTTACCACTCGCACTGACCTCCGGTACGCTCCAGGCATGGATGACGGTTGAGAATATCGACCTTAAAACCATCGGCTTCTTTTCTCTGGTCGGCCAGGCCTACGTCTTTAAGTTCCTCTGGTCCCCGGTTATGGACCGCTACACGCCACCTTTTTTAGGGCGACGTCGCGGCTGGCTGCTCACTACCCAGCTATTACTACTCATTTCTATCGCCGCAATGGGATTCCTGGAACCTGGCTCGCAACTACGCTGGATGGCTGCACTCGCAGTAGTCATCGCGTTCTGCTCAGCCTCACAGGATATCGTCTTTGACGCATGGAAAACGGACGTTTTGCCCGCAGAAGAACGAGGAACCGGCGCGGCAATCAGCGTGCTGGGTTACCGCCTGGGGATGCTGGTTTCCGGTGGACTGGCCCTGTGGATGGCCGATCGCTGGTTGGGCTGGCAAGGAATGTACTGGTTGATGGCAGCACTACTCATTCCTTGTATTATCGCCACCCTGTTGGCCCCAGAACCCACAGATACTATTCCGGTTCCCAAAACGCTGGAACAAGCGGTTGTCGCCCCACTACGTGACTTCTTTGGGCGTAACAACGCCTGGCTTATCCTGCTGCTCATTGTGCTGTATAAACTTGGCGATGCCTTCGCCATGAGCCTGACCACGACATTTTTAATTCGCGGCGTCGGATTTGACGCAGGCGAAGTCGGCGTCGTCAATAAAACGCTGGGGCTGCTGGCCACAATTGTTGGCGCACTCTACGGCGGGATCCTGATGCAGCGTCTGTCGCTGTTCCGTGCATTGCTGATTTTCGGCGTTCTGCAAGGGGCGTCAAATGCAGGCTACTGGTTACTTTCCATTACTGATAAGCACATGTTCAGTATGGGCGCGGCAGTATTCTTCGAAAACCTCTGCGGCGGCATGGGGACAGCGGCGTTTGTCGCCCTGTTAATGACGTTGTGTAATAAATCTTTTTCTGCAACGCAATTCGCCCTGCTCTCAGCCCTTTCCGCAGTTGGACGCGTTTACGTAGGTCCGGTAGCGGGTTGGTTTGTCGAAGCGCACGGCTGGCCAACATTTTATCTGTTCTCTGTGTTTGCCGCGATCCCAGGTCTCGTGTTGTTGCTGGTTTGCCGTCAGACGCTGGAACATAGCTGGCAAAACGAAAGTTTTATCCCGCGCACGGAATTCCGCGGAGCATACAATCTGGCATTAATGACGCTATTGGTGGGCTGCTGTCTACTGGCTGTATGGCTGTTACTGCTAACGATGAACGCCCTCGATTACACCAATTTCTCCTTCCTGTCGGAACTCCTTGAAGTTGCGGTCCTGATCGCCGTCTGTGGGATCGTATTCGGTGGACTGCTGGATTACCTGGCTCTACGCAAAACGCGTCTGGCGTAATTTGACCGGTTTATTTGGCCGTTGTAATCACCCTGCGTAATTATAACGGCTAAATAAACAACGATTGATAAAAATAATATTTGTTGTTTTGTGCCCCATAGAATTTGGAAATTATTGACGCCTTTTATAAATTCTATTTTCCTTACTCGATTCAGCCAAGACTGATTTATTTTCCGCCCTTCAATTGTCTCTTTATTGATAATCAATTGTTAAACAATTGTTTTATTTTACCATTGGTTATACCAATTGCCCTCTATGCCTTCTCCATGAACCCGCTTTCGTTATAACATGATGTTGCAACAGGTTCTTAAAGCCAACCTGACATATATTGCAACATATGTGACACGCACGGCAGAACCCGGTAACACAGATCCAATGATGTTTACAGTAATGTAACCTTCCCGTAAAATGCCCTCACACTTTAAACGCCACCCGGTCCCGTGGAATTGAGGTCGTTAAATGAGACTCAGGAAATACAATAAAAGTTTGGGATGGTTGTCATTAATTGCAGGCACTGCATTACTCAGTGGCTGTAATTCTGCGCTGCTTGACCCTAAAGGACAGATTGGACTGGAACAACGTTCACTGATACTGACGGCATTTGGCCTGATGTTGATTGTCGTTATTCCTGCCATCTTGATGGCTGTTGGTTTTGCCTGGAAGTACCGTGCAAGCAATAAAGATGCGAAGTACAGCCCGAACTGGTCACACTCCAATAAAGTGGAAGCTGTGGTCTGGACGGTGCCGATTCTGATCATCATTTTCCTTGCTGTACTCACCTGGAAAACCACTCACGCACTTGAGCCAAGCAAACCGCTGGCGCATGACGAGAAGCCAATTACCATCGAAGTGGTTTCCATGGACTGGAAATGGTTCTTCATCTATCCGGAACAGGGTATCGCTACCGTGAATGAAATCGCCTTCCCGGCGAACACTCCGGTTGAATTCAAAGTGACATCCAACTCCGTGATGAACTCCTTCTTTATCCCGCGTCTGGGTAGCCAGATTTATGCCATGGCCGGTATGCAGACTCGCCTGCATCTGATCGCTAACGAAGTCGGTACTTATGATGGTATCTCCGCAAGCTACAGCGGACCAGGCTTCTCCGGTATGAAGTTCAAGGCTATCGCAACAAAGGACCGCGCCGAATTCGACCAATGGGTTGCTAAAGCGAAACAGTCCACGAACACCATGAGTGACATGGCGGCGTTCGAGAAAGTGGCTGCGCCAAGTGAATACAACCAGGTGGAATACTTCTCCAACGTGAAACCGGATTTGTTTAAAGACGTTATTAACAAATTTATGGCTCACGGTAAGAGCATGGACATGACCAAACCAGAAGGTGAGCACAGCGCACACGAAGGGATGGAAGGCATGGACATGAGCCACGCGGAATCCGCTCACTAAGGGGCCGAGGAAGAATACGATGTTCGGAAAATTGACACTGGATGCAGTCCCGTTCCATGAACCAATCGTCATGGTTACGATCGCTGCCATTATCATCGGTGGAGCGGCCTTACTAGGCCTTATCACTTACTTTGGTAAGTGGACCTACCTGTGGAAAGAGTGGCTAACTTCGGTTGACCACAAACGCCTTGGCATCATGTATGTCATCGTCGCAATCGTCATGTTGATCCGTGGCTTTGCTGACGCCATCATGATGCGTAGTCAGCAAGCGCTGGCTTCTGCGGGTGAAGCGGGCTTCCTGCCTCCTCACCACTACGACCAGATCTTCACGGCTCACGGCGTGATCATGATCTTCTTCGTAGCAATGCCATTTGTTATCGGTCTGATGAACCTGGTGGTTCCACTGCAGATCGGCGCACGTGACGTTGCATTCCCATTCCTGAACAACCTGAGCTTCTGGTTCACCGTTGTCGGCGTAATCCTGGTTAACCTGTCTCTGGGCGTAGGTGAATTCGCACAGACCGGTTGGCTGGCGTATCCGCCACTCTCGGGAATAGAGTACAGTCCAAGCGTCGGGGTCGATTATTGGATATGGGCGGTCCAGCTGTCCGGTATCGGTACAACACTGACCGGTATCAACTTCTTTGTGACCATCATTAAGATGCGTGCACCAGGTATGACTATGTTCAAGATGCCAGTATTTAGCTGGGCATCTCTGTGCGCAAACATACTGATTATCGCCTCCTTCCCAATCCTGACCGTCACCGTTGCGTTGCTGACCCTGGATCGCTATCTGGGTACCCATTTCTTTACCAACGATATGGGCGGCAACATGATGATGTACATCAACCTGATTTGGGCCTGGGGCCATCCGGAAGTGTACATTCTGGTTCTGCCGGTCTTCGGTGTTTTCTCCGAAATCGCTGCAACCTTCTCGCGTAAACGCCTGTTTGGTTACACCTCGCTGGTGTGGGCAACCGTGTGTATCACCGTACTGTCGTTCGTTGTTTGGCTGCACCACTTCTTCACCATGGGTGCGGGCGCTAACGTAAACGCCTTCTTCGGTATCACCACGATGATTATCGCCATCCCGACCGGGGTGAAGATCTTCAACTGGTTGTTCACCATGTATCAGGGCCGCATCGTATTCCACTCAGCAATGCTGTGGACGATTGGCTTCATCGTAACCTTCTCAGTCGGCGGTATGACCGGCGTGCTGCTGGCGGTTCCGGGTGCAGACTTCGTACTGCACAACAGTCTGTTCCTGATTGCGCACTTCCATAACGTTATCATCGGCGGCGTCGTGTTCGGTTGCTTCGCGGGTATGACCTACTGGTGGCCAAAAGCGTTCGGCTTCACGCTGAACGAAACCTGGGGCAAACGCGCATTCTGGTTCTGGATCATCGGCTTCTTCGTGGCATTTATGCCGCTGTACGTGCTGGGCTTTATGGGGATGACCCGTCGCCTCAGCCAGCAGATTGACCCTCAGTTCCATCCGATGCTGGTCGTTGCCGCTTGCGGTGCCGCGCTGATTGCACTGGGTATCCTGTGCCAGCTGATTCAGATCTTCGTTTCTATTCGCGACCGCGAGCAGAACCGTGACCTGACCGGTGACCCATGGGGTGGCCGTACACTGGAATGGGCAACCTCTTCCCCGCCTCCGTTCTATAACTTTGCCGTTGTGCCGCACGTTCACGAGCGTGATGCCTTCTGGGAAATGAAAGAAAAAGGTGAAGCGTACAAACAGCCTGCGCACTATGAAGAGATTCATATGCCGAAAAACAGCGGTGCAGGTATCGTCATTACCGCCTTCGCAACACTGTTTGGTTTCGCCATGATCTGGCATATCTGGTGGCTGGCGATTGCAAGCTTCGCAGGCATGATCATCAGCTGGATTGTGAAAAGCTTTGATGAAGACGTGGATTACTACGTGCCGGTACCGGAAGTCGAAAAACTGGAAAACCAGCATTTCGATGAGATTACTAAGGCAGGGCTGAAAAATGGCAACTGATACTTTGACGCACGCGAATGCCCACGCGCACGAACACGGGCACCACGATGCAGGCCAGACCAAAATCTTCGGATTTTGGATCTACCTGATGAGCGACTGCATTCTGTTCTCTATTCTGTTTGCAACCTATGCCGTTCTGGTGAACGGCACCGCAGGTGGCCCAACAGGTAAGGACATTTTTGAACTGCCGTTCGTTCTGGTTGAAACATTCCTGCTGTTATTCAGCTCCATTACTTACGGCATGGCGGCTATCGCCATGTACAAGAACAACAAGAGCCAGGTTATCTCCTGGCTGGCGTTGACCTTCTTGTTTGGTGCCGGATTTATCGGGATGGAACTCTATGAATTCCATCACCTGATTGTTAACGGTATGGGCCCGGATCGTAGCGGCTTCCTGTCAGCATTCTTCGCGCTGGTCGGTACCCACGGTCTGCACGTCACCTCCGGTCTTATCTGGATGGCAGTGTTGATGGTGCAAGTTGCTCGTCGTGGCCTTACCAGTACTAACCGTACCCGTATCATGTGCCTGAGCCTGTTCTGGCACTTCCTGGACGTGGTGTGGATCTGTGTGTTCACTGTTGTTTATCTGATGGGGGCGATGTAATGAGTCATTCTAACGAGAGCGGCGGCGCATCCCATGGCAGCGTAAAAACCTACATGACAGGTTTTATCCTGTCGATCATCCTGACGGTCATTCCGTTCTGGATGGTAATGACAGGTTCTGCCTCTCCGGCCGTCATTCTGGGGACTATTCTGGCGATGGCAGTGGTACAGATTCTGGTGCACCTGGTGTGCTTCCTGCACATGAATACCAAATCTGATGAAGGTTGGAACATGACGGCCTTTGTCTTTACTGTGCTTATCATCGCCATCCTGGTTGTGGGCTCCATCTGGATTATGTGGAACCTCAACTACAACATGATGATGCACTAAGAGCGGCGATTATGATGTTTAAGCAATACCTGCAAGTAACGAAACCAGGCATCATCTTTGGCAACCTGATCTCGGTGATTGGGGGATTCCTGCTGGCCTCTAAAGGCAGCATTGACTATCCCCTGTTTATCTACACGTTGGTTGGGGTGTCACTGGTTGTGGCGTCGGGTTGTGTATTTAACAACTACATCGACAGGGATATCGACAGGAAGATGGAGAGGACCAAAAACCGCGTGTTGGTTAAGGGTCTGATTTCCCCTGCGGTCTCGCTGGTATACGCCACCCTGCTGGGTATTGCTGGCTTTATGCTGCTGTGGTTTGGCGCTAACCCTCTGGCCTGCTGGCTAGGGGTTATGGGCTTCGTCGTGTATGTTGGCGTATATAGTCTGTACATGAAGCGTCACTCGGTTTACGGCACGCTGATTGGCTCACTCTCCGGCGCTGCGCCGCCGGTGATTGGCTACTGTGCGGTAACTGGTGAGTTCGATAGCGGTGCACTGATTCTGTTGGCTATTTTCAGCCTGTGGCAGATGCCGCACTCTTACGCGATTGCGATTTTCCGCTTTAAGGATTATCAGGCAGCCAACATCCCGGTACTGCCGGTGGTAAAAGGCATTTCAGTCGCGAAGAACCATATCACTCTGTATATCATTGCGTTTGCCATCGCTACGCTGATGCTCTCACTGGGCGGTTACGCTGGATACAAATATCTGGTGGTTGCAGCAGCAGTGAGTGTCTGGTGGCTAGGCATGGCGTTGCGTGGTTATAAAGTGGAAGATGACCGGGTCTGGGCACGTAAGCTGTTCGGTTTCTCCATCATCGCCATTACTGCGCTGAGCGTGATGATGTCCGTCGACTTTATGGTGCCAAACTCGCAGAACCTGCTGACTTACGTCTGGTAAAATCTGCTGATGCGAAAAAGGGTGCTTAGGCACCCTTTTTTATGTGCGTCACAATCCCCCCTGAAACGTAATATTTACTCATTAACCGTGTATTTACCCCGCCACCATACCGCTTTACACTAGGCGCGAAATTAATACAGAGGTGGGAATGAACGATTATAAAATGACGCCTGGTGAGTTGCGCGCCACCTGGGGTTTAGGGACCGTATTCTCGTTGCGCATGCTTGGCATGTTTATGGTCCTACCGGTTCTGACCACATACGGTATGGCGCTACAGGGTGCCAGCGAAGCGCTTATTGGTCTTGCCATCGGCATTTATGGCCTGGCGCAAGCCGTTTTCCAGATCCCCTTTGGTTTGGTCTCTGACCGCATTGGTCGAAAACCGCTTATCGTTGGCGGGCTGGCGATATTCGTTTTTGGCAGCGTGATTGCTGCACTTTCAGACTCCATTTGGGGAATTATTCTCGGTCGCGCGCTGCAGGGTTCCGGGGCGATTGCTGCCGCCGTGATGGCGTTACTGTCCGACTTAACGCGTGAGCAAAACCGCACTAAAGCGATGGCGTTTATCGGCGTCAGCTTCGGTATCACTTTTGCCATTGCAATGGTGTTAGGTCCGATCGTCACCCATGCGCTGGGATTACACGCGCTGTTCTGGATGATTGCAGCCCTCGCCACCACCGGCATCGTGCTGACGATTTGGGTAGTCCCCAATAGCACCACCCATGTGCTGAACCGCGAATCGGGCATGGTAAAAAGCAGCTTCCGCAAAGTGCTGGCAGAGCCTAAACTCCTGAAGCTCAATTTCGGCATCATGTGCCTGCACATCTTGCTAATGTCCACCTTTGTCGCGTTGCCTGGCCAGCTTGCGAAAGCGGGTTTCCCCGCAGCGGAACACTGGAAAATTTATCTGGTAACGATGCTGCTATCTTTTGTTTCCGTGGTGCCATTCATCATCTATGCCGAAGTAAAACGTCGGATGAAACGGGTTTTCCTGTCGTGTGTGGTACTAATTCTTGCCGCAGAGATTGTATTGTGGATCGCAAACATTCATTTCTGGGGCCTGATTGCGGGTGTTCAGTTATTCTTCCTTGCCTTTAACCTGATGGAAGCCCTCCTCCCTTCGCTTATCAGCAAAGAGTCTCCCGCAGGTTATAAAGGGACGGCAATGGGCGTTTACTCCACCAGCCAGTTTCTCGGTGTCGCGATTGGCGGCTCACTTGGTGGATGGGTTGTCGAGATGTTTGATGGCCAGGCTGTATTCCTCGCCGGTGCATTGCTGGCAGCGGTCTGGCTGCTGGTCGCAAGCACAATGAAAGAGCCGCCGTATGTCAGTAGCCTGCGTGTCGAAATTCCACCGGAAATTGCCGCGGATGACACACTTAAGCAGCGTTTGCTGGCCAAAGAAGGGGTGAGCGAAGTGTTGATTGTGGCGAATGAACATTCGGCCTACGTGAAAATCGACAGTAAAGTGACCAATCGATTTGAAGTTGAGCAGGCGATAAGCCAGGCGTGATAGTGAGCTTGCCGGATAGTGAGTAACCCACCATCCGGCATAAGAACTTAATCGCGGAAGTTCTTGAACTGGAATGGCTGCCCCAAATCGCCACCGCGAACCAACGCCATAACGGCTTGCAGATCGTCACGAGCCTTACCAGTCACACGAATTTCTTCGCCCTGAATCTGCGCCTGCACCTTCAGCTTGCTGTCTTTAATCAGCTTCACAATTTTCTTCTGCACTGCGCTTTCAATGCCCTGCTTCAGTTTCGCTTCCACAAACCAGGTTTTGCCGCTGTGCACGAAGGTTTCCGGCACGTCCAGCGAAGTCCCTTCAATACCACGCTTCAGGAGCTTGGCACGCAAAATATCCAGCAACTGATTAACCTGGAAATCAGATTCGCTCAGCACCTTAATGGTCTTATTTGACTCGTTCAGCTCAAAAGTAGCCTCTACGCCACGAAAATCAAAACGTGACTCTACTTCGCGGCTCGCATTATCGACCGCGTTACGGGCTTCCTGAAGATCAACTTCAGAGACAATATCGAAAGATGGCATCTTTTCTTCTCCCTTCATTTTTGATGCGAAGCATAATACCTGCAAAGTTACTCAACAGACAGCGCTATACTAGGCTGTACCTTTTAATTGTACGTGGTACTGATATCCGCGAACAATAATAGGGTGCGGCCGATATGGATTAACACCTGGTGCTGTTGCAGGTGAGGAGGAAGAATGAAAATTACCGTACTGGGATGTGGAGCCTTAGGGCAGCTTTGGCTTACAGCGCTGTGCAAACATGGACATGAGGTACAAGGGTGGCTACGTGTACCACAGCCTTATTGCAGCGTTAACCTGATTGACACGGATGGGTCAGTTTTTAATGAATCCCTGACGGCAAACGACCCCGACTTTTTGGCGAAAAGCGATCTGTTGCTGGTCACACTAAAAGCCTGGCAGGTTTCTGATGCGGTAAAGAGCCTGGCTACAATTCTGCCTGAAACCACGCCTATTCTTTTGATTCACAATGGAATGGGAACGATAGAAGAACTGCATAACATTCCGCAGCCATTGTTAATAGGCACTACGACACAGGCAGCGCGTCGTGACGGCAATGTCATTATTCATGTGGCGAAAGGTACAACGCGTATCGGCCCGGCGCGTGAGCAAGATGGTGATTTTAGTTATCTGGCCGAAATCCTGCAGGATGTGCTGCCAGACGTTGCCTGGCATAACAACATTCGCGCTGAGCTGTGGCGTAAACTGGCAGTAAATTGCGTCATTAACCCGCTCACCGCGCTATGGGACTGCCCTAACGGCGAACTACGCCAGCATCCTGAAAAAATAGCGCTGATATGCCAGGAAGTAGCTGCGGTCATTGAACGCGAAGGTCACCATACATCAGTGGATGATTTACGTTATTATGTCGAGCAAGTGATTGACAGTACGGCGGAAAACATCTCATCAATGCTGCAGGACATTCAAGCCCTGCGTCATACCGAAATCGATTACATTACCGGCTATTTGTTAAAACGCGCACGTGCGCACGGCATCGCCGTCCCGGAAAATGCCCGCCTGTTTGAAATGGTTAAGCGAAAGGAGAGTGAGTATGAGCGCTCAAGCACTGGTATGTCTCGCCCCTGGTAGTGAAGAGACCGAAGCGGTCACCACTATCGACCTGTTGGTGCGTGGCGGCATTCAGGTAACTACCGCAAGTGTCGCCAGCGATGGCGACCTGACGATTGTTTGCTCACGCGGCGTAAAGCTCCTGGCGGATGCGCCGTTGGTCGAAGTCGCTGATGGCGATTATGACATCATTATCCTGCCCGGCGGTATTAAAGGCGCGGAATGTTTCCGTGACAGCCCACTGCTGGTTGAAACCGTAAAACAGTTTCACCGCTCCGGGAGAATTGTCGCCGCGATTTGCGCCGCAGCGGCAACCGTACTCGTCCCACATGATATTTTCCCCATCGGCAACATGACCGGTTTCCCGGCGCTGAAAGACCGCATTCCAGCGGAGCAGTGGCAGGATAAGCGCGTCGTATGGGATCCTCGCGTCAACCTGTTGACCAGCCAGGGGCCTGGGACGTCTATCGACTTCGGCTTGAAAATAATCGATCTGCTGGTTGGACGCGAAAAAGCCCATGAAGTGGCGTCACAACTGGTCATAGCTGCGGGTATTTATAACTACTACGAGTAAACGAGATTCACCACCAGTCTACACTGACCCGACCTACTGTCTGATACGAGCGATAGGTCGGGTAATGCACTGTTGTCACCTGAATTATCCCTTAGAACCAAGGGATCCCACTCATCACATTACTGTAAAACAGCATTCTTCCCGCCAGTTCACCCGTTACTATCAACATAATCCAACCCCAACTATTCAGGCCTAGATTCAGACGAGATACTCCCCATACCGCCACGCAAATACTGGCAAAAAGTTGCCACCAGAGCAAAGGGCTGGACGCATCTGCACCGGGGATCTGATAGCGAACCAACAGCGCACCAACGCTTAATAGAATTCCGATGAAGATTCCTGAGCGACTCAATATTGATATCGGCTTATGCCAATAGCTATACGCTGCAGTCACACTAATAAAACCGAGCAACACAGCTGTCCCCAAAAATCCGATGGGCGTAGCAGCAGAATGCCATAGCGGATGCAGCGCCATCTGGTAATAAACCTGAGAAGTCACCAAAATTGACGCCAACCCAACAAGCGCCGTCATCCCCCCCAGAAGATTAACGGTTCGATGCTGAGGCTTAAACCAACATAGCCCCATCCAACAAAATATCATTGCATTCAGCGCAATAAACATAACCACTTCCCTGCTAAGCCAGGATATTCCCAACCCTGCCAGTGAGCGGTATGCACCTGAGGGCGTTCCCAGATGCGCCAGTGATGCTAAAGACCCCAATACAGTGATGATCCAAAAAAGCAATGCCAACATACGATACTGGTTTGCACTGAATTTAGTTGCACTGAAACTCTGGCACAGCGTAAGCGCCAGCACTCCGCCAGCTCCCCATTGTGCAAAGACTGTGAAAAAAACGAGTGGCAATTCATAATGTTCCATTTTTCACCTCAGTCCTGTGCCGGAATAATCACAATATTGGGCTTACTGATGTTATGGTCAGGTAGGTTGTAGCGTTTTTCCAACACCGTCCATTGAGTAGTGTATTCTTTGCGTAGCGCCTCTATATCACCAAAACATAATACTCCCGCAGGGCAAGACTCGACACAGCGCGGCTGCAACCCCTCATCTAACCTTTCTGCACACAGATTGCATTTGCTGGTTTTTCCCTCATTAGGATCATAAACGGGCGCACTCCAGGGGCAGGCCATAATGCACATTCGACACCCGATACATCGTTCGTGGTCCTGCACAACAATACCGTCCGCCCGTTTGGTATACGCTCCTGCCGGGCACACTTTCATGCATTGTGGGTCATCACAATGATTGCATGACATACTGATAAAGGCCTGAGTGTTTGGTTCATCCGTGTGACATTCACGGACCCGACGCCATAGTACCCCGAGCGGCGTCATATTTTCTGATTTACAGGCCATGCTGCAGGTCTTACAGCCATAACAGTTCTGCATATCAATAAGAAATCCGAATTGTTTTATCATGATTGAGCCTCCCTTCTGACATCAACCAGCGTACTGTTACAACAGTGTCCATTACCCAGCAGTTCCACCTGATCGTTGGTGACATGACTGCTGCTTCCGCCCTGCTGTTCCCACCAGCCGTTATCCAGACTTACAACGCCTCGTTTAATATGCGTTGTAACATCAGCAATGGCACGGTGCTCCCCACGATGATTGAAGACGACAACCCATTCTCCGGCCTGTATCTGACGATGTTGGGCATCTTCCGGGTGAATCATAACGTTCGGGCGATTGCGCTGAACTTCAAGGATCCACTCGTTCATGCCGTGGCTGGAATGCACACTGCGCGCCAGCTTACGTTGTACCGCCATAAGGGGGTACCTACGGGCAAGTTCAGGCGAACCTTTCACCGATTCCGTCACCTGCTTCCAGGTCACCACGGGCATAAATTTCTTTTTCGCCCACTCTTCAATATAAAAATGTGCTTTGCCAGTCGACGTGCGGAACTGCCCATCTTTAAACGGGATCCAATCCTCTTCAACAGGGCACACAGGACCGTTTTTCAACATCTCTCGCGTAATACCGGAGCCTTTGAGACACGCATCGATGTAATGCTCAATCGGCTGATTAAAAAACTCTCCAAAGCCAAAACGTTCGGCAAGCCGGGCAAAAATCCAATAATCGGGCTTTGCTTCTCCCGGTGGCTCAACCGCTTTTTCCATCAACTGAACATAATGGCTTCGCACTCCCGCCATCAGGCTGACATCCTCAAAAATCGTCGTGACAGGCAGCACCAGGTCGGCATACAACGCGGATGAACTCATCAGGTTGTCCGCAACCACAACAAACGGAACTTTTTTAAACGCTTCTCTGACCTGGTTAGTGTTAGGAAGCTGCGTCATCGCACCCAGCGTCATATTCCACCAGAACTTAATAGGATGAGGCTTTTCGTTAACAAGCCAGTCACCAATTTTAGAAATGGGAATGGAGGGGATTTTTTCCGCATGAGGTGCTGGTGGAATAATCGGCGAGAATTTAGCCATCTGCCGGACTCCTCCTGCATCACAGACACCCGCCCCACGTTTTCCGATATTGCCGGTGATAAGTGCCAGATAAAACTGGCTTGCGGCCACGTACGTTCCAAACTCTGTCCTCTGTGCACCGGACATATTCTGAACAATCATGGCTGGCTGTGTGGAAGCGTAATCGCGCGCCAGACGTAACACGGTCTGTGCCGGAACATCAGTTTCTTCCTCAACCCTCTGCGCCGACCAGGGTTTGGCCTGCGCCCACACGGTATCCAGCACCGTCATAAACTTACGATCAACAGGCAGTTCATCGCTCAATAACGCAGGGATTACACCTGGTTCATCATGTTGTTTCAGTGTCTGAGTTCGCGTATCAAAAACCAGATAGCTGTCAGTATCCTGAGGATCTGCACGCATCAGTTGCTGCTGGTCATCAACCAGGTAGATAGCTCCTGTATGTGCTCGCAAGAAATCAGCGTCATAACGTTTTTCTTCCATAATGATGTTGATCATTCCCAGCGCCAATGCGATATCCGTACCGGGCACGATAGGAACCCATTCATCGGCTTTGGCTGCTGTTTCGTTAAAGCGTGGATCAATAACGACTATCCGCGCTCCATTACGCTGTGCCTGTGAATAATATTTGAAGTATGCGTGCATAGTGACTGCAGGGTTATTTCCCCAGCACAGGATATATCGACTATCGGCTATCGTATCCCGGGTATCCGCATACCTTAATCCCACCATTGGCATCATGGCGGCAGTTACCGCCGCACAACATAACGATCCAGCTTGTTTCGTTGCTCCACCGAGATAATCAAAAAAAGCCTTACCCATATCATTTTTAATAGAATCCATATTTCCGGATGCTGCGGTAAGGAATAGGCCTTTATTACCGTCAGTCGCGATAGTTTCTCTGATTTTCTTTTCAATCAAATCCAGCGCTGCGTCCCAGCTGATCGGCTTAAACTTGCCTTCCCCCTTTTCTCCTGTACGGAGCAGAGGTTGCGTTAAACGCAGAGGATGGTAGACCCATTTAGTTCGGCTAATCCCTCGCAAACAACATTTCACATTGAAATCTTTTGTCGCTTCAATTTTCATTAAGCGATCTTTCCAGACATAGGCAGTGAGATTGCAGTGCAAACACTCCATCGCACAGGTAGAACGAAACGTCTGGTAATCCGCTTGCTTTAGACGAAATCGGGGCAGCAGCGAGCCATTGACCTGTCGTAAAGTTAAAAAAACGCCCCCCAGAGAAGACAATCCCACCACGCCCAGCCCTTTTAGCAAGGTTCTTCTTTTTAAACGTATCTTATTTAATGCTTCCATAATTGCATCCTCATAGAGTTCATCATTAGTGAACCAAAGGGCACAATTAGTTAACTTGCGATGTATCAAGTTCTAATCATTTAGGAGTAGTGTTGTTTTTTAAATTGCGAGGGCAGTAATGATTTAAAGCACAGTGATATAATTGGGAGAATCTTAAATAGAGAAAACATATGACTGAGACATCTCAAGGGGTAAATTCGGTTGATATCGCCGTCGGCATTCTGACTTTTGTTGCACGTTACAACGGCCAGGCAAGAGCTATCGATATCGCTACTGGATGCAATCTATCCAAAAGCCGATTACATAAGTATCTGATTTCATTGTGTAGAACAGGGATGTTGTACCAAAATGAGAAAGGAATTTACTCTCTGGGGGCAACTATTCATCAGTTGTCCGGGAACGGCTCAGGCGAAAGCAATACGATCCGCAAACTCAATGACGTACTCACCGCTTTTCGCGATAAGTTTAACTATTCTACGGGGGTGGTTGTCAGCACTGGCGAAGGACTCGTACTCAAGCACTATAACCGTAGCTTTCGTAATGTTGATATTGATTTTCTCCCCAACACCCCTGTACCGCTTCATCACAGCGCTGCCGGGCAGATTTTCATGGGCTTTACAGACCATCCGCAAGGTGATCAATATACTTCACTGATTACTCAAGTCCGGCTACAGGGCTTTGCTGTGCGTTATCAACCTACCCACGGCATTCCTGGGGCGCAGTCTATTGCCTGCCCACTGCTGGATAATAAAGAGAAGTTAATTGCAATCGCTGTGACGATGGGTTTTTTTAGTACAGAAGACATTCCACAGATTGCGGTACAACTTATGAACACTGTGGGTTCGCTTAGCCAGTAGACTTATGTTGCCCCGACACCTAAGGCCAGGGCAACAAAAGAACTAAGGACGATACACCTTCACATTTTCGAAGCCCTGCTCGCGCAGATAGAGCGCCTGCAGACGACTCATCACGCCACGTTCACACCACAACAACCAGGTTTTATTCTGGTCCAAATCGCCGAATTTAGTGCTGAGTTTGTAGAACGGCAGAGAAACCACATCGACACCTTCAACCTTCAGCGGTTTGTCATCCTGTTCATCCACAGAACGGATATCCAGAATCACATCGTTCGGGCCGAAACCACTCACGGTTTCTACTTCCACGACAGTCTGCTGCGTCTGCTGGGCGATGTCGCGAATATCAATATTACTGGCTTCTTCAACCACTTTATCGAGGATCGAGAAGTCGAAGTTTTCTTCTTCGGCCTCAATCTTCGCTTTGATGGCTTTCACCGTTGGGCTTTTCGAGATCACACCACAGTATTCCGGCATGGTGCGAGCAAAATCCTCAGTACCAATTTCCCGCGCCAGATTAATGATGTGCTCTTTGTCGTGAGAAATCAGCGGGCGCAGGATCAGCGTGTCAGATACATTGTCGATCAGGCGCAGGTTAGTCAGCGTCTGGCTGGACACCTGGCCCAGCGCTTCACCGGTCACCAGCGCCTGTACGCCGTAACGCTCGGCCACTTTAGACGCTGCGCGAACCATCATACGTTTGAGGACCACGCCCATCTGACCATCGTCGACTTTTTCCAGGATCTCACCGACCACCGGCTCAAAGTTGATAGCGACAAAACGCACGCGATGCGAGCTACCAAAGCGGTTCCACAGGTAATGTGCCACCTGACGAACGCCGATTTCATGCGCGGCACCGCCGAGGTTAAAGAAGCAATAGTGTACGCGACAGCCGCGACGCATCAGCATATAGCTGGAGACGCCGGAATCGAAACCACCGGAAATCAGGGAAAGAACATCTTCCTGCGTCCCGATAGGGAAACCACCAATTCCTTCATAGCGACCTTTTACCAACAGCAGACGGTCATTTTCGATTTCAAGATTGACGGTCACATCAGGTTTCGTCAGCTTCACGCGTGCGGATTCAATATGCTGATTCAGTCCACCGCCAACATAACGTTCCACCTCGATGGAGCTAAACTCATGTTTACCGCGACGCTTGACGCGCACACAGAAGGTTTTACCTTCCAGTTGATCGCGGTATTGCACCAGCGCTTTCTCGAAAATATCGTGCATATCAGTGAACGGCACGTCTTCCACTTCGAGAATATGGTGGATACCTGGAATACGAGTCAGTGCGTCACGAATATCCAGGCGCTGGCTTTCATCTTTAGCGCGAACCTCAACGTGATCCCAGTGACGGACGACGGCAAGGTCCTCATCATAGTGCTTTAAAACGTTACGGATGTTCCCTGTCAGAATTTTTATAAAGCGCAAACGCACAGATTGGCTTTTGATGGTGATTTCTGGGAACAATTTAATGATAAACTTCATGGCGGCAATGGTTCTTTGGCAAGTCTGAACGACTTGTAATGGGAAAAATACAGCAGCCCATACCCTGCGGCTGCATCCAGGCGCGCAAGTATACCACCATCATGGTCATCCTGTGCACATTGCCTTACCATTGCGCGTTATTTGATAATTGCGCTGAGTCCGTTACCATGACCAGGCTGAAAATATTAAGAGTCAGACATTCATTATGCCGAAGAAAAATGAAGCGCCCGCCAGCTTTGAAAAATCGCTGAGCGAGCTGGAACAGATTGTTACCCGTCTGGAAAGCGGCGACCTGCCGCTGGAAGAGGCGCTGAACGAATTCGAACGTGGCGTACAGCTGGCGCGTCAGGGACAGGTGAAGTTGCAACAGGCTGAACAGCGCGTGCAAATTCTGCTGTCAGATACGGAAGACGCCGCCCTTACGCCTTTTACACCGGATAATGAGTAAATGGATTTTACGCAGCAGCTTCAGGCTTGCGTTGAGCAGGCCAACCAGGCACTGAGCCGTTTTATCGCGCCACTGCCCTTTCAGAACACTCCCGTGGTTGAAACCATGCAATATGGCGCATTATTAGGCGGTAAACGTCTGCGCCCGTTCCTGGTTTACGCCACCGGTCAGATGTTTGGCGTGAGCCTGAGTACACTTGACGCTCCCGCAGCCGCCGTCGAATGCATCCATGCTTATTCGCTGATGCACGATGATTTGCCCGCCATGGACGACGATGACCTGCGTCGAGGCCTGCCAACTTGCCACGTGAAATTTGGCGAGGCAAACGCGATTTTGGCCGGAGATGCGCTGCAAACGCTGGCGTTTTCCATCATCAGCGACGCGCCGATGCCGGAAGTCGCTGACCGTGACCGCATCGCCATGATCTCTGAACTGGCTCAGGCCAGCGGTATCGCCGGTATGTGCGGCGGACAGGCACTTGATCTGGCAGCAGAAGGTCACCAGGTTGAGCTGGATGCGCTGGAGCGTATTCACCGCCATAAAACCGGAGCTTTGATTCGCGCCGCCGTTCGTCTGGGTGCGTTAAGCGCGGGTGATAAAGGGCGAGAATGCCTGGCAATACTCGATAAATACGCAGAAAGTATCGGTCTGGCCTTCCAGGTTCAGGATGACATACTGGATGTGGTAGGCGATACTGCAACATTGGGTAAACGTCAGGGTGCTGACCAGCAGCTTGGCAAAAGTACCTATCCTGCACTTCTGGGTCTTGAGCAAGCCCGGAATAAAGCCCGGGATTTGATTGAGGACGCCCGCCAGTCGTTAAGTTTGCTGGCCGCACAGTCACTCGATACCTCGGCACTGGAAGCGCTAGCGGACTACATAATCCAGCGTGATAAATAAACTAACATATCCAATGAGCTTGCGATGAGTTTTGATATAGCCAAATACCCGACCCTGGCGCTGGTCGACTCCACCCAGGAGTTAAGACTGCTGCCAAAAGAGAGCCTGCCAAAGCTTTGCGACGAACTGCGCCGCTATTTGCTCGACAGCGTGAGCCGTTCCAGCGGGCATTTTGCCTCCGGTCTGGGCACTGTGGAGCTTACCGTCGCGCTGCACTACGTCTACAACACCCCTTTCGACCAGTTAATCTGGGATGTGGGACATCAGGCTTATCCGCACAAAATTCTTACCGGTCGCCGCGATAAAATCGGCACCATTCGTCAGAAAGGCGGCCTGCATCCGTTCCCATGGCGCGGCGAGAGCGAGTATGACGTATTAAGCGTTGGGCACTCCTCAACCTCTATCAGCGCAGGCATTGGTATTGCGGTTGCCGCCGAGAAAGAAGGCAAAGAGCGCCGCACAGTTTGCGTGATTGGCGACGGAGCTATCACTGCGGGAATGGCGTTTGAAGCCATGAACCACGCGGGGGATATTAAGCCTGACATGCTGGTTATCCTGAATGACAACGAAATGTCTATTTCGGAAAACGTCGGCGCTCTGAACAACCATCTGGCGCAACTGCTCTCTGGCAAGCTCTATTCTTCGCTACGCGAAGGCGGAAAGAAGGTCTTCTCCGGCGTGCCGCCAATTAAAGAACTGCTCAAACGCACTGAAGAACACATCAAAGGCATGGTGGTGCCGGGCACGCTGTTTGAAGAGCTGGGCTTTAATTATATCGGCCCGGTAGACGGTCACGACGTACTGGGACTCATCACCACGTTGAAAAATATGCGTGACCTGAAAGGCCCGCAGTTTCTGCACATCATGACCAAAAAAGGTCGTGGCTACGAGCCTGCAGAAAAAGACCCGATCACGTTCCACGCAGTGCCAAAATTCGATCCTTCCAGCGGATGTCTGCCGAAAAGCAGCGGCGGTCTGCCGAGCTATTCAAAAATCTTCGGTGACTGGTTGTGCGAAACCGCAGCGAAAGACAACAAGCTGATGGCAATCACCCCGGCGATGCGCGAAGGCTCTGGGATGGTGGAATTCTCACGCAAGTTCCCGGACCGCTACTTTGACGTGGCGATTGCCGAACAGCACGCGGTGACCTTTGCAGCTGGTCTGGCGATTGGCGGTTATAAACCCGTCGTCGCTATCTATTCCACCTTCCTGCAACGCGCCTACGATCAGGTGCTGCACGATGTCGCCATTCAGAAACTGCCGGTACTGTTTGCCGTTGACCGCGCGGGGATCGTGGGTGCGGACGGGCAAACCCACCAGGGGGCGTTCGATCTCTCCTTCCTGCGCTGCATCCCGGAAATGGTCATTATGACCCCGAGTGATGAAAACGAATGCCGTCAGATGCTGTTCACCGGCTATCACTACAATAACGGCCCAACCGTCGTACGCTATCCGCGCGGCAATGCCGTTGGCGTTGAGCTGGCACCGCTGGAAAAATTACCGATTGGTAAAGGGATCGTGAAGCGCCACGGTGAGAAACTGGCAATTCTGAACTTTGGTACACTGATGCCAGAAGCCGCTAAAGTTGCGGAAGCGCTGAACGCTACGCTGGTCGATATGCGCTTTGTCAAACCGCTGGATGAAATATTAATTCTGGAGATGGCCGCCCGCCACGAGGTGCTGGTCACGCTGGAAGAAAATGCCATTATGGGCGGTGCTGGCAGTGGCGTAAACGAAGTGCTGATGGCACACCGCAAGCCGGTTCCTGTGCTCAATATTGGTCTGCCTGATTTCTTTATTCCACAAGGCACCCAGGACGAAGCCCGCGCAGATCTTGGTCTTGACGCCGCTGGAATTGAGTCCAAAATCAAGGCCTGGCTGGCATAATCCCCTCTTCGCTCCTGCTATGCTTAAGAGATTATTCATAGCGGGAGCTGCAGCATGCAATACAACACCTTAGGAAAAACCGACCTTCGGGTATCTCGTCTTTGTCTGGGCTGCATGACGTTTGGCGAACCTGACCGTGGTAATCACGCCTGGACGCTGCCTGAAGAAAGCAGTCGCCTAATCATCAAACACGCCCTTGAGGGTGGCATCAACTTTTTCGACACCGCTAACAGCTACTCCGCAGGCAGCAGTGAGGAAATTGTCGGTCGTGCCCTGCGCGATTTCGCCCGTCGTGAGGAGGTGGTGGTGGCAACCAAAGTTTTTCACCGCGTTGACGACCTGCCGGAAGGGTTATCCCGTGCGCAAATTTTGCGTTCTATTGACGACAGCCTGAGACGACTCGGCATGGACTATGTCGATATCCTGCAAATTCACCGCTGGGATTACAACACGCCAATTGAAGAAACGCTGGAAGCTCTCAACGACGTGGTGAAAGCCGGGAAAGCACGCTATATCGGCGCATCCTCCATGCACGCTTCGCAGTTTGCTCAGGCGCTGGCCCTGCAAAAACAACACGGCTGGGCGCAGTTTGTCAGCATGCAGGATCACTACAACCTGATTTACCGCGAAGAAGAGCGCGAAATGTTGCCTCTCTGCTCTCAGGAAGGTGTCGCGGTGATCCCGTGGAGTCCGCTGGCGCGTGGTCGCCTGACGCGGCCATGGGGAGAGACGACAGCGCGTCTGGTTTCTGATGAGGTTGGCAAAAATTTGTACAACGAGAGCGATGAAAACGACGCGCAAATTGCTGCACGACTGACCCGAGTCAGTGAGGAACTTGGCGCGACACGTGCGCAGGTGGCTCTGGCATGGCTGCTGAGCAAACCCGGTGTTGCCGCACCGATTATCGGCACATCGCGTGAAGAACAGTTAGATGAATTACTTAACGCGGTGGATTTAACGCTGAAACCAGAGCAGATTGCTGAGCTGGAAATGCCGTACAAACAGCATCCGGTCGTGGGATTTAAATAACAAATTGCCCGATAGCGCTACGCTTATCGGGCATACCTGTTCACTCTCAGAACAGCCCAATCGGCCAGTGATGCCCGATAAAATAGAGGATCCCAGCAGAAAGGATCCCGGCCACAATATCATCAATCATGATCCCCGTACCGCCATGCACGTTACGATCGAACCAACGAATCGGCCAGGGTTTCCACATATCCAGAATACGAAAGATCACAAATCCGCCGGCAACCCACTGCCAGTCATTGGTCGGCAGCGCCATCAGGGTTATCCACATCCCGACAAACTCGTCCCAGACAATGCTGCCGTGATCGTGCACACCCATATCTTTCGCCGTCTGATGGCAAAGATAGACGCCGATGCAGATCGACAGCATGACAACCAGAGAATAGAGCTGCCACGGCAGAAACGTCATTAGATACCAAAATGGGATCGCCGCCAGCGATCCCATGGTGCCCGGTACAATGGGACTCAACCCACTGCCAAATCCGGTGGCCAGCAGGTGCCACGGATTGCGCATACTCAAACGGCTTTTTGCGACATCTTTTTTAAGGCGTGGCAAAATGGTCATATCCTTTCCAGTCAAAAGTGACAGGCTTGCCGTCACGCGTAAAGTGAATGCCTTCCACGTCAGCACTCATCTGTCCGATGCAGGTAAATGATGCGCCCAGATGCCCCAGCGCCACGTCCAGGGCGCCACGGTTTATTTCCGGTACTGTAAAGCATAACTCATAATCTTCACCACCCGAGAGCGCCCAACGCAACGCCTGTTCAGGCTCAACGCATTGGGCAAGCGCTGTCGAATATGGCAAGGCATCGACGTTAACCCGTGCGCCACAGCCACTGGCATTGACGATATGCCCCAGATCAGAAATCAGACCATCAGAAAGATCGATTGCCGCACTCGCCAGGTCGCGCAGGCCCTGGCCCTGCAAAATTCGTGGCGTTGGTCGCAGATGCCGCTTAAGCAAATAGTCCGCATGTTTTGCATCTGCAACCTGTAAATGGTGCTGCAAAATCGCCAGCCCTGCAGCGCTGTCGCCTGGCGTACCGGTCACGTAGATCCAGTCTCCTGGCTTCGCACCGGAGCGTTTTAAGGCCCGTCCTACCGGGACGTAGCCATGGATACCCAACGTCATCGACAATGGCCCACGCGTGGTGTCACCGCCAATCAGTTGCATATCATAATAATTGAGGAGTTCAAACAGGCCATCACTGAAGGCTTCGAGCCAGGCTTCATCGACGTCAGGCAAAGTGAGCGCAAGCGTTAGCCATGCAGGATCAGCCCCCATCGCAGCCAGATCACTCAAGTTCACTGCCAGCGCTTTCCAGGCCAGATCGGTGGGATCGATGTCAGGAAGGAAGTGATTACCCGCTACCAGCGTGTCAGTACTGATCGCCAGGGTTTGTTTATCAGGGATATTCAGGAGTGCGCAATCGTCACCAATACCGGTTTCGACATCAAGACGAGAGCTTCTAACACGGTCAAAATAACGGGCAATCAGGGAGAATTCGCCACATGCCATACGTTATGCCTCAGCAGGAAAAAAGAAAAGGCCGGCGACAGCGGAAATATAATTCCGCTATCCTACCGGCCTGGAGATCACTTTTTGTTGGGGCGAATCGCAGGTGCTGCTTTATCCAGTACGCCGTTAACGAATTTATGGCTATCTTCAGCGCCGAAGGTTTTCGCCAGTTCAATCGCCTCGTTGATGGCCACTTTATACGGCACATCACTACGTTTAGACAGTTCAAACAGCGCAATACGCAGCACGGCTTTTTCTACCTGACCCAGCTCTTCCAACAGGCGAGACAGGTAAGGCTTCATTAGTCCATCCAGGTACGCGCTGTTAGTCGCCACCCCGGACAGCAGTTCACGGAAATACAGAACGTCGACATCTTTTACGTCCTGTTCCGCCAGGAACTGGTATTCAACATCAGCGATGTCGTTCTGGGACAACTGCCAGGAGTAGAGCGCCTGGACGGCACACTCACGGGCGCGGCGACGAGCAGCAGGTTTCACGGATTTCCCCTTACAAAAATCAGGCCTTAATGGCTTTCAATACATTAATCATTTCAAGTGCAGTCAGTGCAGCTTCTGCGCCTTTGTTGCCGGCTTTAGTGCCAGCGCGTTCAATGGCTTGTTCAATACTTTCGGTGGTCAGAACACCGAAGGCTACCGGAATGCCACTGTCCTGAGCGACATGCGCCAGGCCATTGCTTGCACCGCCAGCCACATATTCGAAGTGTGCGGTACCGCCACGAATCACCGTGCCTAACGCAATCACCGCGTCGTATTTACCGGTTTTTGCCAGCGCACCTGCCGCCAGCGGCAGCTCATACGCGCCTGGAACCCAAACGACGGTAATGTTTTCATCTTTAACCTGACCAATACGTTTCAGGGCGTCGATCGCACCTTCCAGCAGGCTGTCATTGATAAAGTTGTTGAAACGCGCAATGGTGATGGCGACGCGAGCGTCCGGGGTAGCAACGTTAGCTTCAATAATGTTCATATTCTTCCTTCGGATTCACTAGACCCCGCAGGGGGGCGGATTTTATCATAATAATCTGTGCGCTGCTTCCCTTTCGAACCGGGAGATCATGCGCCCACTAAATGCAGGCAAAGGTCCGGACCTACATGGCGTATCTCATTGAATTTGAAATGGGGGGCATCAGCCAGTTTCTCAAGTCCTGGCAGCACACATAATCCTCGTGCATCGCTCCCTAACAGTTTAGGCGCAACATAGATGATTAGCTCATCAACCACTCCGGCCTGTAATAACGCGCCCGCAAGCGTCGGGCCAGCCTCAACCCAAATGCTGTTAATTTGTTGCTTGCCTAGTTGCATCAGCAGCACCACCAGGTCCAGATGCCCGTTATGTTCAGGAATCTTCAGGCTACGAACCGCCTCCGGCCAGTTGCGGGGATCGTCATGAGTACGGGCAATCCAGGTTTCTCCCGGCTGCTGCACAATACGATGCTCCGGCGTCACCTGGTTTTGGCTATCAAGGACAATGCGGATCGGCTGACGCAGATTTTCTTGCGGATAGAGAGCCTGGGTTGACTCCCCCAACTCCTCCCAACGGACGGTAAGCTGAGGATCGTCCGCCAGTACCGTGGCGCTGCTGGTCAAAATGGCATGGTTTTGTGCGCGCAGGCGCTGCACATCGCGGCGCGCCTCGGGCGAAGTTATCCACTGACTTTCGCCGCTGGCCATCGCAGTGCGGCCATCGAGCGATGCGCCAAGCTTAAGCTGCACATACGGGAATCCTGTACGCATCCGCTTGAGGAAGCCTTTATTAAGTTGTTCAACCTCACTCATCATCAGCCCGTGGCTGACGTCAATGCCCGCCTGTTGCAGGCGATAAAGCCCGCGCCCAGCGACCTGCGGATTGGGGTCCTGCATGGCGGCCACAACTCGCGTCACGCCTGCGGCGATCAGCGCATCACAGCACGGCGGAGTCCGACCATGGTGGCTGCAGGGTTCCAGCGTAACGTAAGCCGTTGCGCCTTTTGCTTTCTCACCCGCCATCCGCAACGCATGAACTTCAGCATGCGGTTCACCTGCGCGATGATGATAACCTTCACCGACGATCTCGCCATCTTTAACAATCACACAGCCTACGTTGGGGTTGGGATGTGTGGTAAAACGTCCGCGCGCAGCAAGCTTCAGCGCTCGCGCCATGTAAAATTCATCCTGCATGGCTTAGTCCTGTAGGCGAGCAATCTCTTCGCCAAATTCTTTGATATCTTCAAAGCTCCGGTAGACCGAGGCAAAGCGGATGTAGGCGACTTTATCGAGCTTTTTCAGTTGCTCCATCACCAGGTTACCGATCATCTTGCTCGGAACCTCACGTTCGCCTGTCGCGCGCAGCTGGGATTTTATATGGTTTAACGCCATTTCGACGTCATCAGCGCTAACAGGTCGTTTCTCAAGTGCTCTGAGCATACCGCTACGCAGTTTTTCCTCATTAAAAGGTTCACGCACATCATTGCTTTTTACAACGCGCGGCATGACAAGTTCAGCCACTTCAAAAGTGGTAAAACGTTCGTTACAGACCAGACACTGCCGGCGGCGGCGTACCGAGGAGCCCTCGCCTACAAGACGAGAGTCAATTACCTTAGTGTCTACGGCGAAACAGAATGGGCAATGCATACGGCGTCCTGACCAGGTGGTTAACAGAAATCTATTTTACCCTGAACTGGCGTGACAACAAAGGCAGAGCGCTTTTGAGATAAAGGATCGATGCCTTCGTGCTCTTTGCACACTACCATTATGCTATCGCGACAATAAAGGAAGTAACCTACATGACAAGACGTTACCTAAGAATTCTCCTGGTGGGAAGTCTCTTTAGTCTTAGCGCCTGTGCACAGCAAAGCGAAGTACGCCAAATGCATCAAAGCGTCAGCACGCTGAGCAAAGAGATGACACAGCTTAATCAGGAAACGGTGAAAATAACGCAGCAGAATATGTTGAATGCAAAATCCACCAGTGGCGTCTATTTACTACCGGGTTCCAAAACCCCCGCCCGACTGAACAGTCAGATCGGTACGTTACGCATGTCACTGGTGAATATTGCACCAAATGCAGACGGTACGCGCCTGACATTACGTATTCAGGGCGAATCCGACACCCCTTTACCCGCTTTTAGCGCCACCGTAGAGTACGGGCAAATTCAGGGCACCACGGACAACTATCAGGAGGTGAATGTTCAGAACCAATTGATAAACGCTCCGGCAAGTATTCTTGCACCCAGCGACGTAGACATTTCGTTACAGCTTAATGGCCTGTCTCCGGAGCAATTAGGGTTTGTACGCATCCACGACATCCAGCCTGTGACACAATAAACTTTTTTGCGGAACGTTTTGTGCGTTCCGCAACATCACCAGCCTTCATTTTGTTACTCCTCTGACATCATCGAGATTTTTAGTAAAACTTGGCAACATTCATGGGAGCCAGTACAATTCGCCGCCTAAAGTACGCAAACGTGAACGCAATCGATTACGTAAATGATAGAACTGTGAAACAAGACATATTTTTGTGAACAATGATTTTTATAATAGGCTCCGAAGAAATACGAAATATTTAGAAACGCAAATTGCGCCTTTTTCACTCCCGAAAGGGATTTCAAACAGTGGCATACATATGAAAAAAACATTACTTGCAGCCGGTGCAGTACTGGCGCTCTCCTCGTCCTTTACTGCTAATGCGGCAGAAAATGACAAACCGCAATATCTTTCCGACTGGTGGCATCAGAGCGTTAACGTAGTAGGTAGCTACCACACCCGTTTCGGACCACAGATCCGTAACGATACCTATCTGGAATATGAAGCTTTCGCTAAGAAAGACTGGTTCGACTTCTATGGTTACATGGATGCGCCAGTCTTCTTCGGTGGTAACACCGATGCGAAAGGTATCTGGAACCACGGTTCCCCGCTGTTTATGGAAATTGAACCGCGTTTCTCCATCGACAAACTGACCGGTACTGATCTGAGCTTTGGTCCGTTCAAAGAGTGGTACTTCGCCAACAACTATATCTACGACATGGGTCGTAACAAAGATGGCCGTCAGAGCACCTGGTATATGGGTCTGGGTACCGACATCGACACTGGCCTGCCGATGAGCCTGTCCATGAACGTATACGCTAAGTATCAGTGGCAGAACTACGGTGCAGAAAATCAAAACGATTGGGATGGCTACCGTTTCAAAGTGAAATACTTTGTGCCAATTACCGAACTGTGGGGTGGTAACCTGAGCTACATTGGTTTCACTAACTTTGACTGGGGTTCCGATCTCGGTGATAAGAGTGCTTATGCTGAGAATGGTATTAAACAGCGTACTAACGACTCTATCGCCTCCAGCCACATTCTGGCACTGAACTACGACCACTGGCACTATTCCGTCGTCGCTCGTTACTGGCACAACGGCGGTCAGTGGAACGATGACGCTGATCTGAGCTGGATGAAAGAAAACGTTCGTTCTACCGGTTGGGGTGGCTATCTGGTTGTCGGTTACAACTTCTAATTTTGCCTGATACCGGGCGGCACTGCGCCGGCCCGGAGACCAGCATGTTAAAGCCAGCTTAACCGCTGGCTTTTTTATGGCTTATCGTCACAGCGAACTTTACGCAAAAAGTCGCTTAGCGAACGTCCGGTATCCTCACGAAAATGCCTGTCCACAGGGGTAACGCAGAGACAACGATCAACACGAAAACAGCGATAATCCTCACGCCTTTCACACCATGCAACCAGTAGCCAGTGCTCTCCCCAGAAAAATAACCCCAGCGGCTGCACATCTCGCCAGGAGAGTTGCCCGGCTTCGTCACGATAATGCAGTGCCAGAACCTGTTGGGTAGATACAGCCCGGTGTATAAGATCAAATGTGCTACGAGAATGTAATTGAGTTCCAAAGTCAGGGGCAAAAATACGCGTCTGTTCTGCCCTGCGACGACTCTCTTCTGGCAGGATCGCCAACACTTTTTCCTGCGCCGATTCCAGCTCCCGCGAGAGCGAATCACCGCCCCAGGTTTTCAGTAATCGGATTGCGACCATCAGTGCTTCTGACTCACGGTGAGTGAGCATTAAAGGTGGCAGATCAAATCCTGCCATTAAACGGTACCCGCTGCCCGCCTCCCCTTCAACAGGCACGCCGGATATTGATAAATCGCAGATATCGCGGTAGATCGTGCGAGGAGAAACCTCGAGCCGCTCCGCCAGATGCGCCGCCGTTGTCAGCCTCCTGCCACGCAGGATCTGTACAATCTGAAATAAACGGTCAGCGCGCCTGGTCATCTTAACCCTCTGTATTTAGAAATATTATGCAGGCTGGTGCAAGCCAACGCGATTACCTTCACTATCGGTAAATAACGCAATCGTGCCAATATCCTGCCCCAGCTCAAGTGGTCCAAACACACACTTACCACCCGCTGTTTCGACACGCGCAAGCGTAGCCGGGAGATCGTCCGTATGCAGATAAATAATAGCGCCCTGCTGCGAAGGCGTAATACCATCAAATTTAGCCAGTGCGCCACCGGGGGCTGGGTCCTGATGCGGGAACACTGCCAGCTCAGCACAATCCATATTCTCCCGACGCAGCGAAACCTGCATCACCGGTTCATAAAAAGCAATGGCACGATCCATTTCCGCTACCGGGATTTCAAACCAGTTAATCACGTTATTCATACATCCTCCTGCCTTTGTGGGTAATCTCAGAAGGACTATAAAACAGGACTACTGACAGCATACTGTCAGTAGTGTTTGCAAAAAGGGCCAAAAGTTTCCCTCTGGCCCGTTTCGGGCGCATGTTGCCACGCGGCGACAAGGCCAACGGAGATCAAGCCCCGCAACACTGTGCCTCACCGGGTCACCCCAGCTTGGGGCGATTCTACTCCACTCGCTAATATCCACACGAAATCAGCGTGCTACAGGCAAAAAAAATCCCGACCTTGCGATCGGGATTCCAGCTTTTACGCGCAGCTTCGGTTACGGCAGAATAGACGGCTGATCCGCCCCTTCTTTCTCGACCTTCTGCTGCAGCATGTGCTCGCGCTTCATACCCAGCTTCAACGCCAACGCCGATGCTACGTAGATAGACGAGGCAGTACCGATGGAGACACCGATAAGCATGGTCAGCGAGAAGCCTTCCAGCACCGGACCACCAAAGAGGTACAGCATCAGAATAACCACTAACGTCGTACCGGAGGTGATTAACGTACGGTGCAACGTCTGGGTCAGTGACACGTTAAAGATTTCGTAAGGCGTACCGCGACGGATTTTGCGGAAGTTTTCACGAATACGGTCAGATACCACGATACTGTCGTTTAGCGAGTAACCAATTACCGACATCAACGATGCGACGATTGTCAGGTCAATCTCGATATGGAACAACGACAGGATCCCTAAGGTGATAATCACGTCGTGCGCAAGGGAAATCACGACCCCAGCGGCCAGTCGCCACTCAAAGCGGAAACCGACATACACAAGGATGGAAATCAGCGCCACCATCAGCGCCATCGCACCGGTTTGCGCCAGATCAGCACCCACGCTGGGTCCGACGAACTCGATACGTTTCACAGCGGCATTCTGGTTAGTTGCTTCGTTAATTACACTCAGCACTTTACTACCCAGTACCTGCCCGCCGTTTTCACCTTCAGTTGGCGGCATACGAACCATAATGTCGTGGCTACTACCGAAGTTCTGCAGCAGCGGCTCAACGAAACCCGCTTTCTCCAGCGCATCGCGCATCACGTCCATTTCCGCTGGTTTTTCCAGCGTGATTTCAATTACCGTACCACCAGTAAAATCGAGCCCCCAGTTAAATCCGCGTACGCCCATCACCACGATGGCCGCAATCAGCAGAAAACCAGAGATGCCGAAAGCCCAGTAGTCCCAGCGCATAAAGTCGATGACTTTACGGCCGTGGTTCAATTGTTCAACAGTATATTCCTGTGCCACATCGCACTCCTCAGATTGACAGCTTTTTGACGCGCTTGCCGCCATACAACAGGTTTACGATGGCACGTGTACCGACGATCGCGGTGAACATCGACGTCGCCACACCAATACCGGTAGTAATCGCGAACCCTTTAATTGCCCCAGTACCGACTGCATACAGGATCAGGACCTTAATCAGCGTCGTAATGTTCGCATCGAAGATGGAACTGAACGCGCCCGCATAGCCCTCGTTGATCGCCTGCTGTATCGAACGTCCGTTGCTCAACTCTTCTTTGATACGTTCGTTGATCAGTACGTTCGCATCGACCGCGACGGCAAGGGTTAAGACGATCCCCGCAATACCCGGCATACTTAGCGTGGCACCCGGCAGCAACGACATGATACCGACGATCAGTACCAGGTTGGCAATCAGCGCACTTGTCGCAATCAGGCCGAACTTCTTATAGAAGAAGATCATGAACAGGATAGAAACCACCAGACCAGCCAGACAGGCTTCCAGACCCTGCTTGATGTTCTGCATACCCAGAGTCGGGCCGATAGTCCGTTCTTCAACAATCTGAATCGGCGCAATCAACGCACCGGCACGCAGCAGCAGCGACAGCTGACGCGCTTCGTTCGGGTTGTTAATTCCAGTGATACGGAAGCTGTTACCCAGGCGAGACTGGATGTTGGCGATGTTAATCACCTCTTCCTGTTTCACCAGCATCGCACGGCCGTTGGCATCTTTTTTACCGCTGTCTTTGTACTCGACGAACAAGGTCGCCATCGGCTTACCGATATTGTCCTTGGTAAAGTTAGACATGATGTTACCACCCGCGCTATCCAGCGAGATGTTAACCTGCGGTTGGTTATACTCATCCATGCTCGACGTGGAGTCGGTGATATGGTCGCCGGTCAGGATCACGCGTTTATACAGCACAACTGGCTGTCCTTCGCGGGACTGTTTCACTTCTGAGTCGCCCGGTACGCGCCCGGATGCAGCAGCAGACTGATCAACGTTGGTATTTACCAGACGGAATTCCAGCGTAGCAGTCGCACCCAGAATTTCTTTCGCACGCGCGGTGTCCTGAATACCAGGCAGTTCGACCACAATACGGTCAGCGCCCTGGCGTTGAACAACCGGCTCAGCGACACCCAGTTGGTTAACACGGTTGCGCAGAATGTTAATGTTCTGCTGTACCGCGTATTCACGAGCTTCGCTCAAACGCGCATCAGTCATCACCGCACGCAGCGCATTGCTGCCCTGGCTTGAAATCACCAGATCCTGATGACGCTTGCTCAGGTAAGAGATAGCCTCGTCACGGGCTTTGCTGTCACGGAAGGTGATGCTCAGACCGTAGTTATCTTCTTTACGAACGGTAGTATAAGGAATGCCTTTTTCACGCAGGTCGCTGCGCAGGCTGTCGATATTTTGTTCCTGCAGTTTACCCAGCGCGGTGTCCATATCCACTTCCATCAGGAAGTGAACGCCGCCACGCAGGTCAAGACCGAGTTTCATCGGTTCTGCGTGAATAGCAGCCAGCCAGCGTGGTGTTGCCGGAGCAAGGTTAAGCGCCACGACATATTGATCACCCAGCACGCCCAGCAGCACTTCACGTGCGCGCAGTTGGGTATCGGTGGAGTCGAAGCGCGCAAGAATAGCGCCCTCTTCCAGAGCCACAGACTTAGGTGTAATTTTTTCTTCTTGTAACGTTTTCTGGACCTGGATCAGCGTTTGCTCACTGGCGGCGGCACCGCGCACGCCAGTGATTTGAACAGCCGGATCCTCACCATACAGGTTGGGAAGTGCGTAAAGCAGGCCGACGATAATCACGACGACCAGCATGATGTACTTCCACAAAGGATAACGGTTTAACACGGCAGTTCCCTTCGGGAAAACAATAAATTACAGCGCCTTCATCGTGCCTTTCGGCAGAACGGCAGCTACGAAATCACGTTTGATAACCACTTCAGTGGTGTCGTTCAGCGCGATAGCGATGTAGCCAGTTTCTGCTACTTTGGTCACGCGACCGACCAGGCCACCGTTAGTCAGCACTTCATCACCTTTGGCAATGGAGTTCATCAGGTTTTTATGTTCTTTGGTGCGTTTCTGCTGTGGACGCAGGATCATGAAATAGAAAATCAGACCAAACACCACCAGCATCAGAATCAGAGACATCGGGCTGCCCTGCGCCGGAGCACCTGTTGCCGCTACCGCATCAGAAATAAAAAAGCTCATTCAAATTCCCTCATTATTAAAATTAATCAACGTTCAAAGGTGGAACAGGTCGACCCTGACGTTGGTAAAAATCGGTCACGAAGCTCTCTAATTTACCCTCTTCAATAGCCTTGCGTAAACCCGCCATCAAGCGCTGGTAGTAACGAAGGTTATGAATCGTATTGAGTCGCGCGCCTAATATTTCGTTGCAACGGTCAAGATGATGCAAGTAGGCGCGTGAATAATTGCGACAGGTGTAGCAATCGCACTCGGCATCGAGCGGACTGGTGTCGCTTTTATGTTTCGCATTACGAATTTTTACCACGCCGTCAGTCACAAACAAATGACCATTACGGGCATTTCGTGTTGGCATCACGCAGTCAAACATATCAATACCACGACGTACACCTTCAACCAGATCTTCTGGTTTGCCGACGCCCATCAGGTAGCGAGGTTTATCTGCCGGAATCTGCGGGCAAACATGCTCCAGAATGCGGTGCATATCTGCTTTCGGCTCACCCACAGCCAAACCGCCGACAGCGTAGCCATCAAAGCCGATATCTACCAGACCTTTGACAGAGATATCACGTAAATCTTCGTAAACGCTGCCCTGAATGATGCCAAAAAGCGCATTTTTGTTGCCGAGCCCGTCAAAACGGTCACGGCTACGCTTCGCCCAGCGCAAAGACATCTCCATCGAGCGTTTAGCATAGTCCCAGTCAGCCGGATAAGGAGTACATTCGTCGAAAATCATCACGATATCGGAACCGAGATCGTATTGGATCTCCATCGACTTTTCTGGATCAAGGAAAATCGGATCACCGTTGATCGGGTTGCGGAAATGCACACCCTGTTCGGTAATTTTACGAATGTCGCCCAGGCTGAAGACCTGGAAGCCGCCGGAATCGGTGAGGATTGGCCCTTTCCACTGCATGAAATCATGCAAATCGCCATGCAACTTCATGATTTCCTGACCCGGGCGCAGCCACAGGTGGAAAGTGTTACCGAGAATAATTTGTGCACCGGTAGCTTCAACTTCTTCCGGCGTCATGCCCTTCACGGTGCCGTAAGTACCAACCGGCATAAAGGCTGGCGTTTCTACTACGCCACGATCAAAAACCAGGCGGCCGCGGCGAGCGCGACCGTCTGTGGTGTCCAGTTCAAATTTCATTTTAACTCCTGCGTCAGAAAAACAGTCTGACGTTAAACACTCATGCCGGGGATTTACTCCCCGACACGCTCGGAAATAGCTTGCGGATTGTACGTGATAAACATGGCATCCCCGTAACTAAAAAAGCGATATTCCGCTTTTACGGCTTCATGATAGGCGTTCATGGTGTTTTTATAGCCCGCAAACGCTGAAACCAACATAATCAATGTTGATTCAGGTAGATGGAAGTTAGTCACCAACGCATCGATCACTTTGTACTGATAGCCTGGGTAAATAAATATTTGCGTATCGCCAAAGAATGGCTCAATCAGGTCGTTTTTAGCCGCCTGCGCCGCGCTTTCCAGCGAGCGAACCGAGGTCGTCCCCACCGCAATAACACGATTACCGCGTGCTTTCGCCGCCAGCACCGCGTCGACCACATCCTGCGGCACTTCCGCATATTCGGAGTGCATGATGTGATCTTCGATGGTGTCGACACGCACCGGCTGGAACGTCCCCGCGCCAACGTGCAGCGTCACGAACGCCATCTCAATGCCTTTATCGCGCAGTTTTGCCAGCAACGGATCGTCAAAGTGCAGACCAGCAGTCGGCGCCGCCACGGCACCGGGTTTTTCACTGTAGACCGTCTGATACAGTTCGCGGTCGGCATCTTCGTCAGGGCGGTCGATATACGGCGGCAGTGGCATATGGCCGATAGCATTCAGGATGTCCAGCACGCTGCGCTCGTCGTCAAACTCCACTTCGAACAGTGCGTCATGACGGGCAACCATTGTCGCTTTAATGCTTTCATCGTCGCCCAACAACAATTCAGCACCCGGCTTCGGCGCTTTAGATGCGCGAATATGTGCCAGAATACGTTTATCATCCAGCATACGCTCGACCAGCACTTCAATCTTGCCGCCGCTGGCTTTACGGCCAAACAGACGCGCCGGAATTACGCGGGTGTTGTTAAAGACCAGCAAATCTCCGGGGTTGAGCTTGTCGAGCAAATCAGTGAAAGTACCGTGTGTCAGCGCGCCAGTCGGCCCATCCAGTGACAGCAAGCGGCAGCTACTGCGCTCTGCCTGCGGATAGTGGGCAATCAGGGATTCGGGTAGTTCAAAGGTGAAATCGGTAACGCGCATGACACTGACTCAGACTAAAATAAGAGGCGGGTAGTCTAGTGCCGGGGCGCTTTCCCTGCAACCTTTACCCCTCAAGATGAGTGACATAATCTATACGCAAAATCATTCAAGATGCATCGAGGCGGCAACTGAATGAGTCCCCAGGCGCTTACACTAGTAAGTGACTGGGGTAAGTGACAAATCTGTAGGGAACAGATTTGAACGTCGCGGAGCGGCGGTCCGTATGGGCGAGTCTCATGGATGAGACGAGTAACTCAGCAGCCAACAAAGGGGCAGTTTGAAGGATGAAGTGGATATGAATTTTCTAGCACACCTGCACTTAGCCCATCTTGCCGACAGCTCGCTTTCTGGCAATTTACTGGCCGATTTTGTTCGGGGGAACCCGGAAGCCAGTTTTCCACCTGACGTGGTGGAAGGCATTTTTATGCACCGTCGTATCGACGTAATGACCGATAACCTGCCTGAAGTGCGTGAAGCCCGAGAGTGGTTTCGCCGCGAGACTCGCCGCGTCGCGCCTATTACGCTGGATGTCATGTGGGATCACTTCCTGTCGCGTCACTGGTCAGAAATATCACCGGACTTCCCGCTCGCGGCCTTTGTCAGCTACGCCCACACGCAGGTTGCCACTATCCTGCCTGAATCGCCGCAGCGCTTTGTGAATCTGAACAACTTTATGTGGTCAGAGAAATGGCTGGAGCGCTATCGTGATATGGACTTTATTCAGAATGTCTTAAACGGCATGGCCAGCCGCCGTCCAAAACTCGACGCACTGCGCGACTCCTGGTATGACCTGGATGCACATTACGATGCCCTGGAAGCACGTTTCTGGCAGTTTTATCCGCGCATGATGGCGCAGGCCAGCAGCAAGGCTCTTTGATTGCCTGATGGCGCTACGCTTATCAGGCCTGCCTGTTGTATCAGGGGTTGCAGACCGGATAAGGCGAAACCGCTATCCGGTAATGCATTGATAGCCAAAACCTGTCTCATTGATTGCCAGCGCCTCTTTGTCTTATTCCCGAACAGTCTCTATACTGGCCCGCGTTGCGTTCCAAAAACCCCTTAACTTTGCAGGAGAATTATATGGTACTGGTAACTCGTCAGGCTCCGGATTTCACAGCAGCTGCGGTACTGGGTAGCGGTGAGATTGTTGAAAACTTCAACTTCAAACAGCATACCAACGGTAAAACCACCGTTCTGTTCTTCTGGCCAATGGACTTCACCTTCGTTTGCCCGTCAGAACTGATCGCGTTCGACAAACGTTACGAAGAATTCCAGAAACGCGGCGTTGAAGTCGTTGGTGTTTCTTTTGACTCTGAATTCGTCCACAACGCATGGCGTAACACCCCTGTCGACAAAGGCGGCATTGGTGCAGTGAAATACGCAATGGTTGCTGACGTTAAGCGCGAAATCCAGAAAGCCTACGGCATCGAGCACCCGGAAGCGGGCGTTGCTCTGCGCGGTTCTTTCCTGATTGACGCTAACGGCGTTGTTCGTCACCAGGTTGTAAACGATCTGCCGCTGGGTCGTAACATTGACGAAATGCTGCGTATGGTTGACGCGCTGCAGTTCCACGAAGAGCACGGTGACGTTTGCCCGGCTCAGTGGGAAAAAGGTAAAGAAGGTATGAACGCGTCTCCGGACGGCGTTGCAAAATACCTGACCGAAAACGTATCCAGCCTGTAATAGGCTAACGTTTAGCAAAAAGGCTCGCGCAGGCGAGCCTTTTTTGTTGCCGGATGGCGGCGAAGCGCCACCGGGCAATGATTAAAACGCGAAACAAGAACAACCCAGCACGCCCCAAAACGCACGATCGTCTGACACAGGGATCCCCGATTTACGCGCCATATCGTGCTGATGTCCGTGAACGCCACAGCTACCGCAACACTGATGCATCTGGACCATAGCACCAACTTTCGCAGTAGTAGGTGGCGCAGAGCGATAATGCCCCGGAACGTTTACCACTGGCGACCAGTCAGGGACAACAGGGATCGCAGGCGGTGCCAGCGGCGTGAAATGCCCGGCAGCATAAACGACTTTGCCATCAACAATGGTCATCACCGACTCAATACCTTTGATCTCCTCTTCCGGTACGCTGAAATAATCTTTTGATAACACCACCAGGTCGGCAAGTTGATCTTTTTCAATGTGACCTTTCTTACCCTGCTCGCTGGAGAACCAGGCACTGCCTGCGGTCCACAGTTCCAGCGCCACATCGCGCGCCAGTCGGTTGTTATCGTCGTACATCGCCATCCCGCCGACAGTACGTCCGGAAACCAGCCAGTAGAGCGCCGTCCACGGGTTGTAACTTGCCACGCGGGTTGCGTCGGTCCCCAGTCCAACCGGAACATCAGCCGCCAACATTTTTGCTACCGGTGGCGTATGTTTAACCGCATCTTTTCCATAGCGATCGACAAAATACTCGCCCTGGAACGCCATCCGATGCTGAACGGCAATACCGCCACCCAGCGCTTTTACGCGCTCAATGTTACGTTCGGTAATCGTTTCTGCGTGATCGAAGAACCAGTGCAGGCCGTTGAACGGAATATCACGATTCACCTTCTCAAAGACATCCAGCATCCGGCTGATGGACTCATCATAGGTTGCATGCAGACGGAACGGCCAGCGATGTTCCACCAGGTGGCGGACGACACGCTCCAGCTCATCCTCCATGCCTTCAGGTAAATCCGGGCGCGGTTGCAGGAAGTCTTCAAAATCCGCCGCCGAGAAGACCAGCATTTCCCCTGCTCCATTAGCACGATAAAAATCAGTCCCTTGCCCTGGTTTGAGCATATCGGTCCAGCGTTCGAAATCTTCCAGTTCCTGCTTAGGACGCTGGGTAAACAGGTTGTAGGCAATACGGACCGTCATCTGCTTATTGGCATGTAGTTGCTCGATAATTTCATAATCTTCCGGGTAATTCTGAAAGCCGCCGCCGGCGTCAATGGCGCTGGTGAGCCCAAGTCGATTTAGCTCTCGCATAAACTGACGGGTGGAATTAACCTGCATTTCCAGCGGAAGTTTTGGTCCTTTCGCCAGCGTAGAGTAGAGGATCATAGCGTTCGGTTTGGCGATCAGCATCCCCGTAGGGTTACCATTGCCATCGCGAACAATTTCTCCCCCTACCGGATCCGGCGTTGCTTTGGTGTAACCGACCGCTTTTAGGGCCGCGCGATTTAGCAACGCCCGATCGTAGAGATGCAGCACAAATACCGGTGTATCCGGCGCGGCTTCATTGAGTTCTTCCAGCGTCGGCATACGGCGTTCAGCGAACTGAAATTCACTCCAGCCGCCTACCACGCGAACCCATTGCGGCGAGGGTGTTCTGTCAGCCTGATCTTTAAGCATACGTAGCGCATCCGCCAGCGACGGCACACCTTCCCAACGTAACTCAAGGTTGTAATTCAACCCTCCGCGAATGAGATGCAGATGTGAGTCGTTTAAACCTGGGATCACTGTATGACCTTTCAGATCAATAATCTGTGTCCCATCAGTCGCAAAATTCATGATCTGATCATGAGAACCGGTCGCCAGAATTTTTCCATCTTTAATCGCCACGGCGTCCACCTGAGGGCTTTGGCGATCAAGAGTATGGATTTTCCCGTGAGTCAGAATAAGTGTTGCAGTTTGAGACATAACAATCTCCTGAGAAACCGGTCAGGCTTTTTTCAGCCAGCCGGCAAACAGACGGGTTACGATAGGCATCCAGAACCAGACCACCAGCGCAACCACACAGGCATCATTAATCAGATGCAGGAGCAATGATCCCTTCATTGAGGGCAGCACGATGCCGGTCAGCCACGGCACCAGATTGGTGCTGGGAAAAATCACCAGCAGAGTTATCAGGAACTGCTTCCAGCGTTTAGGCTGGCGAACATGTGATGCAGGCGGGGTAAACCAAAATGCCGCTTCCGTACGAATCTCGGTTTTGTCGCCCTCCGCCAGCAATGGCGCGATCTCCTCGACCAGCGCACGGCGCGTATCAGACTGGGTCCAGTTATACAGATGCTCGACGGTGTCAAAGCGGATAATAATGTTCCACAGGTTTTGTCCGTCGGTAGGGCGAATGACGTTAGCGCCAAGATGACCAGGAAACTCTGCGGCCACTGGCATGATTTTCCCCAGCCACTGCTCATACCGCTGCGCCTGGTCAGGCCGCAAGGTGTGAGTAATCACCAATGTCACATGTTTATTCTGCGCCATGAAGGGTTCCTTGCTGAAGGATAATGGCGGGATTGCCCCGCCAGCGGAATTAAATCTTACGTTCTGGTGCACCATGTACCATGGTATAGGCATAATCCACGCCCATACCGTACGCACCGCTGTGTTCACGCACCAGGTCCATCACCGCGTCGTAAGTCTCTTTACGTGACCAGTCGCGTTGGTACTCCAGCAGCACCTGCTGCCAGGTAACAGGTACCGCACCCGCCTGCACCATACGATCGATAGAACGTTCATGAGCATCCACGGATGTACCGCCGGAAGTGTCGGTGACCACATACACTTCATAACCCGCTTCCAGCGCCATCAACGCCGGGAATGTCAGGCAAACTTCGGTCCACAGTGCGGAGATAATCAGTTTTTTACGCCCGGTCGCTTCCACTGCTTTAACAAAGGCCGCATCTTCCCAGGAGTTCATTGAAGTACGCTCGATAGGCTTGACATCAGGATGAACAGCTAACAATTCCGGCCAGATATATCCGCTAAAACTTTTCGTTTCAACCGAGGTATAAATCACTGGAACATTAAATATTTTTCCGGCTTTGGCTAATGCTACAGTATTATTTTTCAACGTCTGGCGATCAATATTCGCCACACCAAATGACATTTGCGGTTGATGGTCAATAAAAATAAGCGTTGAGTTTTGTGGGTCAATCAGTTCCCGAATAGACATAGCACACCTTCTTAATCAATGAGTTAAAAGGCAACGGTCTGTAACTGCCGTCAGCAGCAGGATCCTGAATCAGAAAGCTTGTTGAGTATAGCGGGAATTTTCTAACGAGTTATTAAAGAAAACTTATCATCGAGTGATGATAATAATTTTGTCTTGAGATATATCTCAATCATCATCAAAAAAATGCGAATGTCTTATCTAATTTATTCACTGGCATTGTTTTTCTCTATTCTGTAAAAATGAGGTGTTTAATTTTCAGGATATATTCAGCTTATGCGCATCAATCTGGACGTTCTGCTCATCCTCGACGCACTCGACAGGCATGGTTCATTTGCTGCCGCTGCCGAATCACTGTTTAAAACCCCTGCCGCACTCAGCTATATGATTCAGAAGCTGGAAAACGATCTGAATATCGAATTGCTCGACCGTTCCGGGCATCGGGCAAAATTTACCGATACCGGCCTGATGATGCTGGAAAAAGGACGTTTGCTCCTCAGCGCTGCCAAAGACCTCGAAAAACAGGCGTTACAACTGAGCGCTGGCTGGGAAAAAGAGCTGGCAATTGCGCTGGATGCCTCCTTCCCCTTCGCCGCACTGGTGCCGATTATCGAAGCTTTTTACGCACTCAATAAACAAACTCGCCTCAACTTTACTCACCACACGCTGGCAGGTTCCTGGGAAGAACTCACCCATAACGGAGCGGATATTATTCTGGGCGCTATTAATGAGCCACCAACATCAGCGGCCTGGTCTTACAAAATGCTCGGCACGCTGGATAATGTGTTTGTTGTCGCACCCGGGCATCCACTGGCAGCGGCATCGGATAGTTTAACCAATGAACAACTGTGCCTGCACCGGGCGATAGTCATCAGCGACAGCGCCCGCTATTGTCATCCGTTACAAAGCAACCTGATGGATGAACAGGCGCAGATTCGTGTCGATGATTTCCACAGTAAAGTGATGTTACTGCGGGCGGGAACCGGTTGCGGATTTCTCCCACGCCACATCGCAAGCCCATGGTTAGCCACAGGCGAGCTGGTGGAAAAACCCGTGTTGTCTTTTCGTCAAAAAGACGTCGCCTATATGGCGTGGCGCAATAGCAATGACGGACTGGCGCAGCGCTGGTGGCGGGAAACGCTGCTGACCAGTGAGGAGATTGCGCGTTTGTATCAATGACACATCCAGATTGAGGCAGAAATCGCAGGTAGCGTCAGAATATCATCCGCGAGCTGGCCTTTGCCTTCTTTGTGCAGCCATTGGCTGGCATTGAGCAATGGCGAGGCTGGCAACACCACTTCACAGGCCTGGCCACGATTGATTGCTACCAGCACGCGCTGTCGGTTTAGTACTCGCACAAATACCACCACGTTATCCTCTGCGTAAATCACCTGACAACCGCCGTGGCGTAGCGCCTGACTCAGATGACGCATTTTAGCCAGCCGCTGATACAACGCCAGCAGGTCAGAATCCTGTTTGTCCTTCTGCCATGGGAACGGCTTGCGGCAAAACGGATCGTTATTACCGTCCAGCCCAACTTCATCACCGTAGTAGATACAGGGAACCCCCGGCCAGGTAAACAACCAGACTACCGCCAGAGGCAGGCGCGCGACATCTTTACCTAGCAGCGATTTAAAACGGGCCGTGTCGTGGCTGTCGAGCTGATTGAACATACGCAGTTGCTGCTGATGTGATAAACCTGCACGATAGTTATCCATCCACGCCATACAGGTTCGGGCATCAATAAACTGCGGATCGTAAGAGATATCGGTATTGGCAAGAAATCCCCATATGGGAAAGGTAAAGCCACGATAGTTCATCGCGGCATCTTCAGCATCAGCCTGCAACCACTGACGCGCATCACCGAAATGTTCGCCAACAATGTATGCTTCTGGCTGAGTTTCTTTAGCCGCCTGCGCGATCCCGGCAACATGCTGGAGGTTATTGCGCGCACCACCGGCTTCACCCAACATGTGTACGACATCAAGCCGCCAGCCATCCATATTCCATGGTGATTTTAACCAGTGACGGACAATGCTGTCTTCGCCGCGATAGATTTCATTCACCAGGCTTTCAGATGCAAAGTCCAGTTTGGGCAGGCTTGAATACCCCAGCCAGTCCAGCGCGACGCCTTCCGTTGAAAAATGGTACCAATCGCGCCAGGGGGAATGTGGGTTATGGCATGCTCCTTCCGTTCCCCGACTATGCCGGTCAAACCAGGCGTGCGAATCGCCGCTGTGGTTAAATACGCCGTCCAGAACCAGCCGCATTCCCTGCGCCTGTGTATTGTGTCGCAGGCGCAGTAACGCCCTGTCGCCACCAAACTGTGGATCAACATGACGATAATCTTCAGTATCGTACTTATGTACGCTTGGTGCGGTAAACACCGGGTTCAGATATAGCGCGGTTACACCCAACGTTTTCAGATAGGGCAGTTTCTCACTGATACCGTCCAGATCACCGCCATAGAACGTGGAACCGCCAGCCTGCGCAGTCAGCGGCTCATCCCACTCACGCTGCACAATATCCTGTCCTGCTGCATGGTGGTAATAAACGTTGTTCTGATACGCTTCACGTGACTGGCTACGTGCAAAACGGTCCGGGAAAATCTGATAGAAAATCTGATCGGCCACCCATTGCGGTCCGTTATCCGGCACATCCACGGCGAACTGTTCCAGACGTGCTGGCGGAATACGGCTGAATCCCTGCGGGGTAAACCACAGCTGACGATCAAGCCACAACAATTTAAAGCTATAACGCCGACGAGGTTGACCGCTGGAAAGATCGATTGCGGCTCGCCACGCAGTAACGCCAGGCTGAGGCTGGCTGCGCTGCTTACGCATAATCAGCGAAATCTCTTCGTTATCATTTTCCGCGCGTAGCGTTATACGTTGGGGAGGATTATCTCCCGCCAGCCATAACGTAATCGTCAGTTGATCTTTGTTTTGTTTAACAAATGGGGCAACCGGAAGGTGCCAGGCGTTCAACATCACGTATCCCCTTTGATGAAAATGAAGCCACCTTGCCATAGCGAAGTGCAGGATCACTCATCATCTTAACGTTTATTGGGGGAGGAGTTCGGGGGAGGAGATTTCGCCGGATGGCGCTACGCATCTTTGGCCTACACACTCTCGAGTAGGCCAGATAAGACATAGCGGTCATCCGGTAAAAAATTACTGTGCTTCAGCCAGTTGACGCTCGCGACGACGCTTAAATACCCAGCCAACCAACAACAGGATAATCCACGCGAAACCAACGTAAAGCGAAATACGAGTATCCGGGTGGTAACCGATGAGCGCGATAATAAAGACCAGGAAAATCAGGCCAACAACGGTCGTCGTCACTCCGCCAGGCACTTTGAATTTCAGCGCCTTAACCTCTTCCGGCGGCAGACGGCGGCGGAAGGCAATCTGCGACAGCAGAATCATAATCCACACCCATACCGTGGCAAACGTTGCCAGTGAGGCAATCACCAGGAAGACGTTTTCCGGCATGATGTAGTTGAGATAAACCGCAAACAACAGTGCGAATGTCATCACCATCACCGTCACCCACGGCACACCGCGACGTGAGGTTTTAGCAAACATTTTCGGCGCGCTGCCCTGCTCCGCCATACCGTGCAGCATACGGCCTACGCCAAAGACGTCAGAGTTGATCGCCGACAACGAAGCGGTCAGCACCACAAAATTCAGGATGCCGGCGGCAAAAGTAATCCCCATGTGCTGGAAAGTCAGTACAAACGGGCTTCCATCTGTGCCGACCTGGTTCCACGGGTAGATGGACATAATGACGAACAGCGTGCCCACATAAAACACCAGGATACGAATCGGTACAGAATTGATAGCGCGCGGGATAGATTTTTCCGGGTCTTTTGCTTCACCTGCGGTAATGCCAATAATCTCAATCCCGCCATAGGCGAACATTACCATTTGCAGCGACATCACCATACCGAGCCAGCCGTTGCTGAAGAAGCCGCCGTTACTCCACAGGTTGTGGATGCCGGTCGGTTGCCCACCGTTGCCAATACCCCAGATGATGATGCCGAAACCAGCAACAATCATGATGATAATAGTGGCGACTTTAAAGAATGAGAACCAGAACTCCAGTTCACCAAACACCTTCACGCTCATCAGGTTAATGGCGCAGATAATCAATACCACGCTGAGGACCCAAATCCAGTGCGGTACGGCCGGGAACCAGACGCCCATATAAATACCGAAGGCAGTAACATCGGCGATGGCGACAATCAGGATTTCAAAACAGTAGGTCCAACCGGTAATGTAGCCCGCGAGAGGCCCGAGGTTTTCCTGCGCATAGCGCGAGAAAGAGCTGGCTGCAGGGTTATGAACTGACATTTCGCCCAGCGCACGCATAATTATGTACGCCGCCACGCCACCGATAAGATAGGCCAAAAGTACGCTTGGCCCCGCCATTTTGATGGCATCGGCCGAACCATAAAACAGCCCGGTACCAATTGCTGAACCTAATGCCATAAAGCGAATGTGCCGGGTGCTCAGCCCACGCTTTAGCTTGTTATTACTTTCCATCGATTCCTAACCTGTTAACACAATAAAAAAACCACGGGGCCATATTAATAGCCCCGTGGTTAAAACTTATTGTCAGTGATTTTAGTGTGCGCTGGAGGTCACTTGTCGACCCGCTGCGCGATCCCAGATTACTGCCAGGACCACCATCACGACTGTTGGCATCAACCACGCCAGACCTTGTTCCGCCAGCGGTAAACGCTGGGTCCAGGCCGGTAAGATGTCGCCAATTGCAGAAGCTTTAATGCCATCAAGGATACCAAAAATCAGGCTGATAAACATCGCAGGTGCAATGACACGGGAAGAATTATGCCACCATGAGCGGGTAAAGCTTAATACAACCAGTGCGATGCATGGCGGATAGATAGCCGTCAGCACCGGAATGGAGATCTGAATCAGGTGGCTCAGACCCAGGTTCGATACCACCATCGAGAAGCCGCCGAGGATAAACACCAGCGTACGATAAGACAGCGGCACATACTGGGCAAAGAACTCAGCGCACGCACAGGTCAGGCCAACTGCAGTCACCAGACAAGCAATAAAAATCAGTGCGGCCAGCAAGAAGCTACCTGCGCCACCGAAGGTATGCTGAACATACGCATGCAGAATCGCAGCACCATTAGCAGACTGATCGACCAGCGTCGCACTGTCAGAACCCAGGCGGAACAACGCGAGGTACAACAGCGTTAAACCCACACCAGCCATCAGACCCGCCCAGACGGTATAACGGGTCAGCAGACGCGCTTCAGTAACGCCACGCGAACGAGCGGCGTTAACAATAACAATACCAAAGACCATCGCACCCAGCGTATCCATTGTCAGATACCCGTTCACGAAGCCATTAGAAAACGCTGCGGTTTCATAGGCTTCCATGGCGTTACTGATCGGGCCCGCAGGCCAGACAATCGCTGCAACAGAAAGCACAACCAGCGCAATAATTTTCAGCGGCGCAAGGAAGTTCCCCACCGTATCCAGCAGTTTGCCCGGATAGAGCGACACCAGAATAACAATCGCGAAATAAACCACGCTATAGATAAACAACGGCAGCGCCGAGTCACCAGTCAGCGGAGCAATTCCCACTTCAAAAGAGACTGTCGCGGTACGCGGAGTAGCAAATAACGGCCCTACCGCCAGATAACACACGGTAGCCAGCAGTAAACCTGCTACTTTGCCGATCGGGGTGCTCAGGCTGTCTACACCGCCACCGACTTTCGCCAGCGCTACAACGGTAAGCACCGGAAGACCAACGGCGGTAATCAAAAAGCCAAAAGCCGCAGTCCAGACGTGTTCGCCGGCCTGCAAACCAACCATTGGGGGGAAAATGATGTTACCTGCACCAACGAACAGTGCAAATGTCATAAATCCCAGGGCGATAATATCGCGTGATTTTAACTGATGGGTCATAAAGTCTTACAGCCTGTGGATGTGGTGTTGAAAACGTTTAATTTTCTGCCGTTCCCTGAGGGACAATACAGCGGCATTTTTAATCAATTCCAGCGGGATATCCTCCCAACCAGACGCAGCGAAGAATAGTTTTTCGATTTACCGCGTAAATGCAGTCGGTATGACAGCACTTGGTGCGCAATTTAAACGCTTATAACGTTTTAAAGCAAGGTGGGATCTAAAAACCAGAACAATATAGTGATATGAAAAATAGAACCAGCACAAAACACCATTCCCGTGAAAAAGTCATGGGCAATAATGCGAACAAAAAACAATCAAACGTCGTAAAATTCAGGATGTCATTATTGACGATGATGAAAAAAGCCAGCTTGCGCTGGCTTTTGGAAAGTTAACATTACAAATGAGCGTTAGCGGTTACTTTTGGCAATTAAACGTTCCGGGAGTATGAAACTAAACCGCGTTCCTTTTCCTGGTGCACTGTCGATAATCAACCGACTGTCATGATGATTTAACGCATGCTTCACGATCGCCAGCCCTAATCCACTACCGCCCGTTTGCCGGGATCGCGCTTTATCCACGCGATAAAATCGCTCAGTCAGACGCGGGATATGCTCAGAAGCAATGCCGGGGCCGTTGTCTTCGACGCTGAACTCAGCGCCTTGGGTCACATGCTGCCAGCGCACGGTGATATGCGTTCCCGCAGGGGTATGGTTGACCGCGTTATAGATAAGATTCGAGATAGCACTGCGCAGTTGCTCCTCATTACCCAACACACTTAGCTGGCTATCAACGTCAAAGGTAAAGGTGTGTTTATTCTGGCTCAGCGTTTGCGCCTCATGTTCAACCACGCGCAGTATCACCGGCACATCGACTTTTTCATTCAACAGCAGCGCTGGTGCGGCCTCGATTCTCGACAATGTCAGCAGTTGCTTAACCAGCCCTTCCATACGCTGTGTTTGCTCACGCATGGTGTGCAGCGCTTTTTCTCGCGTTGCACCTTCCAGGGGATGTTCCTGCATCATTTCCAGATAGCCTTGCAGCACCGTGATTGGTGTACGCAGCTCATGGCTGGCGTTGGCAAAAAAGTTACGCCGCGCACCTTCCAGTTGGTGCATCTGGGTGACATCACGCGCCACCATCAGCAATTGCTTATCGGTATAGGGCATCACGCGAATTTCCAGATGTCGTCCGGTATTGAGAACCAAATTGATCGGTCGACTAAAGTCGCGCGTTTTCAGGTACAACGTGAATTCCGGGTAACGCAGCAGGTTAAGAATATTTTGGCCGCTATCGTCCGGCCAGCGTAATCCCAGAACCTGCTGCGCCAGGCCATTACACCAGAAAATACCGCCCTCTTCGGTAGTCAGTACAACCGCGTCGGGGAGTGATTCAGCCCCACTACGAAAGCGTTTGATCAGATTACCCAGTTCACGACGGCGCTTCTTGTTACGTAGCTGCATTTGATGCAAACCGTACAGCAACGGTTCCCAACTGCCTCGCCCCGGCGGTGGTGTCATACTCCTGTCGACCCACAACCACCAGGACAAACGTAATAAATTCCAGAAATGCCAGACAAGCAGGCTTGTTACCGACGCCAGTAAAAACCAGGGCAGATAACCGAAAAAAGCACTAAGGATAAAAGCCGGTATGCAGCAAAGTATCAGCTCCAGTACCAGCCTTCTCCATGACAATCGTTCAAGCAAACGTCATACTCCATTTACAGCCAGGTCCATTAGGCTTGTATTCTTACCAGTCAGAAGCGGGTCGAAAAACGATATCCCGTCCCACGCACCGTCTGCACCATGCGATCGTGTCCGCTGTGCTCCAGCGCCTTGCGCAACCGGCGGATATGCACATCTACTGTCCGGTCTTCCACGTAAACATTGGTGCCCCAGACATGATTGAGTAATTGCTCGCGACTGTAGACGCGCTCAGGGTGGGTCATAAAGAAATGCAATAACTTGAATTCGGTGGGTCCCATATCAAGCGGATCCTCGCCGGTCATCACACGATGCGAGGTTGGATCCAGGCTCAGGCCCTGCATCTCAATGACCTCTTCAACCGCCATTGGCGAAATACGACGCAAAACGGCTTTAATACGCGCTACCAGTTCCTTGGGAGAAAACGGCTTAGTGATATAGTCATCTGCACCGGTTTCCAGACCACGCACGCGGTCCTCCTCTTCCCCTCTTGCCGTCAGCATCATCACAGGAATGTCCCGCGTCATCGCTTCTCGCTTGAGATGTTTAATGAACTGCAGACCCGACCCGCCCGGAAGCATCCAGTCCAGCAGGATGAGATCCGGCCAGGGTTCATTAAGTTGGTTCACAGCACTGTCATAGTCTTCGGCTTCTACGGGATGAAAACCGTTTTGCTCGAGCACGAAGCAGACCATTTCACGAATTGGAGCTTCATCTTCTACGACCAGAATACGTCTCGCCATGATTTGCCCTGTTTTTTAATTAACTCGTTTATCATCAATACGGTGTCATTATGCGTCAGATTTATGACAGATTTATGAAAAGATAGTCCAGGTTTAACGAAGGTTGTTGAATTATGACAGCCCGGAGGCAAGATATTACCGTCCTGCAAAGGTTATAATCCTGTTCACGTTTTTTGCCATGGAACACTTATGCGCATCCTTCACACGTCTGACTGGCATCTGGGCCAAAACTTCTACAGCAAGAGCCGCGCCGCTGAGCATCAGGCCTTTCTCGACTGGCTTCTGGATACGGCACAATCCCATCAGGTGGATGCGATTATTGTGGCTGGCGATATTTTTGATACCGGCTCTCCCCCAAGCTACGCCCGTGAGCTATACAATCGCTTTGTTGTAAATCTGCAACAAACAGGTTGTCATTTGGTGGTGTTGGCAGGAAACCACGACTCTGTCGCCACGCTCAATGAATCCCGCGATATTCTGGCGTTTCTGAACACCACGGTGGTCGCCAGCGCAGGTCATGCGCCACAGATACTCCAGCGCCGCGACGGCACACCGGGTGCGATATTATGCCCGATCCCTTTTTTACGTCCACGCGACATCATCACCAGCCAGGCAGGACTCACAGGCGGAGAAAAGCAGCAGCATCTGCTGGGAGCCATCACCGACTATTATCAACAGCAATATGAGGACGCCTGTAAGCTACGCGGCGACCAGAACCTGCCCATTATTGCGACAGGGCATCTGACTACCGTCGGTGCCAGTAAAAGTGACGCCGTTCGTGACATCTACATTGGCACGCTGGATGCATTTCCGGCACAAAATTTCCCGCCAGCGGATTACATCGCGCTGGGACATATTCACCGGGCGCAGGTCATCGGCGGAACAGAGCATATTCGCTACTGTGGCTCGCCGATTGCGCTGAGTTTTGATGAGTGCGGCAAAAATAAATGCGTTCATCTGGTGAGTTTCGAAGAGGGTAAGCTGCGCGCGGTTGAAAACCTCACCGTGCCGGTTACACAGCCGCTTTCGGTACTGAAAGGCGATTTAGCGTCTATTACTGCTCAACTTGAGCAGTGGCGCGACACAGATCAGGAACCGCCCGTCTGGTTAGATATCGAAATTACCACTGATGATTATCTGCACGATATGCAGCGTAAAATTCAGGCCTTAACTGAAGACTTACCGGTAGAAGTCTTGCTGGTACGCCGCAGCCGGGAACAACGTGAACGTATTATGGTGAATGAACGACGCGAAACGCTGAGCGAACTGAGCGTGACAGAAGTCTTTGACCGCCGCCTGGCGCTGGAAGAGCTGGAAGAACCACAGCGCGAGCGCCTGAATCAGCTGTTCAGTACCACATTACAGACACTCGCCGGGGAGCATGAAGCATGAAAATTCTCAGCTTGCGCCTGAAAAACCTGAACTCCCTGAAAGGGGAATGGAAAGTCGATTTCACGGCAGAGCCGTTCGCCAGCAACGGCTTGTTCGCTATCACCGGTCCGACAGGGGCTGGAAAAACCACACTGCTGGATGCTATTTGCCTCGCGCTGTACCACGAAACACCGCGACTGAGTAACGTATCTCAGTCACAAAACGATCTGATGACCCGCGACACCGCAGAGTGTCTGGCGGAAGTGGAATTCGAAGTCAAAGGCGAAGCCTATCGTGCCTTCTGGAGCCAGAACCGTGCCCGTAACCAGCCAGAAGGTAACCTGCAGGTCCCACGCGTAGAGCTTGCCCGTTGCGCCGACGGGAAAATCCTTGCAGATAAAGTCAAAGACAAACTGGAGATGACCGCCACGCTCACCGGGCTGGACTACGGACGATTTACCCGCTCCATGCTGCTTTCACAGGGGCAGTTTGCCGCGTTTCTTAACGCCAAACCGAAAGAACGTGCCGAACTGCTGGAAGAGCTGACCGGCACAGAGATCTACGGCCAAATCTCGGCGATGGTATTTGAAAAACACAAAACGGCCCGCACAGAGCTGGAAAAACTGCAGGCGCAGGCCAGCGGCGTTTCGCTGTTAGCAACAGAACAGGTGCAATCGCTCACAGAAAGTTTGCAGGTACTTACTGACGAAGAAAAACAGCATATTGTCAGTCAGCAAACTCAGCAACAGCACCTCAACTGGTTAATTCGGCAAAATGAGCTACAGACGGAAATAAACCGCCATCAGCATGCGTTGCGGGTCGCACAAGAGGCGCAGGAACAAGCGCAGCCGCAGCTGGCGTCACTCAGCCTGGCACTCCCTGCCAGAGCATTACGCCCGTACTGGGATCGAATTCAGGAACAAACGGCTACACTCACCCAAACACGCCAGAATATTCAAGAAGTGAATGCTCGCTTACACCACAGCTTAGCGCTGCGCAGTCGCATTCGTCAGCATGCGCAAAGGCAATCCGTCATAATGTTAACCGCAAAACAGACGTTAACGAACTGGCTGGCCGAGCATGACCGTTTCCGTTTATGGAACAGCGAACTGGCGGGGTGGAAAGCACTCTTTGCCCAGCAGTCTGACGCCAAAAACCAGCTACGCCAGTGGCAACAGTTGCGGGAGAACGACACGCGTAAACTGGAGGCTCTTGCGCAACCGACGCTGTCACTTTCGGCTGAAGACGTATCCCTGGCGCTGGCGCAACATGCACAGCTTCGTCCGTTACGCCAGCGTCTGAGCACGCTTCATGGGCAAATTGCCCCCAGGCAAAAACAGCTAACGCAACTGCGCACGACTATCCAACAGCGACAGCAGGAGCAGCTTCAGCGCAACGCCGCTCTGGCGGATAAACGCCAGCGCTATAAAGATAAGAATCAGCAACTTGCTGATGTAAAAACGATTTGCGATCAGGAAGCCCGCATTAAAGATCTGGAAAGTCAGCGGGCATTACTGCAGTCAGGCCAACCGTGTCCACTCTGCGGCTCCACCACGCATCCGGCGATCGCGACTTATCAAACGCTTGAGCTGAGCGTCAACCAGGCACGGCATGAAGCGTTAGAAAAAGAGGTCAAAACGCTGGCTGATGAAGGCTCTACCCTACGTGGGCAGCTCGACGCAATAACTCAGCAGCTACAGCGTGATGAACACGAAGCGCAGACGCTTTCTCAGGAGGAGCAAGCACTTACTCAAGAGTGGCAAACAGTGACCGCCGGTCTGAACATTACCCTCCAACCGCAGGACGATATCTCCAGTTGGCTCGCCGCCGAAGAAGAGCACGAGCAACAACTTCACCAGTTGAGCCTGCGCCATGCCCTGCAGGCGCAAATCACCGCGCATACAGAACAAATCTCTCACCTGCAGCAACAGATTGATCAACGCCAGAGCACGTTGCAGGCTGAGCTAACCCGGAATGGCCTGTCTCTTCCTGCCAATGGTGAAGAAGCTGCGTGGCTCAGCGAGCGGGCAAGCGAAACACAAATATGGCAGAGCCGCCAGAGTGAACTGACCGAGCTACAAGCGCAGATTGCGCAACTTACTCCTCTGCTGGAAACGCTACCTGAGACCGAAGTCATTCAGGATAACGAAGATAACCTGTCACTGGAAAACTGGCGACAGGTGCACGATGATTGCCTTTCGTTACAGGGCCAGTTGCAAACACTGCAACAGCAGGAGGCACAAGACCTGCAACGCGTCGCTGAGATTCAGGCGCAATTTGATGCCGCACTGCAAACCAGCATCTTCGACGATCGCGACGCTTTTCTTGCCGCCCTGCTGGATGAAGAGACCTTTAACCGACTCGAACAGCTAAAGCAGTCGCTGGAAAGCCAGTTACAGCAGGCTCAAACACTGGTCAATCAATCGACACAGGCGCTGGCGACGCACCAACAGCAACCGCCCGTCGGCGCGGACCTCACCCTTAGTCAGGAACATCTTCGCGATACGCTGACGCAGCTCGCTCAAAGGCTACGGGATAACACCACTCGTCAGGGAGAAATTCGCCAGCAGCTCAAGCAAGATGCCGAAAACCGTCAGCAACAAAAGAGTCTGATGCAGGAGATTGAAAAGGTCTCGCAGCAGGTCGAAGACTGGGGTTATCTGAACGCCCTTATCGGCTCTAAAGAAGGTGACAAGTTCCGCAAATTTGCGCAGGGGCTGACGCTGGATAATCTGGTCTGGCTGGCCAATAACCAACTGACCCGCCTGCATGGCCGCTACCTGCTACAGAGAAAAGCCAGCGAAGCGCTGGAGCTGGAAGTGGTTGATACCTGGCAGGCCGATGCCGTTCGCGATACCCGGACACTTTCCGGCGGCGAAAGCTTCCTCGTCAGTCTGGCACTGGCGCTGGCGCTGTCCGATCTGGTCAGCCACAAGACGCGAATTGATTCCCTGTTCCTCGATGAAGGCTTTGGCACGCTGGACAGCGAGACGCTTGATACCGCCCTGGACGCGCTGGATGCCCTTAACGCTACCGGCAAGACCATTGGGGTTATCAGCCACGTCGAAGCGATGAAAGAGCGTATTCCGGTGCAGATAAAAGTTAAAAAAATCAATGGACTGGGTTACAGCAAACTCGACAGGATGTTTGCGGTGGAATAGGCCAGACTCTGTTGTAATGCCGGATAGCACAGATAAACGTGCATACCCAAAATAATTCGAGTTGCTTGTAGGCGGCAATTGAGTGAAGCCCCAGGAGCTTACTCAGGTAAGTGACTGGGGGAGTGACAAATCTGTCAGGAGCAGATTTGAATGCTGCGGAGCGGCGGCCCGTCAGAATGAGGTTAATGGACGAGCCGGGTAACGCGCAGCCAACTTGAAGTATGACGGGTTATCCGGCAAAAGAGATTATGACTCTTGCGGCCACAGCCAGGCCGCACCGCGTACGCCGCTGGAGTCACCGTGCAGCGCTTTTCGTAGAGGCGTTTCACACTCGCCGCCGAAGACAAACTGCTTAATCAACGACGGGACCGTTTGATACAACCTGTCGACATTACTCATCCCACCGCCCAGTACAATGACGTCAGGATCAAGAATGTTCACCACATGAGCTAACGATTTCGCCAGGCGTAACTCATATCGTCTCAGTGCCTGCTCAGCCAGGGCATCCTGCTCATCTACCAGGCGAATAATTTCACTGCCTTTTAGCTGATTTCCGCTCAGCCGATGATAATCCGTAGCAAACCCTGTCCCAGAAATGAAGGTTTCAATACAGCCCTGTTTGCCGCAATAACAAGGCACTTCCTGCCGATAACGCAGTTCATCCTCATCCATCCACGGTAGCGGGTTATGTCCCCACTCTCCCGCCGTACCGTTGCCACCGGTATGCGCTCGCCCATTCAAAGCCACGCCAGAACCACATCCCGTACCGATAATCACTGCAAACACGGTTTGCGCACCCGCCGCCGCGCCATCTACCGCTTCAGAAACGGCCAGACAGTTGGCATCGTTTGCCAGACGCACTTCACGCTTCAACCGCGCGCTTAAATCTTTATCAAAAGGCTGACCATTGAGCCAGGTCGAGTTGGCGTTCTTCACCACACCAGTGTAAGGGGAAATCGAACCTGGGATCCCCATACCAACGGTTCCCGTCTGGCCGGTTGCGTTTTCCGCCATTTCCACCAGCGTAGCGATTGTTTCTATTGTTTGCCGGTAATCATCACGCGGCGTGGGCAGGCGATGGCGAAAAAGCTGTTCGCCCACATCACCTAGCGCAATCACTTCTGTTTTCGTGCCGCCTAAATCGATACCTATACGCACTGTATGTCCCTCTTCCCGATTAACAATGCAAGCATAGCGACAATTCGCTATTATGCCCGCTGGATTTAACGACAAGGCCGTGGAAATTATCATGCTGTGGTTCAAAAATTTAATGGTTTACCGTCTTAGCCGCGATGTTTCTTTGCGTGCCGAAGAGATGGAAAAACAGCTAGCCTCAATGACGTTTACCCCTTGTGGCAGCCAGGATATGGCAAAAATGGGTTGGGTTCCGCCGATGGGATCGCACAGCGATGCATTGACGCATACCGCCAACGGCCAAATTATTATCTGCGCCCGCAAAGAAGAGAAAATCCTGCCATCCCCTGTGATTAAGCAGGCGCTTGAAGCAAAAATATTCAAACTGGAAGCTGAGCAGGGTCGCAAACTCAAAAAGACCGAAAAAGACTCGCTTAAAGATGAAGTGTTGCATTCATTGCTGCCGCGCGCCTTTAGCCGCTTCAGCCAGACAATGATGTGGATAGACACCGTCAATGACCTGATCATGGTCGACTGCGCAAGCGCGAAGAAAGCGGAAGATACGCTGGCGTTGTTGCGTAAAAGCCTGGGTTCTCTGCCGGTTGTTCCGTTAGCGCTGGAAAATCCGATCGAGTTAACGCTCACCGAATGGGTGCGTTCCGGCTCTGTCGCCCAGGGCTTCCAGTTGCTGGATGAAGCGGAACTGAAAGCCATGCTGGAAGATGGCGGCGTGATCCGCGCGAAGAAACAGGATCTGGTGAGCGACGAGATTGCCGTTCACATTGAAGCCGGTAAAGTCGTCACCAAACTGGCTCTCGACTGGCAACAACGTATTCAGTTTATGATGTGTGACGATGGCTCACTAAAGCGTCTGAAGTTCAGTGATGAACTGCGCGATCAAAACGAAGACATCGACAGAGAAGACTATGCTCAACGTTTTGATGCCGATTTCATCCTGATGACCGGAGAACTGGCGGCGTTAATCAAAAGCCTGGTGGAAGGATTAGGCGGAGAAGCACAGCGCTGATTAGGATGTGCCGGATGGCAGCTTCGTCATCCGGCATTTTACAATTACAAATAGCGGCAAAGATACGATGTTGGCTCTGCCACCTGCAGATGAAACTCACTGTGCCCTGGCACGTTGAACACGTCCCCTGCAGCATACACTTTCCACTCAGTTTCCCCTGGCAGCAACACATTCAGCGCGCCGCTAACCACCGTCATCTCTTCAGGTGCCGCAGTACCGAAAGTGTATTCGCCTTCCGCCATGACGCCAACGCTGGCACGGCCAGTACTGCTGCTGGTAAAACCAATCGATTTTACTTTGCCGGAAAAGTATTCATTACTTTGAAGCATACAACTGGCCCTATCTCGTTATTAAGTTAACAAACAATATAGGGGCCTGACGTTCCACCTGTCACGCAAAATTAAGCGAGCAGTTCTGAAGCCAGCCGCGCAATCAGGACATTAGACAAAAGCACCGGAACATCCAGCGATTTTTGCAGTAAATCACGATGTCGCTGATTAAACCCTAAACAATCCAGCATGATCACATCAGCACCTTGCTCAATGAGATCTTTCCCCGCATCGATCAGTTGTTGTGCGGATCCATCAAGAGGATTTGCCACGGCATAAACTGGCGGGGTCTGTAATACCTGCCATTTACTCACCTGGGCCTCAAGCAACTCAGTGACAGGCACAATCACCCCGACCTGATGCCCATCCACAATCGATGCCACCAGAGGGGGGATAATACGTAGGGGCTCAAGCAGGATGCTATTGTGTGCCGTCAGGCGGGCAATTGAAGCGGTACTCATCAATAAGATGACGTCAAAACCCTGGTTATCCAGCACTTCAACAATGCTTTGGAGATCGCGCTCAACTTTCTGGCGCGAGACATGAGCAAGCCGATGGTCGCTGAGCAACGTTAATAACAAATCATCACCTGGCGATACGGCATATTCGAGCATCACATCTTCCCTCTGCATCTGCCCCAGCAGACTATGGTGCGTGATGTGTTGCTCATCAATATATTCCGTCAGGAGCGGTAATACCTCACTCATCGGGACAACACCAATCGTGAGGATAGCCAGCGACGTACTCATTTGTTACTCCACCGTCTTCTTACTGCGTCATGAATTCCCAGGCAAATGCCGGACACCTACCTGCGCTACAAATGCTCAAAAGCGTAGCAGCAGATAAGCAAGGCATAATGTAAAGATTCCTAATCATTCCAGTATTATGTTGTTATCGCTTAATTTTCAATTTTCGCTGTGTATGACGACGTGCGAAAAATGTGATACCGATACGAGCAGAGGGTACTCTGATTTCTTTACCAGCAACGCCTGGCGTCAGGTTTTATCGGGATCCTCATAGCGCTTTTTGGCGTCCATGGCCTCTTGCGCGGAAGGATGTTCACTGATCAATGAATCGGGTTTAGGATGATCGGCGCGAAGTTGATACCAGGTTACCGTCTGGCCAGGCGTCCCTTTCTCAACTGTCACAATGGTAGCTTTGCGCGGGTAAGGTGGTTTTGTCGGCATATCTCTTCCTTTTGAGTGGATGAGCTTTAAGTATAGACACCACCCTGTAACCGTGACGCCGGCTGCGACAGTAGCCCCAGAATATCGGCAACAACCTGAGAAGGTTTATTTGTTGCATCAACAATGTAGTGCGCCGCTTCCCGATACAGGACATCGCGCTGCTCCAGCACTTCCTGCACTTCTTCAGTTAATGGTTTACCGGTCAAGGTCGGGCGTAACCCTTCTTCCGGCGCGGCCTCCAGGCGGTTAACCAGTACTGATACGGGTGCGCTTAAATAAATGACTACACCACTATTGCGCATGTAGTGCCGGTTGTATTCGGTGAGAATGATACCGCCGCCGGTCGCAACAACGGTTAAAGGTGCGGTAACGGCTTCCAGAGCAGCCGTCTCCTGGGCGCGAAACCCCTCCCATCCCTCTCTTTCGACAATTTCCGCCACGGTCATTTGTACATGAGATTGCAACCAGCGATCGGTATCAACAAATTGGAAATCGATAGCCTTGGCGAGCGCCATTCCGGTTGTCGTCTTACCACACCCCCGGGGGCCAACAAGAAAAAGAGGTTGCGTCATCACAGAAATTCCCCAGAGAACCGCAAGCGAGCGGGATCTGATGCTGTTAAAGTTATAATCATACCATCAAACTAGTACATCACCAAAGTGTAAACAATACACTCCACTTAGGGCAATTAAATTAATTAAGCCCTACTATAACAAGAATTCACCATGATGAAAGTGTAAAAAATAAATTACAGCCACTATTTTCTGCGCTGAACTTCCAACCACCATTTATCAAGTTCAGCTGCAAAATGCTGGCGATCGCGTGGTGAAAGACTATCAGGCCCGCCGGTCTGGATCCCACTGGCACGCAGGGTATCCATAAAATCACGCATCGTCAGGCGTTCACGGATTGTCGCTTCGGTATAACGTTCTCCGCGTGGGTTTAGTGCAGCCGCACCTTTTTCAATAACCTCAGAAGCCAACGGGATATCCGCCGTGATCACTAAATCGCCCACATTACACTGGCGCACAATCTCATTATCTGCGACGTCAAACCCGGCAGGAACACGTAAAGTACGGATTAAACGCGAAGGCGGGACGCGCAAACTCTGATTTGCCACCAGAATCAGCGGCATCTGCATACGTTCAGAAGCACGGTATAATATTTCTTTAATCACATTAGGACACGCATCCGCATCCACCCATATTGTCATATCACCTCCCGACTCATGTGCAATCGCGTATTGTCTCGTGCTTTTACTTTCCAGCAAAGTGCTGTTTCTCCTTCTGAACACATTCATTCCGCGCTAAGCTTACCTTTCCCAGGTAAAACAACGAGTATCACGTATAGGGAGTGACACAATGGACAAGAAAATTGGGTTTATCGGCTGCGGTAACATGGGCAAAGCGATTCTTGGCGGCCTGATCGCCAGCGGCCAGGTTCTCCCCGGACAAATCTGGGTCTATACCCCTTCCCCCGAAAAAGTCGCCGCCCTGCACGACCAGTACGGCATTAATGCAGCACAATCTGCGCAGGAAGTCGCGCAAATTGCCGACATTGTTTTTGGGGCCGTGAAACCAGGCATCATGATTAAAGTGCTGAGTGAAATTACCTCCAGCCTGAGCAAAGATTCACTGGTCGTATCTATTGCGGCTGGCGTCACCCTCGATCAGCTCGCCCGTGCATTGGGTCATGACCGCAAAATTATTCGCGCAATGCCAAACACTCCGTCACTGGTTAATGCCGGTATGACATCTGTGACACCAAACGCGTTGGTTACACCAGAAGATACCGCTGACGTGTTGAATATTTTCCGCTGCTTTGGTGAAGCGGAAGTCATCGCAGAATCAATGATTCACCCAGTCGTTGGGGTCAGCGGTTCAGCACCGGCATATGTTTTTATGTTTATCGAAGCAATGGCGGATGCAGCTGTTCAGGGTGGCATGCCGCGCACACAGGCGTATAAATTCGCGGCACAGGCGGTGATGGGATCGGCCAAAATGGTCCTCGAAACGGGTAAACATCCTGGTGAGCTGAAGGATATGGTGTGTTCGCCTGGTGGAACCACCATTGAAGCTGTTCGTGTCCTGGAAGAACGCGGCTTCCGTTCTTCGGTGATTGAAGCGATGGTTAAGTGTATGGAACAATCGGAGAAACTCAGCAAATCCTGAGTGGATAACCGGACGTCAGGCCGCCGCTTCAGTGCGGTTACGTCCGGAATTCTTTGCTTTGTATAACGCCATATCCGCCGATTTTAACCATTCTCGATAATGTTCAGTCTCTGCGGTCAGGGGCGCCACACCCACGCTAATCCGCAGGGCAACCTGCGGAGCGCATGATAAGCGTAACTGGCTGAGCCGTTCGTGGACCCGCGACATTGCTGCAATAGCGTTGGCTGCCGGCGTTCCGCACATAATCACAGCAAACTCATCACCGCCAAAACGCCCTATGACATCACTGCCGCGTAATGTCATCTGCAATTGACGAGTCAGAGCGACGATAGCCTCATCCCCGACGTCATGTCCCCAGGTATCATTGATGCTCTTGAAGTGGTCGATATCAATAATCAGTAACGTGGCATCACGCTGATAGCGACGACAATTATCAAATTCATTGCGCAGTAAAAATTCCCAATGGCGTCGGTTATACACCCCGGTCATACCATCCCGCGTACTCATCACCTGCAACCGACGTTTATGCTCCGCCAGCTTTATTACCGTTTGATAGCTGACCCAGGCAAACAGCAACGGATAAATAACCAGCACCGGCAAAGATAGCAATACGCTCAATTGTGTACTGCTAAAAGCAACGGAGATAGCCGTTAACTGCAACGTGACAAGGCATGAAACCACCAACAACACGGCACCCGCGATGAATAATCGCACACCACCTGCGCCCATCAGGTTGATGCAGATAATCATCAGCAGTGCCGTGGATGGCAGCAGGTTAACCCCCATAATCCCCATCCACATACCCGCCAGGATCGCATCCGCTTTTAAATTAGTGAATTCACCATGTTGAGGATCTTCTGCTTTGCTCGCCAACTGCCACGCCAGGTGTGGCCAGACAAAGGCCCATCCCACCAATAACAGCCACCAGCCGCCGGTAATCGGCTGTGAAACTAATACAGAAGCAATGGGGAAAAACATTCCCCCCAGCCCTACCGCACGCGGCAGCCTGATCCGTCGGGCAAATCGCAGTCCGGAGCGCTGATGGTCATTTCGATGAAGTGATAATAACGCTTCATTCTGTACGACCTTTTTTTGATAGAAATTTTCATCATTCATCGTATTTGGGAATATTCTGAAACAAATTTCCCAAATTATAGGAAGGGGTCTGGCGGTGAAAGTATGATATTTCGGGTGAGCGATTTTCTCTGCTCACCCGTATGTATTACGCAGCTTTTTTCAGACAGGCACTCATAAACTTATTACGATCATCGCCTTTCAGAGACTGCTCTGTCGCCTGGACATTGCACTCACGCATTTTCTGCTGCTGTGGCGTCAGGCTCTTTTCCTCTGGAGCAGATTTACTGTTTTTCAGGCAATCACTCATGTACGTCTTACGGGCATCCCCTTTTAAGGTTTGCGCCGTCGCTTGCTGGTTGCAGGTGGTCATACGCTGTTGTTGCGGGGTTAATGTCTTCTCGGCAGCACCGACGGTAGTTAAGAAAATCAGACCAAATAGCAACGTAACCAGTAATGTTATTTTCATAGCACCATCCTTTTATAAGCATGCAACTCTAAACGCCGCCCTATTCTGAACGACAGCATGTAGGTATAAGTCTGGCTGCTAAACACAAAAAAACCACCCGACAGCAATAGTATTGCCGCCGGATGTCTGCTTATTTAAGCCCTAATGCGGCTTTCATGGTGTAGAACAGATCGGTTTGGTCGGTCAGACCGACAACATTCGCAGCATGTGGTCCATAGGCCGCAATACGCAACTGGCTGCCGGTATGCTCCTGGGATTCTTCCTCGGAGTTGCCGTAGCTTATAACCATTACCGCGCCATCTTTGGTGTTCAGTGCCTGGGTTAAACCTGGAGCCTTCGTATCCGGCGCAACAATCTGGCTGGAATGGGCGTGATCGGCGGTAACTACAACCAGGGTGTTGCCATCTTTCTTCGCAAATGCAAGCGCACGCTGCACCGCCTCATCCAGATCGACCGTTTCTCCAATCTGCCCACATGGGTTAGCGGCGTGATCCTGCTTATCGATTGACGCCCCTTCAACTTGCAGGAAGAAACCTTTCTCATTTTTGCTCAACAGCTCAATCGCTTTATCCGTCATCTGTGCCAGCGTGGGCACGGTATCGTTACGCTTTGGGTTCGGCGCACAAGTCACGACGGGTTGATCTATGTTGCCGTGATATGACGCTTTCGGACCTTCCCAGCGTACCGGCATGTTGCCCTCGGAGAACAGACCCAGCAACGGTTTATCCTGATTGGCTTCAGTGATTGCTGCAAGCGTTGCGGCATCGCTCACCAACTGATATCCACGCGCCTGTGCCTGTTCACGCAGCGTTTTCCCCTGCCAGTCACCTGCTGCCGCGGTCTCTGCAAAGGTTTTTGCCCCACCGCCAAGCGTAACATCGGCGCGGGCGTTCAATAATTGTTCCGTGATCGACCCTTTACCACCTTTTTCCAGCGCATTGGTCGGGCATTTTTCAGCGGTTACACTCGGACCGTAGCATTTACGTGAGGTCACATGCGCTACCAGGGCAGCCGGAGTCGCATCCTGCAACTCAGCAGTAGAAACGTTGCCTGTCGCCAGACCTGCGGCTTTCGCCATTTCCAGAATCGTGATGTGATCTTTTTCGTGAATATCAACGCCCAACGCGCCATTGTAGGTTTTAACGCCGGTCGTCCACGCCGTTGCTGACGCCGCAGAATCCGTTACATAATCAGGTTTACCCGTTTTTTTATCCAACGCGTAATGTGTGTATTGCCCGGTCAGAGGTAATGCATCAATACCTTTAAAAAATCCACCTGCGCCTTCGGCATAATTGCGAGCTGCTGTAATTTCTGAATCCCCCATGCCATCACCGATCAATAAAATAATATTCCGGGCAGGTTTATCAATCAGTGAATCACGCAGAGCCGCCGTTTGATCAGCGGTTAATCGGCGCGCCCCACCTGGCGTGGTGATATCCCCCTGAGCGGCACGATTATCCATAACCGGTACAGCAGATGATTCAGCATAAATAACCGGGGTAAACAGTAATGGTAACAGGGCAATAGCGAGTGCACTTTGTTTCACTTTATTTTCTCCATGTATAAATACAGTAAAATTAAAACAAAGTGACTATAAGTATTTGATGTGACACTTTTATGATGTCAGGGGGTAGTGAATTTCTGGAGATCGCTCAATACGTTTTTGGTAGGCTTTCACCCGGATTATGCAGAGTTGTCAAAAATGCCGGCATACGGCTTACGCCCGCCAGCGCGCCCTCAATTTGACGAATCAATATTTGCTGATCATTTTTCGCCATATTGCTTAGCATCTCCATGATAACCCACTCTAACGTTTCTACCTGGGCAGCCAGCTCCTGCGACTCTTCTTCTTTTTGGGCAAGCTTAAGTAGTAACTCAGTGACGAGATTTTTCATTTTCGTATTCCCTTTACAAAATATGGGTCACGTTAGCATTATGGCTCACGACTGCCTAGGGGATGAAAGTTGTATTTTTATAAATAATAAGACGTTTTGCGAAAACAATCACAACACAAAATAATGTGCAATGCCCCTTACTCCAGAACTATTCCATATTAAAGAGTAAGGGGATGAATAATCACACAGATATACAATACCTACGTGAGCTTAGTGCGCAAGACGCCGGCGTCGTAACGCGATGGCCAGTTGCCAGATATTAATAAGTACAATACATGCGGTCGCGATAAAAACCCAGCGGAAACCCGCCATTGCCGATACCGTTGCGCCCATTAATGGCCCTGCGACGTTACCCAGATACATAAACGACTGATTATACCCAAAGATGCGACCGGTAATCTGATCGCTGGAATATTTGACCAGCAACGTCTGCACAGCAGGTAGCATCGCGCCATCGGCAAAACCAAGCAGGAAACGCAATATTCCCAACTGCAATGGCGTAGTAACCCAGGACATGGCGAAAAAGAGCACCACGGCGAAGATTAACGTCGCCATAAGAATTCGCTCCGTGCCAATTCGATCGCCCAGTTTTCCAAGTCGGGGCGCCGATATCAGCGCCGATACGCCAGGTACCGAAGCAATTAAGCCGCTGAGAAAAGCAATGTTTGTGCTGTCTGGCACCATAGATTTGATAAACAGTGCCAGAATGGGACCTATTGAGCCGTTACACAGCTGAATAACCATAGTGGTAAAAAACAGGCTAATCACCAACGCCGGATAAGGCAGTGAGGCGAAAACCGCCTTGCCGCTTAAACGTTCACTTTTTTTAATCGTCGGACGTACGCCCTCTTTAATTAAAAACAATGTGACCAGAAAACTTACTACCAGCAGCGCCGCAGTAATACAAAATACCGCCCTTAAGCCGATATGATCGGCAATAAACCCACCCATCAGCGGCCCGCCAATAACACCGCTAATTTGCGCCGTAGAGAGCGTACTCAGCGCCCAACCGCTGCGTTCACGCGGTACCTGTGACGCGACCAGCGCCATCGCATTGGGGATATATCCCGATGTTAACCCCATCACGCCACGGAGCAGGAAAAGCTGCCAGACGTTAGTCGCAAATGCCTGCAGTAAAATCGCGATGGCCATCCCTAACGAAGCGCGCAATAGCATTAATTTGCGCCCTTTGCGATCGGCTAAGCTACCCCACATCGGTGCAACAATGGCAGAAATAAGAAAAGTGACACTAAACGTTAAGCCGGACCACATCGACAGCGCTTCATGCGAGGTCACCCCAAGCTGGGAGATATAGAGCGGTAAAAAAGGCAGGATTTGACTGATCGCCAGTCCGGTAAAAAAGCACCCGAACCAAACGGAAATAAGGTTAACTCTCCAGGATTCCATAAGACTCATAACGATAAGCAGCTGAAAACTGCGAGCAGCTTAACAAATTACGTATCCAGACGGAGGTTCAGCGGTGCGATGTATCACAGTTTAGTATTTTATCTCCCCGCTCATCATAATTGTGATATCCATCACATCAAATCCACACTTTACACAGGTGATTATGCTTTAACCAGCGCACTCGGGTTTAAACAAATTTGTTCCCCTGTACTTCACGAAAACATTCTGCCAGAAGCCGAGGAATCCTGCGTTTTGTCGTGGTAATGTATGTGCTTTGCATTCATGGAATGGGTTTTTAAGATGGCAAAGTTGCGGGTAGGAATCGTATTTGGTGGTAAGTCAGCAGAACATGAAGTGTCATTGCAATCGGCTAAAAATATTGTCGATGCCATCGACAAGACTCGCTTTGATGTTGTGTTGTTAGGTATTGATAAACAAGGGCAATGGCACGTCAGCGATGCCGGTAATTATCTGCTTAATGCAGACGATCCGGCTCATATTGCGTTGCGTCCTTCACCAACCAGCCTCGCTCAGGTACCGGGTAAACAAGAGCATCAACTGATCGACGCGCAGAATGGTCAGCCGCTGCCAACGGTGGATGTTATTTTTCCAATCGTTCACGGTACGCTGGGAGAAGATGGTTCTCTGCAAGGCATGCTACGCGTAGCGAACTTACCGTTCGTCGGCTCCGATGTGCTTGGTTCCGCAGCCTGTATGGATAAAGACGTGACCAAACGTCTGCTGCGTGATGCCGGGTTAAACATCGCACCATTTATTACGCTCACCCGCGCAAACCGCCACACCATCAGCTTTGCCGAGGTTGAATCACGCCTGGGTCTCCCACTGTTCGTGAAACCTGCCAATCAGGGGTCATCCGTTGGCGTTAGCAAAGTCACCAGCGAAGCACAGTACAACCAGGCCGTCGCGCTGGCATTTGAGTTCGATCATAAGGTGGTTGTGGAACAAGGGATCAAAGGCCGCGAGATCGAATGCGCGGTACTGGGGAACGATCACCCCCAGGCCAGCACCTGTGGCGAGATCGTTCTGAACAGTGATTTTTACGCTTACGACACCAAATACATTGACGACAACGGGGCAAAAGTTGTCGTTCCTGCGGTGATTGCGCCAGAAATTAACGATAAGATCCGCGAGATTGCGATTCAGGCATACCAGACGCTGGGCTGCGCCGGCATGGCCCGGGTGGATGTATTCCTGACTGATGAAAACGACGTGGTGATCAATGAGATCAACACGCTGCCAGGCTTTACCAATATCAGTATGTATCCAAAACTGTGGCAGGCGAGCGGTTTAGGCTATACCGATTTGATCACCCGTCTGATCGAACTGGCGCTGGAACGCCACGCTGCGGATAGTGCGTTGAAAACCAGTATGTAAAACTGACCATAATGCCTGATATACCCTAAATATTTCGGGTTACAGAAAGGCGGCCACGCCGTGAATCCCCAGGAGCTTACATCAGTAAGTGACTGGGGTGAGCCAGGAAAGTCAACACTCCTGCAACTTGAAGTATGAGGGGTATAACAAAACGTTATTGGGTATCTTTCACATCATCAGCTTCCACACGACGGCGAATAATGAGTCCGGCGAGCCAAAAACTGATCACCCATGTGACCAGCCCTACCGCATAGGTTTGCCATCCCTTAGCTTCAAAACCCAGTAATCCCACCACACCATTCAGAATAAAGATAAGCCCAATGGCGAACGCATAGTAGTGCCAGTCACGGCGAATTTTAGCAGGCAGGTTCATAGCAGCTCCGGAGAAACACACATTAGGCGCATCCTCGCACATTTTCCCAGAGACGTCTGTGGCGTATGCGGAATTTCTTAAATGTCACAAAATTTCACTTAAGGTTAAAGATTTGTGACCATCTGCAAAAAACTTAAATCCAGGAATAATCCCTGGCTGAAATTACCATCATTCTGATATTGACAATGGCGATCACCTGTCAGACTCACTGTCAGTTGTTGGCATTACGTCGAAAGAAGCAGGTTATTTCCGGAGGTCTTTATGGCTGATTTTACGCTCTCTAAAACCCTTTTTAAGGGCAAGTATCGGGATACCTCCTCCCTGACCGGCAATATTGCGTATGCCGTATTTGTACTGTTCTGTTTCTGGGTGGGAGCACAGATTTTAAATCTGTTAGCTCACGCACCCGGAATTTACGAGCAACTGATGCAGCTACAAATGCAGGAAACCGGACGTCCACGAATCGAAATCGGTTTTGGCGTCGGTACGATTTTTGGCGTGATCCCCTTCCTGGCCGGAGGGCTGATCCTTGGCATCGTCGCTGGCTTTATGCGCTGGCGCCAACGCCATCATAAAGCAGACTGAGCCATACATTTCGCCCGGCGCTCGTCCACCCGTTTAGCAAACCACGCAGTGGTCAGGTTGCGGGTGATCTTCGGACTTTCCAGTTGAATACCCGGCAGCATTTCACGGGGTAACGCTTTGCCCACCTTCGCTTCAGCCAGCTTATAGACCTTCTCATAAAGCGCGGTCTCTTCAAAAGCAAGGCTGTCGCCCTTTTGCAGTTGACGCCGAATATCGCTCTCACTCATATTCAGCTTCCCAACCAGTTTACGTACTGCCAGCTCCGTTTTACCTGGATCTTTGCTGTCGTAGCGAATCAAGTCGCCATCCAGTTCCAGCTTCACACCGCTGGCTTTACTGACAGCGTTCTGGAAAGCGGCATTCCGGCTGGCGTACCAGCCCGCATTAAAGTCAGCGAAACGGAAAACAGGTGCACTATAGTTCGCCGGATAGTTCAGCAAATGATAAGTTCCGAACCATAGCCCACCACGGCGACTGAACACTTCCTGACGCACTGTTCCTGCCATTTTCCATGGGTATCCCGTCGTGTGCTGTTCCGCAAACGCAATGCTGACCTGCATCGGACCGCCGGTATGAACCGGATTTAGTGAACCAAACAGCGTCTGTCCCATCGGCACCATATTGATAAAATCATCAAAGATGGCGCTAAGCTGCTTTTCCGTCTTCACTGAATCCAGGCGCTCACTGTAGCTTTTTCCTGTCGGGGAATTAATCTTCAGTGCGGTATGAACCAGAAACACCGGAATATGCATACGCTCAGCACGACGGTCGATCTCTTTCCAGGCAATTTTACTTAAGCCAGGAACGACCGGATCGGCCTGATAGTTGGACTCCTGCTGCGCCACTGCCAGCACCGAACAGACGTTCTCGACCGTCGGTGCCAGCTTCTGGCTTTCAAACGTCTTCGCCAGATCCTGCGCCCAGGCGTCTCTGTCCTTCACACTGGACGGCATTTTCTGACGCACGACGCTCGCCACATCGACGGCTTTCTCCCCTTTTTTTAACGGCTGCGAGGGTTGGCTGCTACACCCCACCAACACCAGTACAGCCAGACAAGACCAGGGGTAAAGACGGGAAACCGTCGACATAACATCTCCTTTGTTAACTAAGTGTATTGGTAACTACCTGAATTTCCTGGCCATCTAGCTCACGTTCAAAGCTGCGCAGACGCTTATAGATAGACATCAGTTCGACTAACGTCGTCCAGGAGTTAATCAGATACTGGAACGATCCTCGCACCTGTCCAAACACGTTGGTAATTTGCGTCATCAGACCGAGCGTAATCGTACCGGCAACAATCGATGGAAACAGCAGGAACAAGCCGAAAACGTTATCAACCTGCAGGTAAAGAATGCGGGCGATATTGAAGTACATATAGTGAAAATAGAGGCGGAAATAGTTCTGACGCACCGCGTGAAACAGTTCGCGAACGGTAGGTGGCGTCGCGCGGTTGGCATCGTCTTCACCGTACACCAGTTCTTTACGATAAGCCGCTTCCACACGTTGGTTTTTGAACTCCAGACCCGGAAGTTTTATCCCCACTACCGCCAGCATCCCGGTTCCCATCAGCGACCAGACAATCGCAGCAATCACCAGACCATAAGGCACATGTCCGACTATTGGCAAATCAGGGACATGCGCAGAAAGCGTAACCAGTACCGGCAAGAAGGCAATCAGCGTCATGATGGCGTTGATAAAACTGACGCCCATATCTTCCAGCGTCGAGGCAAAACGCATAGTGTCTTCCTGCACACGCTGCGCGGCACCTTCGATATGACGCAGATGCTGCCAGTGCGCCATATAATGTTCGTTCATTGCGGTACGCCAGCGGAAAACATAATGGCTGACGAAGAAATTGTTCATCACGCCAATGACGACGGCAATCAGCGCAATACCAAGAAAGATCCCCACTTCATGATAGAACTGCTCAATTTTCACCTTATGGGGAGCGCTGAGTGCAGTTTGAATCAAATCATAAAATGGCGCATACCAGGCGTTAACGGCGACCCCGACTTCAACCAGAAACCAGGTCACAAAGATAATCAGCGACGTGCCGAGTATGGACCAGTACTGCCAGCGATGTGGACTGTAGATAAACCAGAACAGCGCGAACAGGCCGACGCACAAAATGTAGTAAGCATAAAAAATCAGATAATCCAGCGACCAGAATCGCGCTGCGCTAATCGGTACGTCCCCCGATGCGCCAGTAATGCGCGCCACCCAGGCTCCCCCACCTGCCTGCCAAAATACAACGGCAACCAGTGCCCAAATAAATGCCGAAATAAAGAACGGCCCCGGCTTTGGGAAAAAAGACTTAAACATAGTGCTCTCCTGCTAACTTCTTATCGTTATGACGACTGCTGTGCATTTGCCACAGACGGTGGCAAGACGGCTAACGCCCAAAAACACAAGCTGAAACCGACCATTGTGACCAGAATCAGCGAACTTAGTTCGCTACCCGGTTCTGAAGAATTGTTTCTGTGGTTTTCACCTAACACTGCGTTCCAGCATATTCAGATTATCACAGCGTAAGATCACAAAAGCGAACATCCACTATCAGGGAAAAGCTCACGTTTACTCATCGTTACGTTTTTCACACTATCATTGGCGTATTAGCGCTTTGCAATATGCCGTTCAGTAGTATAAATACGCATACGCACGTCACCTTTTACTTCCTCTAACTCATGGACACCACCGTTGAAACGTAGTCTGCTTTTTTCTGCCGCGCTGTGTGCGGCGTCATTGACATCTGTCCAGGCGGCACAGCCTATAACCGATCCGGTCTTCGCCTCCGACATCGTTGATCGCTACGCCGATCATATTTTCTACGGCAGTGGGGCTACGGGGATGGCACTCGTGGTGATTGATGGTAATCAGCGCGTATTTCGCAGCTTTGGTGAAACGCGCCCCGGCAATAATGTTCACCCGCAACTGGATTCCGTGATTCGAATCGCCTCGATTACTAAATTGATGACCAGTGAAATGCTGGTTAAATTACTCGATCAAGGCACGGTAAAACTCAACGATCCGTTGAGTAAATATGCACCTCCCGGCGCACGCGTCCCCACATATCAGGGAACGCCAATCACCCTGGTGAATCTGGCAACGCATACCAGCGCCCTGCCGCGCGAACAGCCTGGCGGTGCAGCAAAGCGTCCGGTATTTGTCTGGCCTACGCGCGAACAGCGCTGGAGCTACCTTTCTACCGCGACGCTGAAAGCCGCACCAGGATCGCAGGCTTCGTATTCAAACCTGGCATTCGACCTGCTGGCCGATGCGCTGGCAGCGGCGTCCGGTAAGCCTTATCCGCAACTCTTTGAAGAGAAAATCACCCGACCGCTCGGGATGAAAGACACCACTTTCACCCCCTCACCCGATCAGTGCAAACGTCTGATGGTCGCGGAAAAAGGGGCCAGCCCGTGTAACAATACGCTGGCGGCGATGGGCAGCGGCGGCGTCTATTCTACGCCTGGTGATATGATGCGCTGGATGCAACAGTATCTCTCATCTGACTTCTATCATCGTAGCCAGCAGGCTGACCGGATGCAGACACTGATTTATCAGCGTACACAGCTGACCAAAGTGATCGGAATGGATGTACCAGGCAAAGCCGATGCGCTTGGTTTGGGTTGGGTGTATATGGCACCGAAAAATGGTCGTCCGGGGATTATTCAGAAAACCGGCGGCGGCGGTGGATTCATTACTTACATGGCGATGATCCCGCAGAAAAATGTCGGCGCTTTTGTCGTGGTCACCCGTTCTCCGCTGACCCGATTTACCAATATGAGTGACGGTATCAATAATCTGGTCACAGAATTAAGCGGTAATAAGCCGCTGGTCATTCCCGCGTCCTGATTGACTGCTCAAAAGGCAAACGGTTGATGCGGACCCGTTTGCCTGATTCACCCAGCCGCATTCTCCGGTATGCCACAAGAAAGCAACTTTCATAAACTCCCTTCACTCTGGTTCGGGTATACTACGGCCTTCGATTCCACAAACATCAGGCATACCATGACAGACCTAATCCAACGCCCTCGCCGCCTGCGCAAATCCCCTGCGCTGCGCGCTATGTTTGAAGAGACAACACTCAGCTTAAATGACCTGGTGTTGCCGATCTTTGTTGAAGAAGAACTCGACGATTACAAAGCCATCGAGGCGATGCCCGGCGTGATGCGCATTCCGGAAAAACATCTGGCAAGCGAGATTGAACGCATTGCCAATGCCGGTATCCGCTCGGTGATGACCTTTGGTATTTCCCACCACACAGATGACACCGGCAGCGACGCCTGGAAAGAAGACGGGCTGGTAGCGCGCATGTCTCGTATCTGCAAGCAAACTGTCCCGGAAATGATCGTCATGTCCGATACCTGCTTCTGTGAATACACCTCGCACGGTCACTGCGGCGTGTTATGCGAACATGGTGTTGATAACGATTTGACCCTTGCCAACCTCGGCAAGCAGGCAGTCGTCGCCGCTGCTGCGGGTGCTGATTTCATTGCCCCTTCCGCTGCGATGGACGGCCAGGTACAGGCTATTCGCCAGGCGCTGGACGCCGCGGGTTTCACCGATACCGCCATCATGTCCTACTCCACCAAGTTTGCCTCATCGTTCTACGGCCCGTTCCGTGAAGCCGCAGGCACTGCGCTGAAAGGCGATCGTAAAACCTATCAGATGAACCCAATGAACCGTCGCGAGGCGATCCGCGAATCGCTGCTTGATGAAGCGCAGGGCGCAGACTGTCTGATGGTAAAACCGGCTGGTGCATACCTTGATATTCTGCGTGATATCCGCGAACGCACGGAACTGCCGATTGGCGCCTATCAGGTCAGCGGTGAGTACGCGATGATCAAATTTGCGGCGATGGCCGGAGCAATAGATGAAGAGAAAGTGGTGCTGGAAAGCTTAGGGTCGATCAAACGCGCGGGCGCGGATCTGATCTTCAGCTACTTCGCACTGGATCTGGCAGAGAAAAAAATACTGCGTTAAGTTATTTTGCCAGATGGCGCTTCGCGTTATACGGCCAGCCACATTGTTGGCCAGGTCAGCGAAGCGCCAGCAGGCAATCAGCCCGCACGGAAGTATGGTTTGTCCCCCAGAATCGTCGCCCGATGCATAATGCGTCGCTGCGGCAGATAGTCAGCATTAGCATAATGCTGCGTCACACGGTTATCCCAAATCGCCACATCGTTGGGCTGCCAGCGCCAGCGCACCTGAAACTCCGGTTTAGTGATGTGGGCAAACAGGAATCCGAGCAGCGCTTCACTCTCTTTCTCCGTCACATCGACAATCCGTGTCGTAAATCCCTCATTCACAAACAGTGCCTGTTTACCGCTCACCGGATGCGTGCGCACGACCGGATGCAACAACGGCGGATGCTTTGCTACCGCCTCCAGCCAGCGCTGGTGCTCCTCTTCAGTCTTACGATATTTAAACTCCTGAAATGACTTACGGAAATCATGTTCAGCCCGCAGACCGCTTAGCAGTTGGCGAAACGGCGCAGATAGCGCCTCATAGGCGGCAATTCCGCTGGTCCACAGCGTGTCACCACCGGTTGAGGGCAGCTCTTTAGCTGCAAGAATCGCCCCGGCAGGCGGCGTCTCAATAAACGTCACATCGGTGTGCCAGTTGTCATTATCCGGCGGATTATCATTATGCGTATCCAGCACGATAATCTCCTCCACTCCCTCAGCATGGGGATAGACCGGATGAATATGCAGATCGCCAAAACGCAGCGCCAGCGCCCGTTGTTGCTGCGGCGTAATAACCTGATCGCGCAGGAATACCACCTGGTGGCGCAGTACCGCATGGTACAACTGTTCAAACTGGTTATCGCTCAGTGGACGGGTCAGATCCGCACCTGTTATCTGTGCCCCAATATACGGCCCCAGCGGGCTAATACTCAGACGTTCACTCATTGTACTTCTCCATGCCAGGGCGTCAGACGGCGCTGGAGCGCACGCAGACCCAGTTCTAAAATAAAGGCGATAACGGCAATCACCGCGATCCCCGCCAGCACCACATCCGTTGCCAGAAATTCACCGGCTGACTGCACCATAAAACCTAAACCTCGCGTCGCGGCAATCAGCTCTGCTGCCACCAGCGTCGACCAGCCCACGCCCAGTCCGATGCGCAATCCGGTAAGAATTTCCGGCAATGCCCCCGGTAAAATAACAAACCACAATACCTGTATACGGCTGGCCCCCAGCGATTGCGCGGCCCGGATCCTCACCTGCTGCGCGCTTTTTACGCCCGCCAGTGCCGACATTGCAACAGGTGCAAAAATGGCCAGATAGATCAGCAAGATCTTGGAGGTTTCGCCGATCCCAAACCAGATGACCATCAGCGGCAAATAGGCCAGCGGTGGAACCGGACGATACAGTTCGATAATCGGATCGAGGATACCGCGCACAGTCGGACTCAGCCCCATCGCGATCCCCACAGGAACACCAAGCAACACCGCTGCCAGCAGAGCTATCACAATACGCGTCAGACTTGCCGCCAGGTGCTGCCACAACGTGGCATCCATAAAGCCTTGCGGCCCGGCAATGGTAATAAGTTTTTGTAACACCAGCCCCGGCGAGGGTAAAAACAGTGGACTGATCAATTGCAGAGCTGCCACCGTCCACCATATCGCCAGGATAACGGTCAACGTACCGAGACTTAACGTAATCTGGCGAGAGAACGGCCAGCGCCAGCTCAGCGCGCGCTGCCGGGGTTTATCGTTAATCACCACACTCATGAAAAAGCCTCCCGTTGTTCAAAGACGCGGCTTAACACATACTCACGCATCGCGATAAACTGCGGATCGGACTTAATACTGCGGCTGTCTTCTCCGGCCACAAAGCGGCGGGAGAAATTGAGCGGCAAACGTTCAAGCACCCGGCCAGGACCTGGGGACAGCAGCACCAGTTCCGTTGCCATAAACACGGCCTCTTCGATATCGTGGGTGATCAGCAGCACCTGTTTACCCGTCTCATACCAGAGCTTAAGAAGCAGGGTTTGCATCTGTTCGCGGGTAAACGCATCCAGCGCACCAAACGGCTCGTCCAACAGCAACAATTGCGGATTCGCCGCCAGCGCCCGGGCAATACCCACGCGCTGACGCTGACCGCCAGAAAGCTGCCAGATAAAGCGTTTTTCTGCGCCCTCTAATCCAACTTTCTTCAACATTTCCAGAGCGACACGTTGACGCTGCATTTTCTCTACGCCAGCCAGTTGCAGACCGAACCCGACGTTATCCTGCACGTTACGCCAGGGCAGCAGACCTTCGTTCTGGAACACAACGCCACGTTCAGCCCCAGGACCTTCGACCTTTTTCCCTTCCAGCAAAATACTGCCGTGCTGATAAGGTACAAATCCGGCAATCAGATTCAGCAACGTGGTTTTCCCGCATCCTGAAGGCCCAAGCACCACCAGCAGTTCACCGCCATCCAGGGTCAGATTGATATCGTCCAGCGCAGGTTTTCCACCGTAACTGGCGGCAAGATGAGAGATTTGCAGCATCAGCGCCCCCTTTATTGCACAAAGCGATCGGTGACGTACTGGCTGTAGTCCGTCGCTACGGCAGGCACTTTCCCCTGCTCTTTGAGGAACTGCGCGGTGTCGATAATCGCTTTGTTTACCGGCCCGGTCAGTTCGGCGGTTTGCTGTTGCGGTGTCAGATAGGTATTACCCTTCACCAGCGCAGGAATGTCTGCCTCCGGCACTCCACTTAAGCGCGACAGCTTGCTGATATTTTCCGGCTGCTTCAGCCACTCATCGGGGTTAGCGATATAGGGCTGCTGTGCAGCAATCGCGCTTTTGGCAAAGGCTTTCACTACCTCAGGATGCTTCTCGGCAAAATCTTTACGCACCACCCACACATCCAGCGTCGGCGCCCCCCATTCCCCCACTTTTTCGGAGTCGGTTAATACTTTGCCGTCTTTTTCCAGTGCATTTACCGCAGGCGCCCAAACGTAAGCACCATCAATGTCTCCGCGCTGCCAGGCGGCAATAATCGCCGGAGGTTGCAGATTCACAATCTCCACCTGGCCAGGCTTAATACCCCAGTGTTTGAGTGCAGCCAGCAGGCTGTAGTGGGTCGTGGAGATAAACGGCACGGCGATACGTTTACCAATCAGATCCTGCGGTGTGCTGATATTTTTCTTTACCACCAGCGCTTCGGAGTTACCCAGTTTTGAGGCCAGCAAGAAAACCTCAATCGGCACCTGCTGACTGGCGGCGACCGCCAGCGGGCTGGAACCGAGATTGCCAATCTGCACATCGCCGGAAGCCAGTGCCCGCACGATGCTCGCGCCACTATCGAACTTACGCCAGTCAACGGTGGCCCCGCTCTCTTTGGCAAAGGTGTTGTCCGCCTGCGCCACTTTGGCGGGTTCGGCGGAAGTCTGATACGCGACGGTGACATTGACCGCCTGCGCCTGAAATGCAACCAATGCCAGTACGGCAAGGAGTGTGTTACGCGATGAAATACCCATGATTGTCTGCTCCCCTGTCTTGTTATGGAGGCAGTATTTCGTTGCGGCTGAATTTGATAAAGGAATTAAAAATTCTGGCTAAGAACAAAGCGTTTTTAGAAAAAAACCGGCAAAGGTTAGTGATTTTCCACAAAAACCGCGCCACGCCTTTTTATTGCGATTTTGTTACATCCGTTACATAACTATACCTGATTGATTGCCAGCACAGCCCTGGCAGGCATCATAGACGTCATTGTCAGACAAGAGAGCAATATCATGATTCATGTTGTGCTGGTGGATGACCATGTGGTGGTGCGTTCCGGCTTTGCGCAATTACTCAGCCTCGAAGATGACATTGACGTCATCGGTCAGTACAGCAGCGCGGCACAAGCCTGGCCCGCATTACTGCGCGATGACGTCAACGTGGCGGTAATGGACATCGCCATGCCGGATGAAAATGGTCTGAGCCTGTTAAAACGACTGCGGTCGCAGAAACCCGGCTTTCGCGCCATCATTCTCAGCATTTACGACGCGCCTACATTTGTTCAAAGCGCACTGGATGCCGGAGCCAGCGGCTACCTGACCAAACGCTGCGGCCCCGAGGAATTAGTACAGGCTGTACGCTCAGTGGGTATGGGCGGGCATTACCTGTGTGCCGATGCCTTACGGGCGCTACGCGGTGGTGAACAGCCCGCGCAGGTTCTGGAAGTACTGACCCCACGCGAGCGGGAAGTCTTTGATCTGCTGGTCAAAGGCGATAGCGTGAAAGAAATCGCCTTTAAGCTCGATCTCAGCCATAAAACTGTCCATGTCCACCGCGCTAACGTACTGGGCAAGCTGCAATGTCACAGCACCATCGATCTGGTGCATTTCGCCCTCGACCACCAGTTGCTGACGGGGCATTAATGTCACGATCGGCTCGCCATGGGGTGATCTCACTTTTTATCCTGTTGGCCTGGGGATCGGGCTGGCTGATGCTGTGGACGCTAGGTTTTTACCTGACCCATAACGGCCAACAGGCGGCGTTATTTCTGCCTCACGGCGTCTACCTTGCTCTGCTGATCCTGCTTTCGCGCCGTTACTGGCCCGCGCTGGTGCTGCCACCGGTGCTGATGCTGTTGTGGTTGCACAGCGAGCAGTTGTTGAATGGCTACATCCTGCTGGCAGCACCGTTTATCAGCCTGATCCCAGCGAGCATTGGGCAATCCTACTGGCACCGCTTCCCCCTTTACTGGCAGCGATTAACGTTGTTACTGGCCGCGGTCACCGTGACGTCATTACTCAACACCGCCCTGCTTTCGCCCTTTATTCAAAGTCCGGCTATGTTGACGGGTCTGGCATCGTTTACCGGTGGCGTGTTGCTGACGCCATTTGTCTATCTGATCTACGAGTTTCTCCGCCAGCAGCACCGGTATCATTTGCTCGGTCTGGATACCACCAATCCACCGCTGCGCACGTCGCTTATTATCTGGTGCAGCCTGTTTTTTATTATCGGCATCGGTACGCAGATGGTTCTGTCACCGGATATCGAGCGCCTGCTACTGATCGTGGTATTCCTGCCAAACGTGGTGATGGCGTGGAAATTTGGCTGGCAGGGGGGCGTATTGTCCGGGCTACTCGGCAGCATGATGATCACCATCGCCCGGCAGATAGGCGTAGGATTCAGCAATCTACTCGAACTGGAGATTTTTCTCGCCACCCAGGCACTGCTGGGCATCGGGCTGGGGATCGCCATCAGTCGCCAGCAGCATCTGGCGCAGAACCTGCATCATTATCGCCAGCGTCTGGAATCTGAACTGACAGCGCGGCGAGCGTTGACCGAACAACTGATCCGCACCGAAGAAAATACCCGCAAGAACCTGGCGCGGGAACTGCATGACGAAATTGGCCAGAACATTACCGCGATTCAAATCCAGTCGCAGTTAGTCAAACGGGCGCACAATCCACAACAAACGCTCGAGGCCGCCAATCAGATCAACGATCTTGCCCGACGTATTCACCACTCTACCCGTCAGTTGTTGCGCCAGTTACGCCCTCCCGCTCTCGATGAACTGTCCTTTAAAGATGCGCTACATCATCTGGTGAACGAATTTGCGTTTGCCGAACGGGGTATTCGTTGTCGGTTTGAGTATCAGATGGAAAATACGCCAGAAAATGAAACGGTCAGATTCACCCTTTATCGTCTTTTGCAGGAATTACTCAATAACGTCTGCAAACATGCAGACGCCAGCGAGGTGTCGATTGCGTTACGCCAGCGAGAAAACAGCCTGCATCTGGAAGTTGATGATAACGGCGTCGGTATTCTACCCGAAAAAATCCCTGGCTTCGGTATCCAGGGAATGCGTGAGCGCGTTAATGCACTCGGCGGCGAGTTGACGATCGAATCGCAGAATGGTACGCGGGTAATTGTTAACCTGCCCACAAATTTGCAACAAACCCGCCATTAACCAGGAAAAAGTCTTAGTCAGTCCGGACTTTCTCTCATCCCCTTTCGGTTTCACTTTCATATAGTCAGCAAAACGGAGACGGCTATCTATGCACGCACGCTCAGCCAGCAAAACAGACCAACAATATCGGGCACTACGCCCCCGGCTGCTAATGTGCATGGTGATTGGCTACGCCGCGTTTTACCTGACGCGCAAAAGCGTCAACTACGTACTTCCGGCGCTGCAAACCGATCTTGGGCTGGATAAAGGCGATATCGGCCTGCTGGGATCGCTGTTCTATCTGACGTACGGCCTGTCGAAATTCACCGCCGGATTATGGCATGACAGCCACGGGCAGCGCGCGTTTATGGGCATCGGCCTGTTCGCCACCGGCGTATTAAACGTGGTGTTTGCGTTTGGCGAATCACTGCCCCTGTTGCTTGCTGTCTGGACGTTAAACGGTTTTTTCCAGGGTTGGGGCTGGCCGCCCTGCGCCCGACTGTTGACCCACTGGTATTCACGCAACGAGCGCGGCTTCTGGTGGGGCTGCTGGAATATGTCGATCAACATCGGTGGAGCGGTGATCCCACTGATTAGCGCCTTTGCCGCCCACTGGTGGGGCTGGCAGGCCGCCATGCTGGCACCTGGGATCATCAGCATGGCATTAGGCATCTGGCTTACTCTGCAACTCAAAGGCACGCCACAGGAAGAGGGATTACCCACGGTTGGAGAATGGCGACATGACCCGCTGGAGTTGCGCCAGGAGCAGCAAAGCCCGCCGATGGGGCTTTGGCAAATGTTACGCACGACGATGCTGAAGAACCCGATGATCTGGCTGCTCGGCGTGTCGTATGTGCTGGTCTATTTGATCCGCATTGCCCTCAATGACTGGGGCAACATCTGGCTGACGGAAAGCCACGGCGTCAACCTGCTCAGCGCCAATGCCACAGTGATGCTGTTTGAAGTCGGTGGTTTACTCGGGGCGCTGTTTGCCGGATGGGGATCAGATTTGCTGTTCAGTGGACAACGCGCGCCAATGATTTTGTTGTTCACGCTGGGGCTGATGGTCTCTGTCGCTGCCCTGTGGCTGGCACCGGTTCACCACTACGCACTGCTGGCGGTCTGTTTCTTTACCGTGGGCTTTTTTGTTTTTGGCCCACAAATGTTGATTGGCCTGGCCGCTGTCGAATGCGGACACAAGGCGGCGGCAGGTTCAATCACGGGTTTTCTCGGATTGTTCGCCTATCTGGGGGCCGCGCTGGCGGGTTGGCCGCTGTCGCTGGTCATAGAACGTTACGGCTGGTCGGGAATGTTCAGTTTGCTCTCGGTAGCCGCTGTCTTTATGGGTTTATTGCTGATGCCGCTACTTATTGCAGGCATTACCCCTTCTCTCAGTCAAAGGATAAAACAATGAAACTGACGCTTACCTCTACCCTGATTGCATCCGGCATTGCGCTGGCTGCCTTAAGCAGCGTTGCACAAGCAGAAGGTCGCCTGGTGGTCTATTGCAGTGCCACCAACGAGATGTGTGAATCCGAAACCAAAGCTTTCGGCGACAAATATGACGTGAAGACCTCGTTCATCCGTAACGGATCGGGCAGTACGCTGGCGAAAGTCGATGCCGAGAAGAAAAACCCGCAGGCGGATGTCTGGTACGGCGGTACGCTGGATCCGCAATCTCAGGCCGGTGAAATGGGTCTGCTGCAGCCCTATAAATCACCGAACCTCAGCCAGATCATGGAGAAATTCCGCGATCCCGCCAAGGTTAAAGGTAACCTCTCCTCGGCGGTTTACGTCGGTATTCTGGGCTTTGGCGTCAATACCCAGCGTCTGAAAGAGAAAAACCTGCCAGTACCAAAATGCTGGAAAGATCTAACCAAACCGGAATACAAAGGTGAAATTCAGATTGCCGACCCGCAAAGTTCAGGCACGGCTTACACCGCACTGGCGACCTTTGCCCAGCTATGGGGTGAAGATCAGGCCTTTGATTATCTGAAGCAACTCAACGCCAACGTCTCCCAGTACACCAAATCCGGCATAGCCCCGGCACGTAACGCCGCCCGTGGCGAAACTGCTATCGGCATTGGTTTCCTGCACGACTATTCGCTGGAAAAAGAACAAGGCGCGCCGCTGGAACTGATCTCCCCTTGCGAAGGTACCGGCTATGAAATTGGTGGCGTCAGCATTCTGAAAGGCGCTCGTAATATTGACAACGCCAAACTGTTCGTCGACTGGGTGCTGTCGAAAGACGCCCAGGAGCTGGCATGGAAGAAAGGCAAATCCTATCAGATCCTGACCAACACCACTGCCGAAACCTCGCCAAACTCACTGAAACTCGATGATCTGAAACTTATCAATTACGACATGGATAAGTATGGTTCTACCGATGTGCGTAAAGCCTTGATCAACAAGTGGGTCAGCGAAGTGAAGATGGGTAAATAAGCCCACATTTTGCGGTTAATGCCCGGTGGCGCTCGCGCTTACCGGGCCTACATACAACACCGGAACGCTTATGTCACACACACTTGCACTCCATCCCGTGAAAAAACGGGATGCGATATTCCTTTGGGTTTTGCTGGGCTGGCTGGCGTTTGCCCTGCTGCCAAGCTGGAGTCTGGACTACGGCCTGCTGGAATCGACAAGCGATGAAATTATCGCTGCTTACAGTTGGTCGCATTTCAATATCAGCTGGTTATGGTATCTGCTGCCGAGCCTGCTGCTGGTGCGCCCGTTCCAGGAAGCCAGACGCGAACAGTGCAGCCGCCACTATCTCGATGCGGGCTGGGCGTTTTTCTGCATGGCCTTTATTGTCGCCAGCGCCACACTTGAAGGACGCGGTTTAGGTTATGCCACTATCGTACTGTTTGTGGCCCTGGGCGCGATCATGACCCTGGCGCTCACCCGCCTCGAATGGCTGGGCGGCGACCGTTTCGTCATCGGTTCACTTACGGCTATTATCGCGCTGATCGGTATTTTTATCGTCTGGCCAAGCATCGCCATTTTCATTCCGATGTTCACCAACGACACCGGAGAGTTTGCGCCACTGGCGTTTATGAATGTGCTGTCACAGGCGCATATCATTCAGGTGATCCTCAACTCCATTATGCTGTCGATTGCCGTCGGCGTCGGCTGTACCTTCTTCGGTCTGGTGCTGGCGATTTACACCACCCGTATCGCCAGACGCAGCGCCATCATTGGTCGTATTTTCTCGATTCTGCCGATCGTCACTCCGCCGTTTGTCGTCGGCTTAGGCGTCACTCTGATGATGGGACGCTCCGGCTACATCACCGAATTTATGGTGGAGTGGTTCGGGCTGACGAATACCAACTGGCTGTATGGTTTTACCGGCATCTGGCTGGCGCAAGTGCTGGCTTTCACCCCAATGGCATTTATGATCCTCGACGGGGCGATCAAGACTATTCATCCCTCGCTGGAAGAGGCCTCCTACACCCTACGCGCCAGTCGCTGGCAGACCTTTAACGGTGTATTTGTCCCGCTGCTGAAACCGGCGCTGGCTAACGCCTTTTTGATTGTCGTGGTGCAATCGCTGGCCGACTTCAGTAACCCCCTGGTCCTCGGCGGTAACTTTGACGTACTGGCAACACAAATCTACTTCTACATCACCGGCTCACAGCTCGATTACCAGGCCGCCAGTACGCTTGGTGCATTCCTGCTGCTGTTCTCGTTGCTGGTGTTCTGCGTGCAGTACATGTGGATCGGTAAACGCTCGTACGTCACCGTTTCGGGTAAATCCTATCGTGGCGACGTGCAGCCGCTGCCGGTGACCCTGGTGTGGAGCGTCGTCGCCCTGCTGGCCGTGTGGATTGCCTTTAACGCCCTGCTCTACGGCAGCATTTTCTACGGTAGTTTTACCGTTAACTGGGGCGTGGACTACACCCTGACGCTGGCGAACTTTACCAAGCTGTTCGGCCAGGGCATGAGCGACGGAGCATGGCCTTCACTGCTCGATACCCTGCTTTACGCAGGTATTGCCGCCCCCATCACCGCCATCTTCGGCCTGCTGATTGCCTGGGTAGTGGTGCGCCAGCAGTTCAAAGGCAAGAAGACCATCGAGTTCACTACCATGCTGTGTTTTGCAGTACCCGGCACCGTGGCTGGCGTATCGTACATTCTGGCCTTTAACAGCGCACCGGTGTATCTCACCGGAACGGCGGCGATAGTCATTATCTCGATGGTCATGCGTAACGTACCGGTCGGGATCCGCGCGGGAATCGCCGGACTCGGACAAATCGACAAATCACTGGATGAAGCCTCACTCAGCCTGCGCGCCGGTTCGCTGCGAACCATCACGCACATCCTGTTACCGCTGCTGCGCCCGGCGATCCTCTCGGCGCTCATCTACAGCTTTGTCCGTGCCATTACCACCGTCAGCGCCATTGTGTTCCTCGTGACGCCGGATACCCGCGTGGCGACCGCCTACATCCTGAACCGCGTGGAAGACGGCGAATACGGCGTGGCGATTGCCTACGGTTCGATTCTGATCGTGGTGATGCTGGCGATTATTTTCATCTTTGACTGGCTGATCGGTGAATCACGTACCTCCCGTTCAAAAGCCAAAAACCAGGCGTAATGGAGCGCACTATGAGTCAGAAAAATTTTGTTGAGCTGCGCAACGTCACCAAGCGATTCGGCAGCAATACGGTTATCGACAATATCAACCTCACCATCCCACAAGGGCAAATGGTGACGCTGCTGGGGCCGTCAGGCTGCGGAAAAACTACCATTCTGCGTCTGGTCGCCGGGTTGGAAAAACCGAGCGAGGGGCAGATTTACATTGATGGCGAAGACGTCACCCATCGCTCTATTCAGCAGCGCGATATCTGTATGGTGTTTCAGTCCTACGCTCTGTTCCCGCATATGTCGCTGGGAGAGAACGTCGGCTATGGTCTGAAAATGCTCGGTATCTCACGCGCGGAAGTGAAGGCCCGCGTAAAAGAAGCGCTGGCGATGGTCGATCTGGAAGGATTCGAAGACCGTTATGTCGATCAGATCTCCGGTGGACAGCAGCAGCGTGTGGCGTTGGCGCGCGCGCTGATCCTCAAACCGAAAGTCCTGCTGTTCGATGAGCCACTCAGCAACCTTGATGCCAACCTGCGTCGCAGCATGCGCGATAAGATCCGTGAGTTGCAAAAGCAATTTGATATCACCTCGCTGTACGTGACCCACGATCAGAGTGAAGCCTTTGCCGTTTCCGACACCGTACTGGTAATGAACAAGGGACATATCATGCAGATCGGCTCGCCGCAGGATCTCTACCGTCAACCTGCGTCACGCTTTATGGCAAGCTTTATGGGTGACGCCAACCTGTTTCCGGCAGCATTCAGTCAGGAATATGTTGATATCTACGGTTACCGACTGCCGCGACCACTGCATTTTGCTACTCAGGGCGAAGGCACGGTCGGCGTACGACCAGAAGCAATTACGTTGAGCGATCGCGGTGAAGAGAGCCAGCGCTGTGTGATCCAGCACGTCGCCTATATGGGGCCGCAGTATGAGGTGACCGTCGTGTGGCACGGGCAGGAAATCTTACTGCAGGTTAACGCAACCCGCCTGCAGCCGGACGTCGGTGAGCACTACTATCTCGAAATCCACCCGTACGGGATGTTTGTATTAGCGGATGCGGCGTGATGATTTACCGGGCCTTCCGGCCCGGTAACGCTCAAAAACAGGCTTTTAACCCGGCAATATCCTCTGGCGTGGTGCGACAACACCCGCCAATCAACCGCGCACCGGCAGCCCGCCACTGAGGCAGATAATCCGCCAGCCGCGCACAACCTTCACCATGATGATGCCAGGTTTTGCTCTGCGCATCGTAATGCTCCCCCGAATTGGGATAGACCACCAGCGGCAGCGTCGTTAATCCATGCAGATGCTGTAGCGCAGCGGTCGTGTTTTCCAGCGCAATACAGTTGATACCAATCGCCACTACCTGCGGATAGTGAGCCAAAAACGCGACAACTTCGCTCAGCGGCGTACCATCGCTCAGATGTTCGCTGTCACGCAGAGTAAAAGAGAACCATGCCCGCGCTCGCGGGTACGCGCTCAGCAACTCCGCTAGCGCTTTAATCTCAGCAAAATTCGGCATCGTTTCACAGGCCAGCAGATCGGCCCCGGCATCAAGCAAGGCTTCTACGCGCGGACGATGGAACGCCTGAAACTGTTCCTGACTTCGCTCGTAATCGCCGCGGTACTCTGAACCATCCGCCAGATACGCACCATATGGCCCCACGGAGCCAGCCACCAGCAGTCCCCCTGCCAGCGGATTCTCCGCCAGATACGCCTCGCGCGCCTTACGTGCCAGCTCCACGCTTTTGCCAATCAGCGCTTTTGACTGCGCTTCATCCAGTCCGAGCGTGGCAAAGCCTGCAGGCGTTGCCTGATAGCTGGCGGTGATCGCGCACTGCGCCCCCGCCCGATAGTAATCAAGGTGAACTTCGCGGATAAGCTGCGGATCTTCTACCAGCACTTTGGCTGACCACAGGCTATTGGCTAAATTACAGCCACGCGCTTCCAGTTCAGTCGCCATTGCGCCATCCAGCAACAGGAAGTCCTGTTTATCAAGGAGAGCGCTTAACGGATTATTCTGCGACATGTTCTGGCTCCTGTTTTGCTTTACGGGGTTGAGTAAGGAAATAAGCACCATAACACAGCGCAACAAACGGTAACCCGCACCACAACGCAATTCTCTGCGCCGGATCGAATGCCAGTCCCACACAAGCCACCAGACACAGCACAAACCCCAGTACAGGCACCAGCGGATACCACGGTGCGCGATAATGTAATTCACTCAATGCCTTACCTTGCTGCAGATGCCGGCGGCGAAAAACAAAGTGCGAGGCGCAGATGCTAAGCCACACCGCGACAACCGCAAACCCGGAGATCGCCGAGAGCGCGACAAATACTGTATCCGGGGCAACCACACTGGAAAACAGCGCCAGCACGCCGCCAAGCATACTGACCGACAACGCCGTCAGCGGCACACCGTTTTTCGTCACCCGCGCAAAACAGGCAGGTAACGTGCGCTCATTCGACAGCGACCACAACATACGCCCGGAGGCGTACAGTCCGGAGTTCGCCGCAGAAAGAATGGCCGTCAGGATCACGAAATTAAAAATATCGGCGGCATACGGAATCCCTACCTTCTCAAACACCAGCACAAACGGGCTTTTCTCCACGCCAGCCTGCTGCATCGGGATCAACGCTGCCAGCACAAATACGGTGCCGATAAAGAAAATGATCAGTCGCGCGATAGTGGTACGAATTGCCACCGGAATGACCTTGCGTGGGTTTTCCGTTTCACCTGCAGCAATACCGATAAGCTCAGTACCAGAGAAAGCAAAATTCACTGCCACCATGGTCATCAGGATAGGTAAACCACCGTGCGGGAACCAGCCTTCTGCCGTGATATTACTCAGCCCCGGCGCGGGCGAACCGTCATGCATCGGGATAAAGCCAAAAATAGCCGCTCCACCGAGAATAATAAACGCGATGATGGTGACCACTTTCACCAGCGAGAACCAGAACTCCCCTTCGGCAAAAAAGCGCGTAGAGATAACGTTCAGGCCAAAAATAATGACGCAGAAAACCACGCACCAGATCCATACCGGTACCTGCGGAAACCAGTACTGCATGCAGAATCCGGCGGCGGTAAAGCTCGAACCAAGTGCCACGGTCCAGGTCAGCCAGTAGAGCCAGGCGACGGTGTAACCTGTCGCCGGACCAAGATTGCGCGCAGCATAGACGTGAAACGCTCCGGTTTCCGGCATCGCCACCGACAATTCTCCCAGACACTGCATGACCAGCCAGACCACCAGCGCGCCAATCAGGTAGGCCAGCAACGTCCCCGCCGCGCCAGTGGTGGAAATGATGTACCCGGTATTGAAGAATAACCCTGTGCCAATAACGCCACCTAAGGAGAGCATAATCAGGTGACGCGTTTTCATCGTGCGCTTCAGCGGCGCATTTTGTTGTGTTGTTTGCATATAACCTTCCAAACGTATGGACATCTAAACATCCAAAGAAGGTTTGTTATATCGTGTTTGTTAACAGAATGCAAAGTCATCCCTGTACCAGACGCAGATGCCCGCGCCGGGTGCTCAATACCGGATGAGGATTAATAATAAGATATAAAAAAGGCCGCCAGCTCATAACGCCTCCATTGCCAGGCTTTATGTAAACTCTGGCAATGGAAACACTCAGTGGCGTTCACACTGAAGTGGGAACCTTCTGGCCACACTCATACTTCTGGATGAGGTTCCGGGTGGTAAAATCGACCACATTTATTCTCTGCATGCGCAGAGCTGAGTCCAATTAACTCAATTTGACAGATTCTACAGGTGTATCATGGCTGTGGAGTATTGCATCCGGCAGCGCGGTTTAAGAGGAATTAATGGAGATTCGACGTTTCAAAAATGGGGATGAGGCCGCATTATTTCGCGTCTTTTTATCGTCCGTACATAACATCGCGTCACGCGACTACACGCCAGAACAAATCGATGCGTGGGCTCCAGCGGATATTGATCAGGAACTTTGGGCCAGTCATATGAGGACGTTACGACCCTTTGTCGTTGAGATTGATGGTGAAATAGCCGGGTATGCTGATGTTCAGCCCAATGGATATATTGACCATTTTTTCGTATCGGGAACCTGTCCAGGGCAAGGCGTTGGTACTTTGCTTATGAATCGCATTCATCAAGAGGCCAGATTACTCGGTTTGAACGAGCTCACATCGCACGTGAGCAAAACCGCGGAGTCTTTCTTTTTACGTCATGGTTTTTATTTGGTGAAGCGAAAACATCCTGTTCGACGTGGCGTGACGCTGCAGAATGCAGTGATGCGAAAAGAACTTAATCAGGAAGCGGTGTCAGGGGTGAAAAAAAACACTGAGGGTTGATTGCTGTATTTCAATCGAAATGTAACCCGATAATTATGGATTTTCTTATATATCCGGTAAGACTTAGTGCTCCTCATACAATGTGTGCTACATAGCGAGTCAATGTAAGTAGTCACAAGATCATTAATAATTCGTGATAAACATCTCAGAAACAGATGGATCTAATGGATCTAAATGCGGTAATGGCGCTAATCTGGAAATCGCTAATTTCGGAGATTATGATGATACGGCTAGTAAACTCAAAAGAAGAAATCGTTGATAATATTTTTTCTTTTACTCAAGCACTTAACGAAACGCCTAGAAATCCAATATTTGAACAGTCTGGACGATTTAAATGCTGGTATGCTTATAAAGATGAACTCAATAATCAATGGTGCTTTGGTCCAAGCAAATATATAGGCTACGCTGAAATAAGCATTGACATTTATAATAAGACATATCCTGAACTGGATGGAAAGATAACTGAAAAACAGTTATCAAAATTCAGCTCAGACATTGATGACGTTACTTATTCATATCTCCAAAATGAATTATTTAAGTTATTAAGCCATGCCGGAAGAATTCCATCTAAAAGTGCAAAAATAAAAATCATTGAAGGTGTCAAAAAAAACATGCTAACTAAAAAAATTAACTATGAAACATCTGATGAATGTCGTTTCTATTATGAAGATGAAAAACCTTCTATCGTTAACATTTCAAACTTCATTCGCTCTGATGTAGGAATAAAATTTGATCTGCAATGGGGCGATAGCCGCTATTTTGTCTCACTAAATAAAAAAACAGACTTTTGGTATTGCGAAGGAATTGCTTCTTATATAAAAACCGGAGAAAAAATTGATATAGCGGCTTTTGTTAAATTTCATGACAATGGAGATATTGATATTCTTGGGGATAAATGGTTTGAGAATGGATACAATGCGTTATGGACAGCATCTGTTTGTGTCAGCCGTTAAGATAGTACCTTAAATAGTATCCCATGGCGTATTTCCATAGCGATATTACTCTCAGACTTCGAACATAAGCCATCTGTCACAGAGTTAAAAGAACAAAAATACCACCCGAAATTCTGCACCTGAACGGCGCAGAATTTCGGCTCACAGTCAGTCCAAAAGATTTCAGACCTTGAGGAGTTTCACCGTGGCGTCGATGTCTATCTCATCTTCCGAGAAGATCAGCGTTGTTCCCTGGAAGGTGGTGATTGCCAACTTTTTCAGCGTACGCATTTCTCCGGGCTTCACATCTGATTTCGGTTTGATGCTGTTCATCAGTACGCCCACAGACAACACCGCATTTTCTTTATCAATGCGAGTCTCAACAGGCACTTCTTCACTGTATACCAGGTAAGACTTGATCGCCGTGAGCTTTAGTCGCTCGCCCGCGATATAAATGTACTTGCTCTCTGGTACGACTTTCACCGCATAAGCTGACAAACCCTTGTTATTGGTCGTGGGTTCGAAAGTCACCGCCGCATCTTTCTTGATCAGCTCAGGGTTAGCAACCTTAATCACATGAAAATAACGGTTATCTCCGTTTTCATCTTTGATAAATCCAAAGCCTTTATCTTTAAACCACGTTGTGATTGTTCCGTTCATTGCTTTACCGCCTGGTTAATCGTTAATCTACTAAATTATTGCTGTGCGCAGTGTAAAACACAATGCCAGTGCAGGCTACGCCTTTGGTTACTCGTTACCCCAGCGATTGAGAAACTCCGCTATCTCATCGATACGCTGTTCGTCGATGCCAGCAACACCAGCCATCTCCTGCTGCGCTTCTTCGCTGATCTCCTCGTTGTTCATTAAACGGGTGATCAGTAGCTGGAAGTAATGCGCCAGGGAGTCGCGTTCCGGCTCGTTCACCGGCTTTGTCGTCTCCGTCGCGTACTCGTCGGCAATATCATAATACTTCAGCGAAATTTCGTTGTTCATCAGTTGCTCCGGGGTGAATGCCGTGTGTCAGCGGTTGCCTGCATCGTCTGGTGCGAATGATAGCATTCTTATTTCACCGTTAGCGATCTGTTTTATTGGCGATAATACATTGAATATATCAAAATATTCTCTGCAGCCGTTTTTCATTTAATAAAATCACTTACATTTAATTCACTCTGATTTATTCAGCACGGTATCATTGTCTGGTATTAAATAAATATTAAGCAGGTTGGCTATCATTTAATTTACTATCGCGGCATACACTTTACGTCACGGCATCGGTAATCATAGCATCCGGTTGGCCCAATCCCATCGCTAATCGCCCATTTGCCCACATTTATCTTCTGGACAACACTCTACGATGACACCACTGACCCAAAACGTGGAGCAAACACCATGAACATCACGCAAATACGCAATGCCACGCAACGCATCACCTTTGGCGGCAAAACCTTTCTGGTCGATCCTATGCTGGCGCCAAAAAGTGCTTATCCGGGTTTTGCCGGAACAGCGCGCGCAGAGATCCGTAACCCAACCGTCGATCTGCCCATCGACATCGATACCCTGCTTAACGTCGATGCGCTGATCGTGACCCATCTGCACGAGGATCACTGGGACGAGGTTGCCACTCGCGTCGTGCCGAAAGATAAACCGATCTATGTGCAAAATGAGCAGGATGAGCACGTGCTGCGGGAGCAGGGTTTCACACAACTGACCGTACTGACGCACAGCACTACGCTGGGCGACATCACCCTGCGTAAAACCGGCGGCCAGCACGGCTCGGATCGCGCTTACGCCATCCCGCAAATGGCGGAGCGTCTGGGTGATGCCTGCGGGGTTATCTTCCAGCATCCGGCGGAAAAAACGCTGTATCTGGTCGGGGACACCATCTGGCGCAACGAGGTGGAAACCAATATGCAGACTTTCCAGCCAGATGTGGTTATTTTGAACGCAGGCTTTGCCCACGTTATCGGTTTTGGGCCAATTATTATGGGTGCTGAGGATGTACTAAAAACCCACTTCACGCTGCCGCAGGCACAGATTGTCGCGACCCATATGGAAGCGATTAACCACTGCCTGCTCACCCGTTCAGCTCTGAAAGATTATGCCCACGACAACCAGATTGCGGAATTCGTCAACGTGCCTGAAGATGGTGAAACCCTGACGTTTTAATGCCAACAGAGGAATCGTATGCTCCCGCTCACCGTCGCTATCGTCGCCGTTGAAGATTTCAGCCCGTTTCACTTCTCGGTGCCGTGCATCATTTTCAGTGACAAAGTGGCGGCGAAAAAACGCTTTGAGGTGCAACTGTGCGCCGAGAAACCTGGCATCATCGCTTCTCAGGACGGCTTTTCCGTCACCGCCTCTCACGGTTATGAAGCCGTGGAGGCGGCCGACATTGTGGTGATCCCATACTGGGGCACCACGGCCCATCGCCCGGCACAAAGTCTGCTTGATGCACTCAATCGCGCGCGGCAAAACGGCGCCCAAATTGTCGGATTGTGCCTGGGTGCATTTGTTCTCGGCTATGCCGGATTGCTGGACGGCAAACGAGCGGCCACGCACTGGGAGTTTGAACAAGACTTTCAGGCACGTTTTCCCGCCGCTCGTCTGGATATCAACGCCTTATATGTGGATGACGACGGCATTATCACCTCGGCAGGTACCGCAGCCGCTCTTGATTGCTGCTTGTATGTGATCCGCCAACGCTTTGGCAGTACGGTCGCGAATCAGATTGCCCGACGGATGATTGTGCCGCCACATCGCGAAGGAGGACAGGCGCAGTTTATCGAACAGCCAGTGGCGAAAAGTACCCAGGATCAGCGCATCAACGCTCTGCTCGACTATTTGCGCCAGCATATCCACGAACAACATAACCTCGACGGGCTGGCGAAGCGGGTAATGATGAGTCGGCGAACTTTAACCCGCCATTTTATGAAAGCTACCGGGTCGAGCGTGGCAGAGTGGCTGATTGCCGAACGCCTGCGTCGCAGTCAGGAACTGCTTGAGTCCAGCCCGTTACCCGTTGAAAGAATTGCCGAACAGGTTGGCTTTCTGTCGCCGGTAACCTGGCGCCAGCATTTTAAATCACACTTCGGTGTCAGTCCCGCTGAGTGGCGCAAAACTTTTCGCGGCGTTTAACCCCTTTTCTTCGCCAGCCAGACCGTATGCCCGGCGCATTGCGGATCTTCCATCACCATATCAATCACCTCAAAGCCGTGCGCTGACAGCAGTGCGCGGTACTCGTCGGGCGCAAGACTGGCGTGAAACAACGGTTCGCCTTCAAACTGTCCCATGGCGATGCCGTTACTGGTGCCGCTGGTAAACATGAGTGCGCTACCGGGATGGCTGAGCCGGTCAAAAATCGGGAACATGTTTTGTTGGTCCTGCTGGGTTAAATGGAAAAAACTGTCCCAGGCAAGCAAACCCTCGAAAGTTTCATTCAGCGTTAATTCGCGCATATCCTGCTCCAGCCAGCGCTGGTCGGGAAAAGCTTGCCGGGCGCGCGCCAGCATCGCCGCTGAACCATCCACACCGGTAAGCTGAAAACCTTGCTGGATAAAATAGTCGGCAATCGGCTGACCATTCCCACAGCCAATATCTACAATGCTGCCCAGCCCGCCCATTGCCGCAATGAATTTATCCAGCCAGTGTTTTTCAAAAAGCGTGCGCGAGCGCTGGCAGGCAAACGCAGCTGCGTGGCGTCGGTAAATGGACAGAATGTTCTTTGCCTCCAGATCACTCACAATTTCCTCACTATTTTTTGATATATCATTATGTTAAATATGGCAACCATAGACCACAGGGAGCGATTTGCTGAAAGCTTCTTTCTCCGAAATGAGCCTCGCAGAACAATGCCACAAATGACGAAAAACCTTTCATGGTGTGGCATGATAGCGCGTGGATAACATGGAAATCAGGGTGGTAAATGTGAAACCGGTAACGCTATACGATGTTGCAGACCATGCAGGAGTCTCTTACCAGACCGTCTCCCGCGTCGTGAATCAGGCCAGCCACGTTTCCGCGAAAACCCGTCAGAAAGTTGAGGCCGCAATGGCGGAACTTAACTATATCCCCAACCGCGTCGCACAGCAGCTTGCGGGCAAGCAAACGCCGCTTATCGGCGTGGTGACCGCAAACCTTGCTCTGCATGCACCCTCGCAAATTGTTGCCGCCATTAAATCTCGCGCCGACCAGTCCGGGGCCAGTGTGGTGATTGCGATGGTTGAGCGTAGCGGTATGCAAGCGTGTAAATCGGCGGTACATAACCTGCTGTCACAGCGTGTGACCGGGCTTATCATCAACTATCCGCTTGATGAAGAGGACGCCATTGCCGTTGCCGCCTCCTGCGCCCCGGTGCCGGTGCTGTTTCTTGATGTCTCGGATCAATCCCCAATTAACAGCGTGATTTTCTCCCATGACGATGGCGCGCGACTGGGCGTAGAACATCTGGTACAGCATGGCCATCAACGTATCGCTCTGTTAGCCGGACCGAATACCTCAGTCTCGGCACGGCTCAGACACGCGGGCTGGCATAAGTATCTGGCGCACTACCAGCTACAACCGACGGTGGAAATGGAAGGCGACTGGAGCGCTATGTCCGGTTTTCATCAAACCATGCAGATGCTTAACGACGGTAACATCCCTACCGCTATGCTGGTCGCCAATGATCAAATGGCACTGGGCGCGATGCGGGCAATAAGCGAATTTGGCCTGCGGGTCGCAACCGACATCTCGGTAATTGGCTATGATGACACCGAAGACAGCTCCTGTTATATCCCGCCGCTGACCACAATAAAGCAGGATTTCCCGATGCTTGGACAAACCAGCGTCGACAAACTATTACAGCTTTCACAGGGTGGATCCGCCCCGGGTAACCAGCTTCTGCCCGTTACGCTGGTTGAGCGAAAAACCGTTCTGCCGCCGAATACTCAGACCGCTACCGCTCAGGGACTCGCGGAGTCTTTAATGCAGCTGGCCCGCCAAATTTCTCGTCTTTAACACTCCATGGGGAAGTTATCATCTTTATCTCGCATACCTGAATTTATGTGATTTAGTTCAATTATTATTCACCCTCCCCTTTACAAAATAATCGACTCCCACGTATGTTCAATAAAATTGTGAGCGAATAACAAATTTAACCAGGATACTGCCATGACCCTGAACACGGATTCACTCGCCGCCGTACTGAAACGCCGCGACTGGGAAAACCCCGGCGTGACACAACTCAATCGCCTGGAGGCTCACCCGCCTTTTTGTAGCTGGCGCTCAGCGGATGATGCCCGCAGGAACAGTCGCGCTGCGCAATTGCGTTCACTGAATGGTGAGTGGAAATTTGCCTGGTTTGCTTCGCCAGAAGCGGTACCTGAAAGCTGGCTTGAAAACGATCTGCCGCAGGCGGATACCATCGTGGTGCCTTCTAACTGGCAGATGAGCGGTTATGACGTACCAATCTACTCCAACATTACCTATCCGTTTCCGGTCAACCCCCCGTACGTTCCGGCTGAGAACCCAACCGGATGTTACTCGCTCACATTTAGTGTAGATGAAGGCTGGCTACTTGAGGGCCAGACTCGCGTTATTTTTGATGGTGTCAATTCTGCATTTCATCTGTGGTGCAATGGTCGCTGGGTCGGCTACGGTCAGGACAGTCGTCTGCCTTCCGAATTTGATCTTAGCAATTTCCTGACTCGCGGTGAAAACCGTCTGGCGGTGATGGTGCTACGCTGGAGCGATGGTAGCTATCTGGAAGACCAGGACATGTGGCGTATGAGCGGTATTTTCCGCGACGTTTCTCTGCTGCACAAACCCACGACGCAAATCCGCGATCTGCGTGTCAACACCCGCTTTAACGATGACTTCAGTCGCGCAGTGCTGGAAGCGGAAGTCAGGGTGGCGGGCAACGAGAGCGAAGATTTACGCGTCACCCTACAATTGTGGGATGGTGAAACACTGATCAGCGATACCACCGCCCTGTTAGGCAGCGAGATCATTGATGAGCGCGGGGCTTACAACGATCGCACTTCGCTGCGTCTGAATGTTGAAAACCCGGCGCTGTGGAGCGCAGAAACACCCAATCTGTACCGCGCTGTTGTACAGTTACATACAGCCAACGGCACACTGATTGAAGCAGAAGCCTGCGATGTCGGCTTTCGTCAGGTGAGCATTGAAAATGGTCTGCTCCTGTTAAACGGCAAGCCACTATTGATTCGCGGAACCAACCGGCATGAACATCACCCGAAAAACGGTCAGGTGATGGACGAAGCGACGATGCTGCAGGACATCATCCTGATGAAGCAGAACAACTTCAATGCCGTACGCTGCTCCCATTATCCGAATCATCCGCTGTGGTACACCCTGTGCGATCGCTACGGGCTGTACGTAGTGGATGAAGCCAATATCGAAACCCACGGCATGGTGCCGATGAATCGCCTGACCGACAATCCAGACTGGCTGCCAGCCATGAGTCAGCGCGTCACGCGTATGGTGCAGCGCGATCGCAACCACCCCAGTATTATTATCTGGTCGCTGGGAAATGAATCCGGTCACGGCGTGAACCACGATGCCCTCTACCGCTGGATTAAATCAGAAGACCCGTCCCGCCCGGTGCAGTACGAAGGCGGGGGCGCAGATACCGCAGCAACAGACATCATCTGCCCAATGTATGCCCGCGTCGACCAGGATCAGCCTTTCCCGGCTGTGCCAAAATGGTCAATCAAAAAATGGCTGTCGATGCCCGGTGAGCTGCGCCCGTTAATCCTTTGCGAATACGCCCATGCGATGGGCAACAGCCTCGGCGGTTACGCTAAATACTGGCAGGCGTTTCGCCAGTACCCTCGCTTACAGGGCGGTTTCGTCTGGGACTGGGTGGATCAGTCGCTCATCAGATACGATGACGAAGGTAAGCCCTGGTCTGCCTACGGCGGTGACTTTGGCGACACGCCGAACGATCGTCAGTTCTGTATGAACGGTCTGGTGTTTGCCGATCGCACACCGCATCCATCACTGTACGAGGCTAAACACGCGCAGCAATTTTTCCAGTTCACGTTGCTCCCTGGCGCGCAATGGAAGATTGAGGTCACCAGTGAATATTTGTTCCGTCGCAGCGATAACGAAGTTTTGCACTGGTCTATCGCTCAGGACGGTAATCCACTGGCCAGCGGAGAGCAGGCACTGGATATCGCTCCGCAGGGCAACCAGATAATCACCCTGCCGGAAATCCCGATGCCTGAAACTGCGGGCCAGCTGTGGCTGACGGTGCACGTTGCTCAGCCCCAGGCGACCGGGTGGTCAGAAGCTGGACATATCAGTGCCTGGTATCAGTGGAAACTGGAAGAAAAATTCAGTCTGACACTTCCATCACATGCCAGTACAACGCCAAAGCTGACCGTCAGCGAGGGCGCATTTACAGCGGCAGTCAATAACAAACGCTGGGAATTCTCCCGTCAGTCAGGTCTGCTAACACAATACTGGATGGATGATACGCCGCAGTTATTAACCCCGTTAATCGATCAGTTCATCCGCGCACCGCTGGATAACGACATTGGTGTCAGTGAAGTCACCCGTATCGATCCCAACGCCTGGGTCGAACGCTGGAAGGCGGCAGGTCACTATCACACAGAGCCAAAGCTACTGGTTTGTGAAGCCGAAACACTGTCCAGCAGCGTACTGATTACCACCGTACATGCCTGGCAGTACCTTGGTAACACACTGTTTATCAGCCGAAAATCCTACCGTATTGACGGACACGGTGAGATGCAAATGACAATAGATGTCGATGTCGCCAGCGGAACGCCGCATCCGGCGAGGATTGGTCTTAGCTGTCAGCTTGCGTTGGTCGCTGAGCGGGTAAACTGGACAGGTCTCGGTCCCCACGAGAACTACCCGGACCGCCTGAGCGCGGCCTGTTTTGGCAAGTGGGATCTTTCGCTGGATGAGATGTATACCCCTTACGTTTTTCCGAGTGAAAACGGCCTGCGCTGTGGAACGCGCGAATTGCGCTACGGTGCTCATCAGTGGCGCGGTGATTTCCAGTTCAACATCAGTCGCTACAGTCAGAAACAACTGATGGAAACCAGCCATCGCCATCTGCTGCAACCAGAGGCGGGGACCTGGCTCAATATTGATGGTTTCCATATGGGCGTCGGCGGGGATGACTCATGGAGTCCTTCCGTTTCGCCGGAATATCAACTGAGTGCCGGACACTATCACTACCAGGTCAACTGGCGCTAAAAATAATAAATAATTGGGCAGGTTGCGACCTGCCATTATTTTGCGTAAGGAAATCCATTATGTATTATTTAAAAAACACTAACTTTTGGATGTTCGGTTTTTTCTTCTTCTTTTACTTTTTTATTATGGGGGCTTATTTCCCATTTTTCCCTATCTGGTTACACGATATAAACCATATCAGCAAAGGGGATACCGGCGTCATCTTCGCCTGCATCTCTTTATTCTCACTGCTTTTTCAGCCCATTTTTGGTCTGCTCTCCGATAAACTCGGACTGCGAAAACACCTGCTATGGATCATTACCGGGATGCTGGTAATGTTTGCCCCGTTCTTTATTTACGTTTTTGGTCCACTACTGCAGTTTAATATTTTACTCGGCTCTATTGTCGGGGGAATTTACCTGGGTTTTATTTACAACGCAGGGGCTCCGGCAATCGAAGCCTATATTGAAAAAGCGAGTCGCCGAAGTCATTTTGAATTTGGCCGCGCACGTATGTTTGGTTGCGTGGGCTGGGCATTGTGCGCCTCAATTGCCGGGATTATGTTTACTATTAACAACCAGTTTGTCTTCTGGTTGGGATCGGGTTGCGCGATAATTCTGGCAATACTGCTGTTCTTTTCGAAAGCTGAAGTGCCTTCTTCTGCAAAGGTTGCGGACGCAGTCGGCGCCAATCATTCAGCTTTCAGCCTGAAACTGGCACTGGAGTTATTTAAACAACCTAAACTATGGTTCCTTTCACTGTATGTCGTCGGTGTTTCCTGCACTTATGATGTGTTCGACCAGCAGTTCGCCAATTTTTTCACCTCATTCTTTGCCACTGGTGAACAAGGTACTCGCGTATTTGGCTACGTCACCACCATGGGAGAGCTACTCAACGCTTCCATCATGTTTTTTGCCCCGCTAATTGTGAATCGCATCGGTGGGAAAAACGCCCTGTTGCTGGCAGGCACTATTATGTCAGTGAGGATTATCGGTTCCGCGTTTGCCACCTCCGCGCTGGAAGTTGTTATCCTCAAAACGCTTCATATGTTTGAAATCCCCTTCTTGATCGTCGGCTGCTTCAAATACATCACCAGCCAGTTTGAAGTTCGTTTTTCCGCCACTATTTATCTGGTGTGCTTCTGTTTCTTCAAACAGCTGGCAATGATTTTCATGTCCATACTGGCCGGTAATATGTACGAAAGTATCGGTTTTAAGGGAGCTTATCTGGTACTGGGAATCATCGCCCTGAGCTTCACGCTGATTTCAGTCTTTACGCTTAGCGGCGCAAAACCATTCTCTCGTTATGTCACGCAAATGGACAGACAGGTCTGAATTTAACATACAAGGATGGAGTCGCATTAATGAGCACCGCCATGAGAGACAGAATAAAAGCAGGAAAGCTGTTTACCGATATGTGTGAAGGGTTACCGCAAGAGAGATTGCGCGGAAAAGAGTTAATGTATGAATTTAATCACACGCGTCCATCAGAAGTTGAAAAGAGAGAGAAACTGATTCATGAAATGTTTGGCACCGTGGGAGAACATGCGTGGATAGAGCCCCCCATTTATTTTTCTTACGGTAGCAATATTCACATTGGTAAAAACTTCTATGCCAATTTTAACTTCACCATTGTAGATGATTACACGGTTACCATAGGCGATAACGTTTTAATTGCACCCAACGTCACGATCTCTGTAACCGGGCATCCTGTTCATCATGAGCTGAGAAAGTTTGGCGAGATGTATTCTTTTCCGGTAACGATCGGCAATAATGTCTGGATTGGCAGTAATGTTGTTATCAATCCCGGAATTACGATTGGCGAGAACACGGTCATCGGTGCGGGTAGTATCGTGACTAAAGACATCCCACCCAATGTCGTTGCTGCTGGCGTTCCCTGTCGGGTCATCCGAGAAATCAGCGACAGAGACAAGCAATATTATTACAAAGACTACAAAACGGAGCTGTCTATTTAAACAGATTACTATCCAATAAACGTAAAGGGGCAGACTTATACCCGTCATACTTCAAGTCGCCAGGGTATTGGCTACGCCTTTACGGGCCACAGCTTCGCAGCGTTCAACTCTGTTCCTGACAGATTGTCACTCCCCCTTATCACTTACCTGACAGCTTAAGTTTTGCGGACAAAAAGCCGCTTTTCTACTGTTATGGTAAAACAAGGTGGTAAGCCAGGTCAGAGCATGAGCAGAAAGACAGTTGCGGTAATAGCGCTATTTATCAGCACATTACTTTCGGGATGTGGCAGCATTAATGCACGCACGGAAGGTAAAGAGTCAAATACATATTACGTGGGTATGCATCACGACATTGATAAAATAAAAAACCCGGGTGCTTACGATTATAACTATTTCGATTTAGCGTTGTTATTTGTTGATGTGCCGTTATCTTTTGTGGCGGACACTGTATATGCGCCATTTGATAGCGATCACGGACCGTATAAGAAGGCGAATTAAGATGTAGTGCCGGATGCATCGCTGATGCGACTTATCCGGCCTACGGTTAAGATGCCTGGTTATTCTTCAATTACCTGACGGATTTGCTGTAACGACGCGGGATCGTCAATGGTGGTCAGATCGCCGGGATCGCGACCTTCACAGATCGCCTGGATCGTTCGCCGCAGCATTTTTCCGGAGCGAGTTTTGGGGAGTTGAGAAACAAACCAGACATGTGCCGGGCGACCAAAGTTACCAATCTGACTGTCCACCAGCGCCATAATCGCCTTCTCTTCTGAATGCGCGATATCGCGATCTTCCAGACTGTCGCTCTGCTTCGGAATAACAAATGCCACAGCCACCTGCCCTTTCAACGCATCTTTTACGCCCACTACCGCCACTTCCGCAACGTTCGGATAGCTGGAAATACTCTCTTCGATCTCGCGCGTGCCAAGTCGATGTCCGGCAACGTTAATCACATCATCCGTCCGGCCAAGAATAAAGTAATAACCATCGGCATCGCGGATCCCCCAGTCAAACGTGGCGTACACCTGACGAGAAAACAGCGACCAGTAGGTATTCACAAAGCGCGTGTCATCGCCCCAGATAGTTTGAATACACCCCGGCGGCAGAGGCCCTTCAATCACCAGCATTCCCTTCTCATTTGCCTCACAGGGTTCACCGGTCACTTCATTCAGCAACTGTACGTTGTAGCCATACATCGGCACGCCAGGACTACCCAGACGCGAAGGCCGGTCATCCAGTCCACGAGCAATCGCCATGATCGGCCAGCCGGATTCGGTCTGCCAGTAGTTATCGATAACCGGTACGCCCAGCGTTTCCGTTACCCAGCTCGCCGTCGGTTCATCCAGCGGCTCACCCGCCAGATACAGCACCTCCAGCGAGGAGAGATCGTGGTTGCGGATCTGCGCAGTCGGGAATTTCTTCAGCACGCGGATAGCGGTCGGCGCCGAGAACATCCGGCTGACCTGATATTTCTCGACGATTTTCCACCATACCCCGCAGTCCGGATACGTTGGTAACCCTTCGTAGACAATAGTCGCCATCCCCGCCAGCAGCGGGGCGTACACGATGTAGGAGTGTCCAACCACCCAGCCGATATCCGAGGCACAGAAAAAGACGCCACCAGCTTTGCCGCCAAAAATGGTGTCCATTGAGGTCGCCAGCGCCACCGCGTAGCCGCCGACATCACGCTGTACGCCTTTCGGTTTGCCGGTCGTGCCAGAGGTGTAGAGAATGCAGGATGTTTCGTTCGACTCCAGCCAGGTTACCGGCACACGCGCCCCGAGATGCTGCTGACGCAGCGTGGCAAAATCGAGGTCACGCCCCGCCACCTGCGCCATTTTCGCCAGACCGCGATCGACCAAAATCACATGGCGTGGCTGGTGCTGCGCCTGATTGATCGCATCGTCGAGCAACGTTTTATACGGCAGTATTTTGCCACCACGCGCTCCGGCATCTGCTGATACGATAACCGTTGGTCGGGCATCGTCGATCCGCGCCGCCACGCTATGTGAAGCGAATCCACCGAACACAACCGAATGGATCGCCCCAATACGTGCACAGGCCAGTAGCGTAATGTGCGCCTCGGCAATCATTGGCATATAGACCAGCACCCGATCGCCACGTTGAACGCCCAGCGACAATAGCATCGCTGCTGTTACGTTAACTTCGTCATACAACTGGCTAAAGGTAAACGTGCGTTCTTCTTCGGTTTCCGATGAAACGGCAATCAGCGCCAGCGCATCAGGTTGCTTATCCAGCCAACGGTCGATGGCGTTATGGCACAAATTCGTCGTCCCGCCGCAAAACCAGCGGGCAAACGGCGGATGGTTGTGATCCAGCACCTGGGTAAACGGCTGCTGCCAGTCAATACGCTGGGCCTGCTCGGCCCAGAACGACTCTGGTTGGGTAATCGAACGCTGATAAAAATCGCTATAAGACATAACGCTCTCCTGTTGAACTTACGCCTTGCCGCACGCAGGTTTAAATAATGAAAAGATCCATATACTCATTGACCGGCATCTGCTCCAGGCGTGTTCTGTCCAGGGAGACATCCAGGATGCGCTGCTGCTGGCGAGTTGGGAACTGACGCGCCAGGTTGATTTTGAATTTTTCGACCAGCTTTGGCATACCGTCATGACGACGACGCGCGTGGCCAATTGGGTACTCCACCACCACCTCTTCGAAACGTGAACCGTCGGTAAACTCGAGAGTGATGGCGTTAGCGATAGCGCGTTTTTCCGGGTCGTGATAATCAGCGGTAAAGGCAGGATCTTCGAAGCAGTTGATCTTCTCGCGCAGGGCATCAATGCGTTTATCCTGCGCCACACCGTCTTCATAATCTGCTGCCGTCAAACGTCCAAACAGCAGAGGGATCGCCACCATGTACTGAATGCAATGGTCGCGATCCGCCGGGTTATTTAGTGGGCCTTTTTTATCGATGATACGAATACAGGCTTCGTGAGTACGAATCGTCACTTTTTCGATATCCGCAGCGGTTTTCCCTGCCGCCTGCAACTTCTCATAAAGGGTCATCGCCGCTTCTACCGCAGTCTGTGAGTGGAACTCTGCCGGGAAGGAAATTTTAAACAACACGTTTTCCATCACGTACGAGCCGTATGGACGCTGGAAGCGGAACTCCTCCCCTTTGAAAGAAACGTCATAAAAGCCCCAGGTTTTTGCCGTCAGCGCCGACGGATAGCCCATCTCACCGGTCTTCGCCATCAGCGCCAGACGTACCGCGCGGGAAGTCGCATCGCCTGCCGCCCAGGATTTACGCGTGCCGGTATTCGGAGCGTGGCGGTAGGTACGCAGCGACTGCCCGTCGACCCACGCCAGTGATACCGCATTGAGGATCTCGTCACGAGTCAGCCCCAGCATCTCGGCCACCACAGCGGTCGACGCGACTTTAACCAACAGAACGTGATCCAGCCCGACGCGGTTAAAGGAGTTTTCCAGCGCGATGCAGCCCTGAATTTCATGGGCTTTGATCATCCCGGTCAGCACTTTTTTCATGGTTAACGGCGCTTTTCCAACAGCCACCGCATTGCGAGACAGCCAGTCTGCCGTCGCCAGGATACCGCCGAGGTTATCGGAAGGATGACCCCATTCAGCGGCCAGCCAGGTATCGTTGAAGTCCAGCCAGCGGATCATCGCGCCAATGTTAAATGCCGCCTGCACCGGATCAAGCTGAAACTGAGTACCCGGTACGCGAACACCGTTCGGCACTACCGTCCCCGGAACGACCGGCCCTAACAACTTTTTACAGGCCGGATATTCCAGCGCTTCCAGGCCACAGCCGAGGGTATCAAGCAGACAATAATGCGCAGTGTCATACGCCACTTTCGAGGTGATTTCGTAGTTCATGACGTAATCCACGATATCAACGATTTCACGGTCAAATTCTGGGCGAACATTCGAAATTTGTGCAGACATAACAAGAGTTCCTGAGTTTTATAATTTGAGGAATTGAATTAGCAACGCTGATCAATCGGGACAAAAACGCGATCTTCCGGGCCGGTATAATTGGCAGAAGGACGGATAATTTTATTATCCTGACGCTGTTCGATAATGTGTGCCGCCCAGCCGGTAACGCGGGCGATAACAAATAATGGGGTGAACATTTCGGTCGGAACGCCCATCATGTTGTAGGAGACCGCCGAGAACCAGTCGAGGTTGGGGAACATCTTTTTCGACTCCCACATCACGGTTTCCAGGCGATCGGCAATGTTGTACATCTTCAGCGAACCACCTTCCTGAGAAAGCTGCTTCGCCACGCGTTTGATTACCTGATGACGTGGATCGGCAATGGTATAAACCGGGTGGCCAAAACCAATCACCACTTCTTTATTTTCAATACGCTTGCGGATATCGGTTTCGGCTTCATCCGGCGTTTCGTAGCGCTGCTGGATCTCCAGCGACACTTCGTTCGCACCGCCGTGTTTTGGGCCACGCAGAGCACCAATAGCACCGATAATCGCTGAATACATATCGGAGCCAGTACCCGCAATCACCCGGCTGGTGAATGTGGAGGCGTTAAATTCGTGTTCGGCGTAAAGCACCAGCGAGATGTGCATCGCTTTTTCCCAGCTTTGCGACGGCTTTTCGCCATGCAGCAAATGCAGGAAGTGACCGCCAATAGAATCATCGTCGGTTTCGGGCTGGATCCGCTCACCGTTGTGGCTGTAGTGATACCAGTAAAGCAGGATCGAACTGAGCGAGGCCAGCAGCTTGTCGGCAATATCACGTGCGCCAGAAACGGTATGCCCCTCTTTTTCAGGTAGCGTGCAGCCTAACGCGGAGACACCGGTGCGCATCACATCCATAGGGTGCGATGCTGCGGGCAGCGCTTCCAGCACGGTACGTACGTTAGCCGGTAAACCGCGCAGCGCTTTTAATTTGCTTTTATAGGCATTGAGTTCATCACGGTTGGGTAATTTTCCGTGGATCAGCAGATGTGCAACTTCTTCAAATTCGCACTGTTGCGCCAGGTCGAGAATATCGTAGCCACGATAGTGTAAATCGTTACCGCTTTTACCGACGGTACACAGGGCGGTATTTCCGGCTGGCACGCCTGACAGCGCGACTGATTTTTTAGGCTTAATGACATTGGTATTATTTTGCAGGATCGTTGTGTCGCTCATGTTGTCCTCGTCATTATTTTAATGTGTAGGGTATTGAGGGTGTACGCCGTAGACCGGATAAACGTAGTGCCATCCGGCAGTGCCGGATGGCGGCTGCGCCTTATCAGGCCTACTTGAGATTCAGGGCGTCGAGCTTCTCCTCGTACTGGTAATAATTGATGCTTTCGTACAGCTCGTTACGCGTCTGCATAATGTCGATCACGCTCTTTTGCGTGCCTTCCTGGCGCAGCACGTTGTAAACCCTTTCTGCGGCGCGGTTCATGGCACGGAAAGCAGACAGCGGATAGAGCGCCATTGCGACGTTAGCGCTACGCAATTCATCGGTGGTGAACAGCGGCGTGGCGCCAAATTCGGTAATGTTGGCGAGGATCGGTACCTGCACCGCATCAGCAAACTGGCGGTACATAGAAAGCTCGGTGATGGCCTCCGGGAACAGCATGTCAGCACCCGCTTCGACATACGCCCGCGCACGATCGATTGCCGCTTCCAACCCTTCCACCGCCAGCGCATCGGTACGCGCCATGATCACAAAGTTCGGATCGGTGCGCGCATCCACTGCGGCGCGAATACGATCAACCATCTCTTCTTTGGAGACGATCGCTTTATTCGGACGATGACCGCAGCGCTTAGCGCCGATCTGATCTTCAATATGCAGCGCAGCGGCGCCGGCTTTGATCATTGATTTCACAGTACGCGCCACGTTAAATGCCGAGGATCCGAAACCAATATCTGCATCCACCAGCAGCGGCAACGGGCAGACATCGGTAATACGGCGAATATCAGTCAGAACATCATCCAGAGTGGAGATGCCGAGATCCGGCAAGCCCAGCGATCCGGCAGCGACACCACCACCCGACAGATAAATCGCCTGATACCCGGCACGCTGAGCCAACAGCGCGTGATTGGCGTTAATGGTGCCAACGATTTGTAATGGATTTTCTTTGGTGAGCGCGGCGCGAAACGCCAGCCCTGGGGAGTGTAGAGACATATCCCATCCTCTTGTTATCAACTTGTTATCGTTCGTTGATTAACTAAAGCAAGGGGTATGCCAAAGACCTTAATTTTTATTCATTTTCTGTTTTTGTTTTTAAAAACAATAAATTAAATTAAATCTTTATATCTTTGTTGCACAAAAGCGTGTCAGCTATCGTTTCATGAAACTGGTTTAAGTGTTTCATTGCAACATTTATGAAACACAACTAAACCCAATATTCGGTTCCTGACTTTTTGGGTTAGCTATGGCTGATACACATCTTCCTCCACGGGTGAACGACGACAAACCGGTTATCTGGACGGTCTCCGTCACGCGTCTGTTCGAACTTTTCCGCGACATTAGCCTCGAGTTTGATCACCTGGCGACTATCACCCCTATTCAGCTTGGTTTTGAAAAGGCAGTGACCTGGATCCGTAAAAAGCTGGCCACTGAGCGTTGCGATGCCATCATCGCCGCAGGCTCCAACGGTGCCTATTTGAAGAGCCGCTTGTCCATTCCGGTGATCCTGATTAAACCCAGCGGATTTGATGTGTTACAGGCGCTGGCGAAAGCGGGAAAACTCACTTCGTCGATTGGCGTCATCACCTATCAGGAAACCATCCCCGCGCTGATGGCCTTTCAAAAAACATTCAATTTACAGCTTGAGCAGCGCAGCTATATCACTGAAGAGGATGCCCGTGGACAAATCAATGAGCTGAAAGCCTGCGGTACACAAGCGGTGGTCGGCGCGGGACTGATTACCGATCTGGCGGAAGAAGCCGGTATGACCGGCATCTTTATCTATTCGGCATCCACCGTGCGCCAGGCCTTCAGCGATGCGCTGGATATGACCCGTATGACGCTACGGCGAAACGGCCAGTATGCTTCTGGTGAGACGCTGCGTACCCGCTATGCCTTGGTGGACATGCGCGGTCACTCTGCGCAGATGGAACAGATGCGGCATACGATTATGCTGTACGCCCGCTCCCGCGCGCCGGTATTGATTCAGGGCGAAACCGGAACCGGTAAAGAGCTGGCGGCGCAGGCCATTCATCGTGAATATTTCACCCGCCAGGAGAATCGACGCGGGAAGCCCTCACCGCCGTTTGTCGCCGTCAACTGCGGGGCCATCACCGAATCATTGCTGGAAGCTGAGCTGTTCGGCTATGAGGATGGCGCATTTACCGGCTCGCGCCGGGGAGGACGCGCAGGTCTGTTTGAAATCGCCCACGGTGGAACGCTGTTTCTCGATGAGATTGGCGAGATGCCGCTGCCGCTACAAACCCGACTACTGCGCGTGCTGGAAGAAAAAGAGGTTACGCGGGTGGGCGGACATCAGCCAATCCCGGTGGATGTGCGGGTGATTAGCGCCACGCATTGTCATCTTGAGCAGGAGATGAAACAGGGAAAGTTTCGTACCGATCTGTTTTATCGCCTGAGCATTCTGCGTCTGCAGTTGCCGCCGCTGCGCGAGCGTCTGCCCGATATTTTGCCGCTGGCCGAAGGATTTTTAAAACAGTCATTGGCGGAATTAGATGTGCCGTTTTCAGAGACAGTGCGCAAGGGATTGAGTCTGAGTCAGCATACTCTGCTGAATTATGGCTGGCCGGGGAATATTCGTGAACTGCGCAATATGATGGAGCGTCTGGCGCTATTTTTAAGTGAGGATCCACAGCCGGAGCTGAACGTCCATTTCTTACAGCAGTTAATGCCGGAACTGACCAATGTCGCCGAAATACCCCAGATGTCACCATCGCTGACGCCACAGCAGGTACTGGCACAATTCAATGGCGATAAAACAGCGGCAGCACGATATCTCGGTATCAGCAGAACCACATTCTGGCGCAGGTTAAAAGAATAACCCACCAGTACAAGGACTGGCGGGTATTTTATCTTTCAATACAGCGCATTATTTTTTCTTGTAAATATTGGCAGTGCCATGGATTTTATTATCCGTTTGACCGGATGTTAATACCACAACGTCAGCACCTTTCTCTTCTGCTTTCTTCAGAAGTTCTTCTTTGGCATCTGCAACGGAAACTTCATTACTTGTTGAGATATCACCAATTTTTGTATATTGCGACTCAACCTTTTCAAACTCAACCTTTGTCATAAATTCTGCTGCATACACGTTGGTCACGACAAAAGCTAACGCACCAATTAATAACTTATATCCAGTTTTCATATAAAAACTCCAGGTTTTGTTTTACGCCATTATCGACCCCTGAGCATCCATCGTGCGAGTCAAGGATGATTAATAAGTAGTTCAGCCCGAATAAAAAATCCAGAGCTAACAGAAATATAAAGATATTTTGCAAAACAATGGCGGCAGAGATTCCTGTAGCGCTGCGTGCGCCACCCCGCCCGGTCTATTGAAAACACCCCAGACGCCCGTTTGCAACATCGGCGGCGTTTCATAAAACAGTGTGAGTACATACTCAGAATCATGCTTACACTAAAACTATAGTATGGGTTGATTCAGAACGACCTCAATTACGATTGAAGGTAAAACGCCAATTTTTTCACAGATGGAAGCGCTGTTTATGGAACCTCTACACGCCGTCGTACTTACCGTCAGTTTATTTGTTTTAACCTTTTTTAACCCCGGCGCGAATCTGTTCGTGGTGGTGCAAACCAGTCTGGCATCAGGGCGGCGAGCAGGCGTAATGACAGGACTGGGCGTTGCATTAGGCGATGCCTTCTATTCCGGTCTGGGACTCTTTGGGATGGCGACGCTTATCACCCAGTGTGAAGAGATATTTTCGCTGATAAAAATTATCGGTGGCGCCTATTTGCTGTGGTTTGCGTGGAATAGCATACGGCATCAGGCCACACCACAAATGCCCACATTACAGCAGCCGCTCTCCGCTCCCTGGTATGTTTTCTTCCGTCGTGGATTATTAACGGATTTGTCCAATCCACAGACCGTGCTGTTTTTTATTAGTATCTTCTCAGTAACGTTAAGTGCAGAAACCCCGACCTGGGCCAGGTTAATGGCGTGGGCAGGAATAGTCTTTTCTTCCGTTATCTGGCGTATTTTTCTCAGCCAGGCGTTTTCTCTACCCACAGTGCGTCGTGCATACGGACGTATTCAACGGGTTGCCAGTCGGGTGATTGGCGCCATTATCGGCGTCTTCGCTTTAAGGCTGATTTATGAAGGTATTAGCCATCGTTAAGAGAGTTTAACTTGACCATCGTGACGTAATTGTCCGTAATACCGCCTGAATTTTTCAATCGTATTTTTGAGTGGCTGTGAGATGGAACAGGTTGATCCGGTAAACGACACATTACTCCTTTCGGAATGGCAGGCGCTGTTGCGCCAGACACCTCCTGAAGTTCACACGCTCCTGACATCATTAACCGATCAGGAGATCCGCCATTTAGTAACTGTTTTTTATGACTACATGCTCTCCCATGCTGAGAGCGCGTTATTCCTTAATACCGAACAGGTCAGCACCCGCCTCAGCGGCAGTATGTTTGACTGGCTTCGCAGCGTACTCGGCAGTGCGCAGGAAGATATTTCACAGTTGCTGGCGAAACAACGCAATATTGGCGTGGTCCATGCGCGAATTGGCCTACCAATCGATCTGGTTAATCGCGGCGCACGTAAGCTGAAAGATGAGCTGTATCGGGTACTTAAAAAGAAAGCAAACTACCCACCCGGCCTGTTAAGCGATGCCATCTGTTTCAGCAGCCTGGCAATGGACACCGCTCTGGAGGCCATGACGGTCTCCTACTCCCCAAGTTATCAAAACTCGATGCATACGCAGGAGCAGTATCGCCTGCAGACAATTTACGATGATGTCAACGTAGAGCGCGAGCGGCAAATCCGTTCATTTACCGACTGGGAAAACCAGTTTATCTACAATATAGCCACGGGGTTGCCCTCCGCGGAGATAGTTTTTCTGTCGAACTCTGATTTTGGCATGTGGTTTTCGCATAAGGGAAAACACATCCTCGGCAACAGCAATCTGCTGGCTGAGATGGAGTCGCTGATCGTAGAAATCGACGATCGCCTGATGCAGACACTGTCGAATCAGCAGCCGACAGAAGCCCAACGGATGAGTCTTTTACAGGATGTTCGACAGCTTTCTGCAAAAATGCATTTCCTTCTCGCCTCGATGTTTGAAGCGCTGGTCAAACAGGAAAATGGTAAAGACTCGCTGACTCAGTTGCTTAACCGTCGCTTTATTCCGACCATCATGCGCCGTGAAATCTCGCTGGCATTACATTCGCGTAAGCCTTTTACTCTGGCAATGCTGGATATCGACTACTTCAAGCAAATCAACGATCGCTATGGGCATAACACCGGTGATATCACGCTGAAGAACGTAGCGGCCATCATTTATGAACATATCCGCAGCAGCGATTATGTTTTCCGCTACGGTGGCGAAGAATTTATGATCCTGCTGGTTGAGTCGGATATTTCACAGGCGAATATTATTCTGGAAACCCTGCGTAAGAAAATCGCTGAGCTACGGATGGTGGCCTCTGCCGCTGAGTCGTTCTCTATTACCGTCAGTATTGGTATCGCCGAATATGACTATCATCCGGACTACAAGCAACTGGTTGATAAAGCCGATCGTGCACTCTACCTGGCGAAAAGTAATGGACGTAATCGCGTAGAGACTTATCAGGAATGACCCCAGGCATCCAGCTAAAGTAAGTGCCAAATAATAAATACCTCGTTCGAGGTATTTATTTGACCTGCGATAACTATCGGCTGTTATTTTTATGAAGGCATTTTAACGCTATAAAAATAACAGTCACTTAATAAGATGCAAATCAAATACACTATATCTGTCTGGCGTTAGCATATCCCGGTGATGCATCCTCCTGTGTGGAGGAAATAAAGAGGGATAATACAACACCATGAACGGGAAAAAGAGAACTCGCTGGCAGCGCCGCCCCGGCACGACCGGAGGAAAACTACCGTGGAATGACTGGCGCAATGCCACCACCTGGAGAAGAGCCACCCAGTTTCTCCTGCTGTCCATCAATATCTACATTGGCATAACGTTCTATTATTGGGTCCGCTATTTCGAAACCGCCGGCACCAGCGTTTATATTCCAAGACCTGGCGGCATTGAGGGATGGCTCCCCATCGCAGGGTTGATGAATATCAGATACACCCTGGAGACCGGTTATCTTCCGCCTGTTCATGCAGCCTCAATGTTGCTGTTAGTGGCATTTATCCTGATAAGCCTGTTGTTAAAAAAATCATTCTGCTCGTGGCTATGCCCGGTGGGTACGCTTTCAGAACTGATTGGCAATGTAGGGAAAAAGCTATTTGGACGCCATTTCAGGTTACCACGCTGGCTGGATATCCCGCTGCTCGGTCTGAAATATCTGCTGTTGAGTTTTTTCCTGTATATCGCCCTGTCAATGCCCGCACAAGGTATTCAGTACTTCCTGATGTCAGCTTATGGAATGATCATCGACGTTAAGATGCTCGATTTCTTCCGCAATATCGGCAGAGCTACGCTCATCTTCGTGATCGTTATCAGCGTCATGAGTTTATTTATCCGCAATGCCTGGTGCCGCTATCTGTGCCCCTATGGCGCACTGCTCGGCCTCTTCTCCCTGCTTTCTCCGTTTAAAATACGTCGTAATGCAGACAGTTGTATAGACTGCGGAAAATGCGCGAAAAACTGCCCGTCAGCGATTCCTGTCGATCGTTTGATTCAGGTCAGAACCGTTGAATGTACCGGTTGTATGACCTGCGTAGAATCCTGTCCGGTGGCTTCAACGCTTACATTTTCACTAAAAACGCCGCCAGGCTCGCAAGAAAACAGTAAACCCTTGTGGCGTCAAACTGCGCTTTCCGGTGTAGTCATGGCAATGCTGGTACTGAGTATCCTCTTCTCAGCTATCGGTTTTGCGGTCTATGCGAAGGTCTGGGACACGCCAATTCCTGATCATATGTATTTCCAACTGATACCCAAAGCCAGGATGATTGGGCACTAATAATCTGCACCACCACACCCGCTCCCATGCCATACAAAAACCCTGCTAATTCTGGCAGGGTTTTCTGTTTATCATGCCACTTTAAGACTAATGAACTTGTGCCCCCGTCGCCCTGTTTATACAACCTTAAATATCAACTGTAATAACCCAATTTTTATTTCATTACAGGCAATAAGGGACCACAATAATGTTCGGGAATAAAATCGTGACTAAAATAAAACTGACGCTGGTATTACCTGTTTTTCTTGCTGGCTGTACGATGAGTGACGGGGAATTAAGAAACGCCTACGCTAACCATTATCAGCAACCTGCCACTTATGTTGAAATCTATAAGCAAAAAATAGCCGGGATGGATATCGATGCGTTAACCCAATATGCTGCAGCTGAAGAGAAGAAAAAGATGCGTGGACAGCCGAGGCTGAAAGTTGACGACTCTATTACGGTTGAAAATATTCAGGCTAAAGGCAATCGGGTGGTGTTTGATTACTCTCTGTCAGAAATCTGGCTGGCGCTGCCCACAAATAAGCAGCTGGAACAACAAGCAATCATGAAAAAAGATCTGATTTATCGTACCTGCTCACTGGAAACGGTACGTCTGGCCCAGGCGAAGGGGCTGGAAGAAGAACATAACTATTACAGCCAGTATCCCAATAAGCTCTCCTTTACCCTGAGAACCAACGCCCAGATTTGTATCGATAACGGCTTTACTCAGTAATCTCGCTGATCCCTGGATTGCCCGGCGAGACTCACGCCGGGCCATTTATGCTATCAGAACTTCCAGGACACGCTGCCGACAATACTACGTTCAGCACCAAAGTAGCAGTAAGACAGTGAGTTACAGGCCGCAACGTAACGTTTATCGGTCAGGTTATTGACGTTGAGCTGCGCGCTCACCCCTTTCAGGCCGATATGCGTTAAGTCGTAGCCAATCGCCATATCCACCAGTGTGTATGAAGGTAGAGTGTGGGTATTCAGACGATCGCTGGTAATGCCATTGACATAACGCACGCCAGAACCCAGCGTCAGACCATCCAGCGGGCCGCTTTTCACATCGTAACTCAGCCAGCTACTGGCCTGATTACGCGGCGCATAAACAGCGCGCTTACCTTGCTCTTCCGGACTGCTTTTCTTATAGCGAATATCGGTGTAGGTATACGCCGCCTGCAAACGGAAGTTATCTGTTAGCTGACTAATCGCCTCCAGCTCCACACCCTCGGATTCAATTTCCCCAATTGAACGGTACGGATCGGTCGGCTCTTCTTTGGTGGCGATATTGGTCTGATTGATGCGGAAAACCGACGCACTAAACTGGCTGTTCAGCCCTTCTGGTTCATATTTCAACCCGGCTTCCCACTGTTTGCCCTTCATTGGCTCCAGCAGGTTACCGTTTTCATCAGCAAAACTGGTCGGCGTGAAGGCGGTAGAGTAGCTCACGTATGGGGCTAAACCGTTATCAAACAGATAGAGCAGAGCGGCGCGGGTGCTGAAGTTGTTTTTATCCAGATCGCTACGCGAGTCGTTGATCTTATCAATATTTGACACACTGACCTGATCGTAACGACCGCCCAGAGTAATACGCCAGCGATCCCAGGACATCTGATCCTGCAGATAATAGCCCGTCTGGCGCAGTTTGTGTTTTTCACGCGCATACATACTGATGTAATCCGGCTTCGCCCCATACACCGGATTAAAGGCATCTATTGGCGGGAATGCGCCGTAGTAGCCAGTGGTATTATTGCTGCGATCCTGATAGTCGATCCCCACCAGCAGACGGTGGTTCACCTGCCAGGTATCAAAACTACCATCAAGCTGGTTATCCAGCGTAATTGCCGACATTTTCTCATCGGATCCAGAATAGCCGCGATTGAGTTCAGTCTCATTCAGCCAGCCTGCCGCATAAACCTGGTTCAGTTCGACATCGGTATGTAAATAACGCAGCTTTTGCCGCACCGACCAACCGTTGTCAAACATGTGTTCAATGTTGTAACCCACCATGTTTTCGCGGCGATCGTATTTGTCGTAATCATCTTCACCTTCGAAGAAGGTGTTAGAGATCTTCTGACCATAGTGGGGAACCACGGTGCCATCATAAGGCAAACCTGAGTGGCTGCCACCTTCCGGATCACGATGCAGATAGGCCATCAGATCGAGGCGTGTCTGGTCGGTGATCCGCCAGGTCAGGCTTGGCATCAGCGCATAGCGCTCTTCTTTCAATGGACCAAACTGCGAGTCCGCGTAGCGCGTCATTCCGCTCAGACGCGCTGCCACACGATCGTTATCATCCAGAGCGCCAGTCACATCAAAGGCTGCGCCGCGCTGATTGTTGTTCCCGGCAAATAACTTCACTTCCCCGCCAGGGTCAAACGAGGGTTTACGTGATGTCAGCGCAACAATACCGCCCGGAGAAGAGCGACCATACAGCACGGATGCCGGACCACGAACCACTTCGATGTTTTCAAGGAACCAAGGATCGACGACCAACGAGCTGTGAGAGTTGGTATCGCCCATCATTTTCAGGCCATCGAGATAGACGTTGTCGAGGCTACCATCAGAGAAACCGCGCAGCACAATGTAGTCAAAACGGTTCGAAGCGCCAATCTGGTTGCTGTACACCCCTGGTGTATAGCTCACAGCCTGACGCACACTGGTTGCCCCTTGCTCTTCAAACTGTTCGCGGGTGATGATAGACACCGACTGCGGGGTTTCAATATCCGGCGTGGCAAGCTTGGTTGCACCACTTTGCATCTGCGAGGTGACAACCACCGTATCGTTTTTTGTTGTTTCCTGCGCCAGCAGAGGAAAAGCCACGCTGCCGGTTACCCATCCCACCAACAGCGCCAATCGAGTCTTAGCGAACATGAACATCTCCAAAGGCATTTCTAATTGTAAATAAGAATTATTACCTTTTTGGTGGCGAAGATAGCTATGCCGGATGCCAGGTTGCGTATGCGCAGTGCCAAAATGTTAGTCTCGACTTCGCACAAAGCAGAAAAATGGATTAGCAAAGTTTGAGTACATCGCCAGGCGGAAAACCATAGCGACGACGAAAGGCGGTAGAAAAGTTAGTGGCGTGCTGATAACCCGACATCCATGCCGCCTGCTGAACGCTGTACCCTTCCAGCAAATAGCCGCGCGCACGTTCCAGACGACAATCGCGCAAATAGTCAAAAACCGAACAGCCGTAGGCTGCCCGAAATTTACTGCGCAAACTGCTGGGACTCATCGCCGCTCGCTGGGCCAGATCGTTTAGCGTGTAGTCATTCTCCGGCGTCTGTCCCAGCAGACGACGAACGATCTCCAGCCGTTGTTGTTCACCATTGGCAGGCTGATATTTACCGCTCTCCATCTGGCACACGCTCAGGCCGTGACCGAACAGCTGTAAAATAAGTCCTTCCAGCATCAGTTGCCGGGGCACGCTACCGAGCGTACTCTGCTGCGCATACTGTAATCCGCTAAGCAAAAAGCCCGGAACCTGCCAGATAAGCGTTGGCGTCTGGCATCTTTCCCACTCACGCATCAACGACTCGAGCAATCCTGTGCGCCATGCGCCGTCGGGATACAGTCCCAGCGATAACGTACGCAGTTTGCAGTCAGCATGGTGGCGGGCACTCATCGTTTGATGTTCACTCAGCCGGGAGCTAAATGCCATGCCGGAACGCACCACATGCTCCTGCCCGTTGAGCGTCAGTATCACGCACCCTTCCAGTACCACCAGCATATACAGGGGACTGCTGTGGCGGGAGGTTGTTTCATAAGGTTGCAGCACCTGTACGTCGGAATGGGTCACGCACATACCGCAAGGAAGTGTCATCTCCTCAACTTCCCCTTGCAGCACGGCGCAGGAATGCGGTAAATCCGTTTTTTGCTTCAGCATCGGAAAGCGGTAATCAATACCGTAGCGCTCGCCAAAATCCATAAATTCACTGACGGAGAAAATTCGTGCTAAGCGTCCGGAAGCATTTTGGGCGGTGGTGTTGTTCATGCTGTCTTATGCATAGGAAATGGGATTAACTCGTTGTGCAACATTACCATTACCCTCAGGGCACAACAACAATAATGAGAATTATTATCAATAATGTTACAACATGAGTCCCCTGCCAGGTATCGTTTCGAGCGTTACCCCGAGCATCTCACCAGACTGAATAGCAGCTGATGAGATGATCATTTCCCGACTAACGTATGCTGCCGCTCCCGTTGAGGCCCTCTTCTTGATTTACCTCTACCTGAAATACAGCCACTGCCTGCGATAGCATTGCCGACTGTTCTTCCACACTGCCTGTCGTTGCGGCAATCTCTTCCACCAATGATGCGTTTTGCTGGGTTACCTGCTCCATTTGAGTGACAGCGACCCGGATTTGCTCTATGCCGCTATTTTGTTCGCCTGAAGCTCCGGATATATCTTCCATCAATATATTGATGTTACGTATTGCCTCCGCAATATTCGCCATCATGACACCACTGTTTTCGGCTATTTCCACACCTTCTTTGACGCTGATTGCCGCTCTGGCAACTAAGTCCGTAATTTCCTTTGCTGAAGCAGCGCTGCGTTGGGCAAGAGTCCTGACTTCGCTAGCCACAACGGCAAATCCACGACCTGATTCGCCTGCACGAGCGGCTTCCACTGCTGCATTTAGTGCGAGGATATTGGTCTGAAAAGCAATACTATCAATAACATTCGATATTTCGCTTACGCTCTGCGCATTGCGGCTAATCAGATGGATCTTCTCAACCATGTCACTCATTAAGCGTTCGCCACGCAATGCCATTTCGGTACTTTCATTCGTCATGGCGGATGCCTGGTGTGACTTATCGGTATTATTCTTTGTTGTTGCGGATATCTGTTCCATACTGGCAGCCGTCTCGACGACAGCTGCAGCCTGCTGTTCCGTTCTGGTAGACAAGTCTGTATTACCTGTCGCTATCTCCTGCATACCGATATTAATAGACTCGACACCATCACGAATCGTTGTGACAGTCTCCCGAAGGCCATTCTGCATATTTTGTAAATTCAAACATAACAGACCAATTTCATTGTTACTCTGTACCTTCACAGGATGACTCAGATCGCCTTTACCAATCCGTGAAAAATGTTCAGATACTGTTCGTAATGGTAGGATGATTGTGCGGTTCAACCAGATATTACAAATAAAGAAGATGAAAATCGTAAACGCCAGGATCACCGATATTTTAATTATTGATGAATTAAACTGGGAGTGTGTTTGCCCTACGATCTTCTCACTGATCAACATTGTTGATTTATAATAGCTAGCCAGTTGGTTATCAAAATTTTTACGCGAAGCGAGCAATTCATTATTTAAATTTATTGATGCATCAGCGATACGTCCGCTCGATATAACTTCATTTAACTGATCGATATGTTTTTTTTCAAAATCCATTTGTTGTTCAAAGGCAGTCTTGATGATTTTTCCTGCCTGCGGATCATCCGTCGTCAATCCAGGTATTTCCCAGAAAACATTGAACTCTTGTCTTGCATAAGCAATCTCATCCTGTGCTTGTTTTAATGTCTGTTGCACATCAGCAGAATCATGCAACTGAATATTATCAAGCATGCCCCTTAATTTATTAATAGATCCAGTGATACTATGCAGTGAATACTGCTCTCTTACTATATTATGTAGTAAAAGCGTACTTTTCTGTGTGTTTTTGAGATCTAATAACTCCAGTCCATTAGAAAAAAACTGCATAAATGTAAATAACAACAATAGTAATAACAGGCTGGTTTTAACCTTCATATTTTTTAACATTTAAACATCTCCATAACAATAAAAAAATCTTCTATGACTTAATTGTTATCGACTCAGCCCGTAATACCTTAACCTGTAAAATGGTTAATTATTAGAAAGTTTCCCACTATTTACACTATGATATAGTAAAGTACACAGGTATACACACTGCGGCATACAGTATACTTCTGGTACCTGAAAGAATAAAATTAAAGCAAGTGAACATTAATATCATTTATGTATTAAGCAACGGCACCTAATTTGAATACTTTGAGACGCTAAGAATGCCTGAGCTGTTTGTATTGATTTAAACGAAGGTGATGTCAGAATCAGAGAATATAGACGATAACACTTCCCGGACTGCCTGGTGGAACCCTTAGCCAGGATAACGAATCAACAGCGATCGGTGCCATCTCATTCTCAAATCTCAACAAGGGTGTATTATCATCCGGGACCGATGTGCTTTCACATATTTCAATAATCCCCCTAAAGGATATAGACACACTGGCAGGAATATCAGATAACTTTACCCATTCATCAGTAATCACTAACTTTCGCGTAAACATCACTTGGTCCTTTACTCGTGATTTATAGTCGATATTTTTATATTCAGATAAAAAGACATTCTCCGCTCTAAAAATACTCAGTATGTATTCGTTAGTGAAACCTTATTCATCTAAAAGAAACTGAAAGTAATAAAACTCATTTGACGTGTGTTTCACAAACTCAACCGGAAGGTTATTTTTGATGAAAAGTGATTTAGCGAACTCAACATCACCATAAACCCGGACACAGAATGGCTTTAAGATCTCACCCTGAATACCAAAGCATTCTTGTAGCCGAGCATCATCCATAAAGATAAAATTGCCGTTTCTAACTTTAATTATATCATCCAGATCACGCCACTTCCCTGGGGTGAGCAGAAAACTCTCCCACCCATTGTTTCGCAACACTTCAATAGCATGGGTAAATTTAAAATAGTAATTCTGTATTGTCACATCGCTACTCGATGTAGAATATAAGTATTCTATTTTAAATTTAAGTTGTGCATTGAGACTTTTTTTCTTTCCTTCATCAATCAGCCATTGCAGTTCATTAGCGATACTCTTTGGAAAGAGCTTCCTCTTTTTTGCAATTGCCAACCAGTTCATAATAAAAATATGCTCTGACATTTTAGAGTAAATTCTATTATCCATTATTGCGATGCCTATTGCGACTAACGCACTCCAGGTAAACGTTTCAAGCTCATCCTGATAATTATGTCTCAACTGACTGACTTTTCCTGAATCACTTACCACTTAAAACCCACCTACACAAATCATCATTACATTTAAATCCTGTATTACTCCATTTAAAAAAATACTACAATTGAAACTACCAAAATATGATCCAGATTAATTTATTTCCATGTAAAAAAACCACATAAATAACATATTACATTTCTTAACCTTTCATCTTTTTATGAAATGGTAAAAAATAATAAGAAGAATACGATAAAGATGAAAACTAATAATACTCAAAGGCAATTAATACCACGAAATATTGTGGACCCAACTATCATAAAAACTCAAAAACCGCTCATTAGCGGAAGTTTTCCTGACATATCCCACCAGCAACGCTCAGAAAACGATCAGCCACCCCTCACGCAGACATTAAGTCTCCTGATGAAATCATTTTATTGCATACCTTTACGACAGAAGTCATAAAATGATCAGGATGGGCTTTAAATGAAATTTAATATAGAGGCATCAATAATATTAAAGATATAAATTTCCCTTTATTCATAAAAATGATGAGTTAAGGTTCCTGTCCTGGCCCCAAAAACCCCCTTCCGCGTTCTACAAGCCGGAAGGGTTCTTTTAGCAGGAGCGATTAATAGAAGATACCGATAATCAGGGTATGCGTGACAAAGCCTACAATTAACGGCACAGCGGTACGTTTAACTACATCGAAAGGGGTGATCTTCGCACCACTTGAAACAGCAATCACCACGCCGGATACAGGTGAAATAGCCCGCCCCATATGAGATGCCTGCTGCATAGGCAGGATCATCGCAACAGCATTAGCCCCCATACTTGCAGCAATTTGAGGAATAAGCTCAACAAACGCCAGGAAAGGCGCATTACCTGACCCCATAATGATCGCGGCAGCAAGCGTCACCAGTGCAAACACAACCGCCATTGCAAATGGTGGTAATCCAACGTGTTCTGCCATCAGAATTAACTGATCAATCGCACCAATGACCTTAATACCATGCGCGAATACCCCCGCAGCAACCAGCAGACCGACCACACCGGTAAACGCGGTTCCCATTCCTTTCAAAAAGTGGCTGAATCCTTCGCATACTGACTTTAAATCACGGGTCCGTAACCACTCAATCAGCATACAAATAGCCATGGAAATGAGGACGATGGTGATAATGTTCAGGTTAATGCCACTGACAAACATTGCGGATGAACCTACCGCCATCAATATCGGCAGCATGGGGAGCAGCGCATAAAAAGCCGGTGCTTTTCCTGAGTCGGTAACCTCAGCGGTACCTATTTCCCGTGGTAAAGTCCCCGCTTTACGATCGCAATGCCGCTGCCAGAAGAAATGACAGACCCCCACGACCAAAACGGTTGCAAGCGCAGCAGGCCCTTGATGATAGACAACATATTCCACCACATCCATATTAACGGCCTTAGATCCCCTGATGGCATCTATCGCTGTTGGGGTGTACGCCACACCAAGCGAGGTCGCAATCACTCCCGCAGCAGAGGCCGCGGAGAGCCCTAATCCCAGCATAATAGGGAACATCGTCCCCATCAGTAACACCGCGAGTCCGGTGGCTGAAGGGATGGCCAATTGAAGAAGGCTGGCAAGCAGGTAGGAGAAAAAAAGTAAAATATATGGCGACCGCAGCGCCCGTAATGGTTTCGTTACTACACGCACCACTGCTTCATTCGCCCCGATATGATCCATGTAATGCGCAAATCCCATTAACGCCATAATCATCAGACCAAGATCGGCAGCGCGCGTACTGAAAAGATCGCGCATAACTTCGAAAGGATCGAGAAATGAAATTCCCGTACCGGCAACCCCTTTCGGCAATACAGACCCCCATCCACTCAATCCGGTACAAATCATCAACACCAAACCCGCAATGAATAACACCGGCTCAGCGCGATAACCTTTCAGGATCAGACGGGCGACGACAACAATAACCAAAAGGGCAATAAGTACCTGAATCATGACTGAGTTCTCCGCTCCGCGAACTCAGCAAAGGTTTCCTCAATGACTGCCACAACGACATCACTGGCAGCGCGCAGAGAACGTACCGGCAGGTATTCATAAATTGAATGAAAATTATGGGCACCGGTAAAAATATTCGGACAAGGCAATCCTTTCTGAGAGAGAACCGCACCATCATAGCCGCCACGCATAGCTACCGGTGCCGGTGTAATACCACATTTCTGATAGGCGCGTAGAGCAATATCAATGGGGTAGTGAGCATTGCCCTGCAGACTATTAAAAACATTCGCATAGCGATCGGATAAGTGGCAGACCACGCTATTTTCACCCCAAAGCATATTGGTGCTCTGTGCAAGTTGCCGAATAAATTCCATCCGTGCCTGATAGCCTTCTTCACTGAAATCACGAATATCCAGCTTGAGCACCGTGCGGGCACTGTTGCCTTGTAGTTGTTTCACCCAATAATAACCTTCACGCCCTTCCGTATATTCAGGCGCTTCTCCTCCTGGGAGCATAGAAATGAACTTATGGGCCATCAGCAGAGAGTTTTTAAGCTTGCCTTTGGCTGACATAGGGTGTGCAGACTGACCGGTAAAGATAATTTCTGCATCGCCTGCATTCCAGTTTTCATAAACAAACTCACCAATTCCACAGCAATCCAGGGTATAGCCAAAGTCAGCACCAAATGCCGAAACATCAAAGGCTTTTGCCCCCCGTAAGCCTTGCTCCTCATCAGGCACAAAACCGACTTTCACAGTGCCATGCTTAATTTCTGGATGTTCAACAAGGTACTGCAGCGCATTCATAATAGCCGCGATAGCGGCTTTATCATCCGCTCCCAAAAGACTGGTTCCATCTGTCACGAGAAGGTCATCACCGATATAATTTTTCAGTTCAGGGAATTCACTTTCACGAAGATAAATATTCAGCTCTTTGTTCAGACACAAATCGCCGCCACTGTAGGGGAGACGTTGTGCATTCGTATTCGCGGTCTGTTCTGCACTGGTATCCAGATGACCAAAGAAAGAGACAACTGGAACGCTGTCGTCAGTATTCCCGGGCAATGTTGCCGTCACGATAGCAGTATCTCTAACCTCGATGTTTTCCATTCCTAATGCTTCAAGCTCTGCTGCAAGCAGCTTTGCCAGCACCATCTGGCCAGGGGAAGAAGGCATTATCCCGTTTGCACCGTTTTCCCTTGAAGTCGTTGTATTGATTTTGGTGTAGTTAATAAAGCGTTCAACAATATCCATTGTGGGACATCCTTTAATGTATTATTTACGAGGTACTGCGAGAGGAGACCTGCATGCAGCGCGAGCCAGATAAACCCGGAGAGTAAAAAACAGTGCCTATCCCTGAGCGCCTATTTGTGGGGATTTCGACAACAAATGCTATGTTCAAAACAAATCATTTTATATTTTTCAATGAGCAAATTTTCAAAAGCAAAGTGCAACGCTGTTGCACTAATCTAGGAATACCCACTTAATGAATTAAAATCCGTGAACAAAGTCACATTTATTTTAATGGTTAAAAATACCTATCACACTGAAAACAAGGAAATTATAAGCCCATCTTTATTATACCCCTGTATATAAGACCACAACAAAACAATTCACCTTCAAATAGAAACGCGCTGGTACTATTGAGCCTTAATATATCTGTACACAGAAAATATCGCAGCATTATAAACTTACGTCGCTAATCATCATATTAGCCATAATAATGCTTACCCGTGTAGTGAATATTTTATTGCATAGACGTAAAAAAAAACCTCTACCCTGAGAAGAGATACAGAGTAGAGGCAATACGGGTGTTAAGGACAGATTTATTGTTTTAATGATAACGGAAGAGCTTCTTGCAGGATCGAGTATACACAATTTATTACAGAGAGAAAATTCTTAAAATAGTATTTACTACTTTTACTGAGCTTATAATAAACAATAGCTTATCAAAAACAGGATTTCACACCCAAGAATATTAAACCATATTAATCTATTATGTAAGTTAGTGAAGACCAACACTCTTGTATTGGTACAGATAGCACAGCAGATACTGAAGAAATATAAAATAAATTAATACATTAATCTCTTCATTACATAACGAGAATTTAAAGTTATCAGTCTAATTACCCTCATTTTGAACGACATCTATCAACACAAGCCGCCATATCCAATTTCCACTCTCGATTATAATTTACTTTATTGCAACATTAAAATCACATTCAAAATGTGAGGTCAAGTACGTTAATTTATAAAAAAGACTCCTGAACAAAAAGCATGGACGTCAGAACAGGGTCTGCTCGTGAACTACTGATATAAAGGATTGTGTTTAATACCCAAAAGGAAAATCCAATGCTCAATGATATCTACAAATATATTTCAACAAAAGAAAACATAGGCGTTAACCTGTGTCGTATTTCCATTGCCATTGTATTTATGTGGATTGGTTTATTGAAATTTATACCTTATGAGGCAGACAGCATAGTCCCCTTTGTTGCTAACAGCCCATTTATGTCATTCTTTTACAATGATCCCATGAACTATGCACAGTTTATGAATCATGAAGGCGAATTAGTCGAAGCTCATCGTGCTTGGCATAATGCAAACAATACCTACGGATACTCAACTGGATTAGGCGTCATAGAAGTAATATTTGCATTGCTCATTCTGTCTCATTACATTTCGCCAAAAGCTGGATTCTGGGGAGCGACCATGGCGTTCCTGACACCTTTTGTAACGTTAACATTCCTGATATTTACGCCAGAAACGTGGGTGCATGGTGCTGATGCCCATACAGGGTTTCCTTATCTTTCTGGTGCCGGCCGACTAGTACTGAAAGATACAATAATGCTAGCCGCAGGATTTATCGTAATGGTGCACTCAGCAAAGTGTATCGTCAAAAGAGAGAGTCAGAGAAAAAGTTAGTATCTGCAAAAATTTTTTCGCACTCTGACTTATGGAGGTAATAATGCAACATTTTATCAAAAAAGGCCTCATATTATTGGTTCTATATATCTCTGCAACAATAACAGGATATGCTGAAAATAATAACGCTGACACTATGCAAAAAAATTTTAGTGCTTATAACTATCCGCAAACAAGAGAACATTTAATAAACGCAATTAACCGCAATAACCTGGTGTTATTTGGTGAATTTGACCACGCAAAAGCAGCCCAGAGTGTCCAGTTAACAATGCCACCGACAACAGTGCTTGTCTTTGGAACCCCTTTAGCAGGGACACCATTAATGCTTGCACATCCTGATCTGGCTCTTGATCTACCGTTTCGGGTTCTGATTTGCCAGCAGCAAGATGGACGGGTTTTAGTAAGCTATCACCCAATGGAAAGTCTACAAGTCCATGGTCTTGATACGGCATCGGTTAACACACTAAAAAAACTCGAAAAACTTGTTCAAAATGCGATTCGGTAATTTTTGTCTCATCGTATTCCGATTTCTGCTCCTTCACCAGAGAAAAGGCACCTGCATATATTGGTGCCTCATTTATAAACAATCATGATGCCCCAATCGGTATAGCCGAACAGGTTATACCGATTTTCTACTCAACGGGCCTCTTACTTCGTTAATACTTCGACAAATTTAGCCAGCCACTCAGGATGCGCAGGCCATGCAGGTGCCGTAACCAGATTGCCATCGACGTATGCCTGGTCAATCCCGATATCTGCGTAATGTCCACCGCTCAACCGAATCTCCGGCGCACAAGCTGGATAGGCGCTGCATGTACGGTTTTCTAACACCCCTGCTGCAGCCAGAATCTGAGGGCCGTGACATACGGCGGCAATAGGCTTACCCGCCGCGTTAAAGTCTTGCACCAGTTGAATGACATCAGGGTTCAGTCGTAAATACTCGGGGGCACGTCCTCCGGGGATCAGTAATGCATCATAATCTGTTGCCCGCGCATCAGTAAAATTCGCATTCAGGGTAAAACGGTGCCCTGGTTTCTCGCTGTACGTCTGTGCCCCATCAAAATCATGGATGGCGGTCTGAACATAATCCCCCAGGCTTTTATCTGGACAGACAGCGTCAACCTGATGACCTAACATTTTTAGCGCCTGAAAAGGAACCATAGTTTCGTAATCTTCGACATAATCTCCGACCAGCATCAGTATCTTCTTCATTTCCGTCCCCGCCCATGGTTATTCATGATGAGAAATAATGGCCATCTTTACTATAGTCTACCGGCAAAAAGTTATTTGAAAATCCACCCCGGAACCTGCGGAACATTCGGGCAGATCACACTCTGCTCAGCAACCCGCTGTCAGACGGCGCGGTTACTCTACTGACAAGACAAATACAGCGAATAAATATAAATTATATATAAATATATAGTTGAGAAATTTTAATATTATCCATTTTTTCTCATTAATTAAAACAGAGCAATTGCAAGTTATAACACCTGTGTTATATTCCGCTCAGGTTTTCATATCACCTATATTATTAATAATATACTCGTGTTATTTACCATCTATTATTATTCTGTTCACCGTATATTGGGTGAATAATCACAAAGGGTTTCCCCATGATGACAAGACGTTCGTTCGTCAAGCAGAGTCTGGTAACTTCAACGAGTATGTTACTCGCCAGTATGATGGGCTGCAGCTTCAGTAAATTAGCCAGTGCTGCAGAACGCCGCCGATGGCAAATGCCGGATGAAGGCGCACCTCATGCGGCAACCTGGATGGCGTTTGGCGCCAGTGCGAATATCTGGGAACCTCATCTGCTACCAGTGGTTAGGGAAAATCTGGCGACAATCGCAAAAACCATCGCCGCATTTGAGCCAGTGAATATGCTGGTACGCGAAGAGGACAGCGACCTGGCAGCACGGCTGTGCGGGTCGACGGTCAACCTGTTGATTCATCCGATTGACGATCTGTGGATCCGCGACACCGGACCAGTGTTTGTCAATAATTCTAGCGGGGAGCTCGGGGGCATTGGGTTTAACTTCAACGGCTGGGGTGATAAGCAAGAGCACGCTCGAGATGCTGAAGTGGCAGAATTCGTTACAGATTACACTAAGGCCGCGTTTATTCGCTCATCACTGGTGCTGGAAGGTGGTGGGATTGAGGTCGACGGCGAAGGCACGGCGATTATCACCGAGAGCTGTGTTATTAACCCGAATCGTAACCCCGGCGTCAGCAAAGCCGAGTGTGAAAGAGAGCTGAAGCACCTGCTAGGGCTGGAAAAAATCATCTGGTTACCCGGCATTGCCGGGAAAGATATTACCGACGGACATACGGACTTTTATGCCAGATTCACTCACCCAGGTACGGTGGTGGCTGGACTCGAGCAGGATCAGTCCTCATTTGATTACGCTGTAACCAGACGTCATCTGGAAATCTTGCGCGCCGCAACGGATGCAAAAGGACGGCGCCTGAAGGTGATCACGCTGGAAGGCCCTTCCGCTATCCGTCCAGCCTACGCAAGCAATGATTTCGCCGCAGGTTATATCAATTTCTATGTCTGCAACGGTGCGATTATTGCACCGGAATTTGGCGATAAACGCACTGACCGCAATACTCGCGATATTTTGCAGGAGTTGTTTGCTGAACGTGAAATTATTCAACTCAATATCGACGGCATCGCGGCAGGTGGCGGTGGCATTCACTGCACTACCCAGCAGCAACCTCGCTAGCGGCAATCAGCAATCTGACTTTTGCTATCGCAGAAATTGTAGCGGCACAGTAAATTTATGCCGCTACAAACACAGCATTCAACATCCCTTTCAGGTAAAAATAACGATTACATGCCCCTGTCCGGTTTATGAGTTTCGTTCATAGCGCCTATTTAATGTGTGTAATTATCTTTCATCCCGACATCGTTAGTCTTAGATGTACACGCGGATAAGCACTAATCAAGCTTATGAAACAGTCAGACTGACTGGCATTGTCACTTAAGACCGAATCTGTAACTGACAGAAATGTCAGAAAAATGTCAGCCAGCTGTTGGGGCTGAATAATTACCATCCCCCGGGTGCGGCTGCTGAACGGACAGCGAATGGAGGAAACAGGATGAGGTTACTTTTAGTAGAAGACGAAGAAAAAACATCTACCTACCTCAGCCGTGCGCTGGGCGAGTCTGGATTTACGGTGGATGTCTCAGCAGATGGTGCAGAAGGCCTCCATTACGCGCTGGAGTTCGACTACGACGCGATAATTCTTGATGTGATGTTGCCGGGGATGGATGGCTACCGGGTACTCGAGGGCGTACGGGCTAGTAAACAGACCCCCGTGTTAATGTTATCTGCTCGAGGGTCGGTCGACGAGCGCGTTAAAGGGCTTCGACTTGGTGCTGATGATTATCTTCCTAAGCCCTTCTCACTCATTGAATTGGTGGCGCGTATTCAGGCGCTGGTACGTCGCCGGTCAACGGATGGAGCCGACATCACCCAACTTCAGATCTACGATCTGCATCTTGATCTACTGGCTCGCCGTGTGTTTCGTGCAGGAACGCGACTGGAACTGACCGCGAAAGAGTTTTCCCTGTTGAGCCTTCTGGCCCGTCATCAGGGGGAAATTCTGTCAAAGATGATGATTGCTGAGCAGATATGGGACATGAATTTTGATAGCGATGCCAATGTGGTTGAAGTTGCTATTAAACGTCTGCGGGCCAAAGTTGATGCTCCGTTCGGCATAAAATTACTACATACCGTACGTGGTATGGGATACGTTCTCGAAGTCAGGCCAGAATAAATGAAGAGGATAAGCATGCTTAAGCGCTCCATATCCGTCCATCTGGCACTGATGTTTGCGTTATCCGCTCTGCTGATTCTCTCCGTTATCGGTATAACACTACGAAGCTCGCTGCATGACTCATTGCAAAAACAGATACACAACGAGCTACTGTTTCGTGAATCATTAATGAGCCCGTGGATCACTGCGCGAACTTCTCTTGACGGCTGGTCTACGCTTGCCAGTAAATTCAACATGTTAACCAATTCAGAAGGCGAACTTGTTCGCTACTGGGTAGTGAGTGATAACCCACATTTTAGCGTAGGCGGAACACCGCCGACTGGGATCCAGTGGTCTTCTTTACGGGAGGGGTTTAATAAAATGCCCGGCGCATCCGAAGGGGCATGTTCACTTCATTTGTTGGTAAAAACAATCCCCGCCAACGGCGAAAGACCTGAGTTGCGCTATGTGGTTGCCATCGACTCCACTCCGTATATGGGCACGCTTGATGCATTCACGCGCACCCTGCTGATTATTGCCGCTCTGGGGGTGTTTATTGTAGCGCTGCTGGGTTATATGGTCTCAAGGATCGGCCTACGTCCGCTAGGCGCACTCAGTAAACAGGCACAGCAGCTCGCTCCGGGAGACCACGGCCAACGCCTTGATACCAAAGCACTACCAAAAGAATTGCAGCAACTCGCTTCATCATTTAACGGGGTGCTGGAACGGCAGCAGGTAGCCTGGCGACAGCTTGAAAGTTTTAACGCTGATGTAGCCCATGAACTTCGTACGCCGCTGACCAACCTGATTGGCCAGACGCAACTGGGGTTGTCACGCCGACGTTCGCATGATGAGTTGGAAGAGCTTTTAGGTTCGAATCTCGAAGAGCTTGAGCGTATGACGTCGATCGTAAACGACATGCTTTTTTTGTCACATGCTCACGCGGGTGAACACGCTTCCCAGCTTATGCAGGTTTCCCTGCGTCAAGAGACCCTTAAAACAGCGGAGTATGTAGAGCCTTCCTTTGCTGAAAAACAGCTTTCCCTTGATATTGAAGGTGACGTCACCGCGCATATCGACCGACGGCTGTTCCACCGTTCACTTGCAAATTTACTGGAAAACAGTGCAAGACATTCGCCATCCAACAGCACGGTTACCGTTCGGTTGAGCGAAACGAATAATCACGCCTGCGTTGAAGTTTCTAACCCGGGTGCTCCCATTGCGCCGGAACATTTACATCGGCTTTTTGAACGTTTATATCGCGTCGATACTTCCAGGGCCAGGAGCGATACCCATCACGGGCTGGGTTTATCAATCGTACGTGCCGTCGCCATTATGCACCAGGGGGACGTCTTTGCGCGTAGTGAGGACGGTATCAATACATTTGGTGTCACGTTTGCAATGCAGCCGGATAACGCATTCAGCCACGCTCCCCCTGGGACAGAGCCAGAAATAAGATTAACTGACACAGATGTCAGGGGGTCGTCAGCCTGAAGACATGTCCCACTCTTTAGAATCATCGCAGGCTATCTTTCCCATCCTTGATAAGGACGCTTTGCATGACTCGATATTTACCTTACCCCGCACTGTTACTGCCCTTCTCTACGTTTTCTTCCTGGACAGCGATACTGCTGACCTTTGGTTTTAATCTCTCGGCAAATGCTGCACCCGCTGGCGCAGTTTCGGCGTGAATATGGCGAAAATGTTGCAGCCATTCGCGTTGAAGAAGCATTGGAATGGGCGGTGGCAAGCAAACAGAGGAGTGAGTTATGGAGCATGATTCCACCCGAAGAATGTTACTTACAGCGCTTGCCGGGCTCACACTGGCGAACGTTTCTCTGGCTTCAGCGGCAACTGGAAACGCAAACGTGCGGGGTAATAGCCGCATTCTGGTAGCGTACTTTTCTCGTAGCGGGAACACACGGGTGGTTGCGGGTATCATTCACCGAAGCCTGAATACCGATCTGTTTACAATCGAGCCGGAGAAACCTTATCCGGAAGACTATTTTCAGACCGTTGAACAAGCAAAAAATGAACGGGCCCGGGGAATTAAACCGGCATTAAAAAATAGCGTCGCAGATATCGAACGTTATGAGGCCGTGTATTTAGGCTTTCCCGTCTGGAGCACCAGTGTGCCACCCATAGTACAAACCTTTCTGAGCAGCCATAACCTCGAGGGAAAATTACTCATCCCATTTATCACCCACGGCGGTTACGGTAAAGGGGACAGCGACGGCATCCTTGCAAAACTTGCCCCAACCGCGCGCCGGGAAAAACCGCTGGTCATTGAATGCGATCAGGAGCGGAGAACCACAGAGATGGTAACCAACTGGTTAGAGACAATACGTAGCTAATCGTTCGTATTCATGAACCGAACAAATAAGGGTATTCATCGGAACGAAATTATCGCCAGGGCCAACTCAGATATTATTAAGCTGCAAACATAACAGAGGATGTAATCTTGAAGACAATCTTAAAAGCGCTGGCCATCAGCGTGATAGCGGGTGGTCTGGCGGTTCAGTCGGTGTATGCAGAGCCATTAATCATTCAGGAACAAGGAAGCTTTTCTGCTGGCGGCGCTATCATCGCAGCACCAGGTACATTTAACGCGAAAAAACCACTGGATTCTGCTGGTCAAACTTATCATGGTGATCATGCGTCTGTTTTCTACCAAATTCCGGAAAATCCGCATAAATACCCTATTGTCATGCTGCACGGCGCAGGTCAGTTTTCCCGTACCTGGGAAAGCACACCGGACGGTCGCGAAGGGTTTCAGAATATATTCCTGCGCCGTGGGTTCTCTACTTATCTTGTCGATCAACCGCGTCGGGGCAGCGCCGGGCGCTCTACAGTAGAAGGTACTGTCACGCCAAAACCCGATGAGCAGATGTGGTTTAATCAGTTCCGTGTTGGCGTGTGGCCTGAGTATTTTAAAGGCGTTCAGTTCTCTCACGACAAAGAGGCACTGAATCAGTATTTCCGTCAGATGACTCCGAATACAGGGCCGTTTGATATCAATGTAATTTCTGATGCGATGTCCGCAGTAGTGGATAAATCCGGTCCGGCTATCCTCTTCACCCACTCTCAGGGTGGCGGGCCAGGCTGGTATACCGCGATGAAAAACGACAAGGTCAAAGCCATTATCGCCTTTGAGCCAGGCAGCAGTTTTGTTTTTCCGGAGAAAGAATTACCGGCACCAATGCCAAGTGCTTTCGACACGCTGAAAGGTGAACCTGTTCCAATGGAACAGTTTATGGCACTGACTAAAATCCCGATTCTGATTATTTACGGCGATAACATACCGGATAAACCCGTGGCGATGCCCGCGCAGGACAGCTGGCGAGTACGCCTGGCAATGGCTCGTGAGTGGCGCAACGTGGTGAACAAACACGGCGGGGATGTGACGGTTACGCACCTTCCGGAGATAGGGATCAAAGGCAATACTCACTTCCCGTTTTCTGATCTGAATAATGTTCAGATCGCGGATTTAGTAAGCCAGTTCCTGAAAGAGAAAAAACTGCAGTAGCACGAGAAAATATTGAGCCTCCAGTGATGAAGGCGCAGAACGAATATCCTATTTATAAAGATTTTCTCTGGTTTGAAGTAGTCTGATCTCAGTTGTGAGACTTTCAAATCAGGCTATCTGCTGTGAGCGAGAAACTGCGTTGCGCTAATAACATCAGGCATAGTTTAATCATACATATCGGGGTGGGTAGTCGCCCAACCCGCTCGAATCTGAAAACTTGTGCAATTTCCCAGGGCTGCATATCCTTATTCAGGGCTAATGTTGTCTGCATTTTTAGACAAAAATTGAGAAATGGCATCAACTATACCGGGCGCAAGAGGAAGTGATGGGTTTGTATAAGCAGCAATATTTTCTTGCCTGTTATCTGAAGTAACCGGCTTTAATACGTGATTTGTATCAGGAAACATTACAACCGTTGCTCCAGGGTTTGCTGCTGCAAGTTCTCCTGCGTTGTTTTTATCCACCTGAATATCTCGTTCTCCTTGTAAGATCAATATCGGTTTAGTTACAGCCTCTATCATTTGGCTCGGGTTGTATGTAAAAAGGTCTATAAGAAATCCCTGAACTGAAGGATTGAATATACTTTGTAATACGGGGGGCATATTTTCAACATCGATATATTGGCCCTGTTCAAGCGCATCGATAACTTTACCCCCCAGCGTTTGAAGAGTCGCGTCCTCTAGATTTGTTTTGAACTGATGCCGCAAAACTTCGCTCAGGGGGCGTGATGGTGTTGCGACCAGGATTATGCCAGAGATCTGATTTTCCTGAGCTGAAGCTAGTGTAACTATCCCACCTTCGCTATGTCCAAGGAGCCAAACACATTCTGTATTGAATCGGCGGTTCAGAATGTTCAACCACGACCGAATATCGTCGACATAATCTTTCAAGACCACCGAGTTTGCATCCATAACTGCTGATAAACTGCCAAACATGCCACGTTTATCAATTCTTAACACCGCTCTGCCTTTTTTAGCCAACCCTTCCGCAAGAAGTCGGTAAGTCCCGGCATTGACGCCAAGCGGATTATTGCCCTCACGATTAGTGGGTCCTGAGCCAGGAACGATCAAAATAATATTCTCAGGATTTGGAGAAGAACTGAGTAAAGTGCCTTTAAGGGGGCCCAGTGGACCATCTGCTTCCAGGAAAGTTTCGTAAGGTAAATTCGTCATAAGTTTGACTCAATGGGAGGAGTAGCCCTACATTTAACAGCCTTTACTTTTGAAAAAAATCAATCTTGCCTCGTTTAAACTAAAAGTATTAGCCCCGCCAGAGTAATCAGGATTTTCAAACTGAACAAGATCATCTTCTCATTCACAGATTGGCACAAAGCGGTCTGAATTAAGACGGATGATACCCGTTAAGAGCGGGAAGCGGACGCTAACTCAAAATCCCTGTCCTTAATCCAGGAAATAAGCTCCACGACCTGTGTATCTGAAAATACTTTTATACCATGCTCTGAAAGTAGCGATGCCGCAACTCCCATACCTGATTTACGCTGGCCACTGAAAGAGCCGTCATAAATAAACTCGACACCACATGTTGGACTGCCGTCAGTTAACAACGCAGCGGTGCAACCAGATTCCAGTGCCGTGCGCAATGCCAGCCAGGCTGCGAGTCGATATTGTTCCGTAACATCTCGCCCCGTGTTCTCTATTATGCTGGCTCGCCCTTGCATCACATCTGTGCCGCAAGCAGAAATAATCTCTGCCGGTGGGCGCGGCACAGGCAACCCGGCAGCCATTTCGGGGCAGTGAATTACCAGACGTTGTTCTTCTTGCCAGCGAGCAAGTTGAGCCGTCACCTGTGCTTTCTCACTTCCGTTATAACGGACTTTTAACCCCATCAGGCAGGCACTTACCAGTATTTTATTTACCATCGTTTTTTTCAATTTATGTACAGAACATTTTGATCATAACACTTCGTCACGATGCATTAATTACTCACCATTAACAACACATATCGACAGAAGTGACTTCCGCTCCTGTACTAAGCCTATTGTCATATATCCACAAGATTAATGAACATATCTAATAAACCCTAGCTAATTACCCTATCTAATCGAATAAATCAGTTTGCGTTATGCTTTTCCCGGACAACAGCTGAGAGATAACGTCATGCAAACTGTAAAACTGAACAATGGTATCGAAATGCCCCTGCTGGGTTTTGGTGTGTTTCAGATGACGGATGCCGCCGAATGCGAGCGTGCCGTTATTGATGCAATCAATACGGGATACCGCCTGATCGATACCGCTGCTTCATACCAGAATGAAACCCAGGTAGGGAACGCACTGAAACAGACCGGTGTCGCTCGTAGCGAGCTCTTTGTAACAACCAAGCTTTGGCTACAGGATACCAATTACGCAGGTGCTAAAGCTCAGTTTGAGCGTTCATTGAACCGGCTGCAACTGGACTACGTTGACCTGTACCTGATTCACCAGCCTTACGGTGATGTCCATGGTGCCTGGCGTGCCATGGAAGAACTGCAACAGGCAGGCAAAATTCGCGCCATTGGCGTCAGTAACTTCCATCCTGACAGACTGGCCGACCTTATCGCCTTCAACAGCGTTGTCCCCGCAGTAAACCAGATTGAAGTTAACCCCTTCAACCAGCAACTGCATGCCGTTGCCTGGATGCAAAGCCGTGGGATTCAACCGGAAGCCTGGGCTCCGTTTGCTGAAGGTAAAAATGGTCTGTTCCAGCATCCCGTATTAACGGCGATTGGTCATAAGTACGGCAAAAGCGTAGGCCAGGTTGTTCTGCGGTGGATCTTCCAGCGAGGCATCGTTTCGCTGGCTAAATCAGTACGAAAAGAACGTATGGAAGAGAACATCAACATTCTCGATTTTGAACTCACTACTGAGGATATGCTGCAGATTGCCGCCCTTGACACCGCAACCAGCGCATTCTTCTCACACCGCGATCCAGCAATGGTGGAATGGCTGACTGGCCGCAAACTTGATGTTTAAGCCGCGATAAAAGAGGTATTCATTAAATGCAAAAACGTTATCTGGGTAAATCCGGGTTAGAAGTGTCAGCGCTTGGGCTCGGTTGCATGGGACTCAGCCACGGCTACGGCCCGGCGACAGATACCCGTCAGGCTATCGAACTCATTCGCGCAGCGGTTGAACGTGGCGTTACTTTCTTCGACACCGCTGAAGTGTATGGTCCATTTCTGAATGAAGACGTTGTCGGCGAAGCCTTAAAACCCTTTCGCGACCGCGTGGTTATCGCAACTAAATTTGGTTTTACCTTTGGAGATGACAACAAGCAGCAGATTTTAAACAGCCGTCCAGAGCATATCCGTGAAGCTGTTGAAGGATCATTACGCCGTCTCAAGACAGACGTTATTGATTTGCTGTACCAGCACCGTGTCGATCCTGATGTTCCAATTGAAGATGTTGCCGGAACGGTAAAAGACCTGATAGCAGAAGGGAAGGTCAAACATTTCGGTCTGTCCGAAGCGGGAGCACAAACCATTCGCCGTGCGCATGCTGTACATCCTGTCACTGCCCTGCAAAGCGAATACTCCATGTGGTGGCGCGAGCCTGAACAAGAGATCCTGCCGTTGCTGGAGGAATTGGGCATTGGTTTTGTGCCATTCAGCCCATTAGGCAAAGGATTCCTGACAGGCTCGATTAAGTCAGGAACGACTTTTGGGAAGGATGATTACCGCAGCACCGTGCCGCGCTTCGCCGAGCAAGCGATTGAAGCCAATGAAAAGCTGGTCTATTTATTGGGTGAACTGGCTGCCGAGAAAGGTGTAACGTCTGCGCAAATCGCGTTGGCATGGTTACTGGCACAAAAACCGTGGATTGTTCCTATTCCGGGTACAACCAAACTGCACCGGTTGGAGGAAAACCTGGGGGCTGCTGACCTTATTCTTTCGCAGGATGATTTATTTCAGGTAACACAGGCGCTTGAAACAATCAAAATCGTCGGCGCGCGCTACTCACCTGAGCATCAGGCTCGTGTAGGCCGTTAAAACTTAAGCGGGTCCACCGTGAATTACGGACCCGCTATTCAGAGTACCGAAGCGCATCTATCATCAGCGCAAAAGCGGGTGGATGCTGTTTGCGGCTGGGATAATAAAGGTAATAACCGGGGAATGAAGGGCACCACTCCTGCAGAACCAGAATAAGTTCTCCTGACTTTATATAATCCTCAACCATATCCTCAGGAACACAAGCGATACCAAAACCAGATAAAACAGCATCGATCCTTTCTGCCAGTAGATTAAAGGTCACCTGCCCTTCAACTCTGACCCGTAACGGTTTCCCTTCCTTCTCGAACTCCCAGTGGTAAAGCCCACCAGCAGTCGGCAGACGCATATTGATGCAGCGATGATTTTGTAATTCGTGTGGTGTTTCAGGAGCAGGGTTAGCGGCAAAATATGACGGTGCGCCAACCACTGCCATCCGCATATCCGGTCCGATCCTCACAGCGACCATGTCTTTAGCCACGCTCTCGCCCAGACGAATTCCGGCATCAAAACGCCCTTCAACAATATCGACAAAACCATTATCAACAACCAGTTCGACATTGATTTCCGGGTATTCCCTGAGGAAAGGTTTTAGCTTCGGCCATACAAGACTTCGCGCAGCATGTTCCCCGGCGGATAAACGGATATTGCCGGAGGCAATACCGTTAAGTTGCACGAGCGATTCCAGCTCCTGCTCAAGATCGGCAATACGCGGTTCAAGACAGGCAATAATTCTCTCACCTGCTTCTGTGGGGGCAACGCTTCGGGTGGTTCGGGTTAAAAGGCGGATGTTTAACCTTTCCTCCAGCGCTTTTATCGCATGGCTAAGTGCTGACTGAGAAACACCAAGTTTGCCAGCAGCTTTGGTAAAACTTCTCTCCCTTGCTACCACAAGAAAGATTTGCAGTTCGTTGAAGTTTTCTCTAAGCATTGGCTATTTCCTTATTAAAGCATTCCCCCAAAGAGGACCATGATGGATGTTCACAGGCACCATCATTTTAGCCTCATTACTGACAATAGCGATAATTGATATTCTGTTCATACCAGAAATAAGTCTGTGTTATCAGAAGGTTTGTCATGAAAATACGCGTTACCGTGGCACCTAAAAATATTACTTTTCGTCATGAACACTACCATTAAATTGGCCCATCACCCCGTGACTTTTTTTAGATATGGACACCTCGCGGTAAAGAACCTGCGTGCATTATCAACAGAAAAACCTGTATTCAAAACAAGTTAACCATCTAAAAACCTGACAATTTTGTCATATGGCTGTCAGTTTTATGACAGCTTAGAACCGTATATTTATTTGTGAGAACCAGCAGGAATTCCTTCTGTTCTCAGGTCTGGTAAAAAATTTACTCAGAAGAGGTACGCAATATGAAAACACTATTTGTGACGACATTCCTCATCGGATTTATTTCAATGAATGTTGCATCTGCAGCCCAGCATATTAATCATACAGATGGTAAACAAAAGATTGGCGTAGTCTCAACCAGCAATGCCTATACACTTAATGATTTATCGAATGAGCTTTCTCGCAAGGCTGATGAACAAGGTGCAACATCATTCAAAATTCTGTCAATCACAGGGAACAATCGTTTGCACGGTGTTGCAGCAATTTATAAATAAATTATCAATATCCTGAGAAGGATGGTGTCATAAACCTTTCATAATGAGCGTCAACTTATGTTCAGAACAGAAGACATCATCGATGAGATAATCCAATGGATTGATTTAAACATACACAAACCGCTGAAGATCGAGGATGTTGCAACGCGAGCAGGATACTCGAAGTGGCATCTTCAGCGGGTTTTCATGCAGGTTAAAGACGTTAGTCTTGGTAAATATATTAGAGATAAAAAACTCAGACTTGCGGCAAGGGATCTTGTTGAAACCAATGAATCGATTATAGAAATCGCTTTTAAGTATGGTTTTGACTCTCAACAGACGTTCACAAGGGTGTTTTCAAATAATTATCGACTGTCACCTTTAAAATATAGAAAAATCAAAAGGATAAAAAAATCAAAAACTCCCTGATACATTTAAAATTTTAAACGCATTTAAAATGATGCAACCTACGATAGTGCCCCCACTTATGCCCCCCAACAATAACTTGATTCCGGTTGATAACAGCAGATAGATATGGGCCAGAATCCACAGCATACGGGCTTTGCGTTGATTTCGGTAGACTTGGGAAGAGTTTAAAATGGTGCCGATAATAGGAGTCGAACCTACGACCTTCGCATTACGAATGCGCTGCTCTACCAACTGAGCTATATCGGCCCTGAAAAGGACATGTCCACGAATGTGAGCACGGGGTAGAAGGTTAAAACTAACCGGGCGACGCGTCAATGGCCTTGCGAATCAAACGCCTATTTTTGCATCACCCGGTTTCAATTACGCACGAATCGTGTCGTCACAAAGCCTACCCATTTGTATATGGTCAGTGCTTCCACACACGCCATCACAGACACAGCGGAGCGCTTGCATCGCTTTTCCCGTTGGCAATAGCTATATTCGAGATCACCGGGTATTACTATAACCAACGACGAACTTGCCGTTCATAATGTTCCCATTCCAGCCCGAAATGTTTTCGCAGTTGTTCCTCTTCAAAATCGATATGCAATCTGGCAACTACCAGCATAAACAGCGGTACAGCCAGTATCCCGGCAATGCTCCCGACGCAGAGAGCAAAGGCCAACTGGAGTCCACTCATACCAAGGTAGATCGGGTTGCGGCTCCAGGCGTAACATCCGCTGGTAACAAGCGTGGTCGATTTTTCTGCATGAAGCGGGTTGAGCGTCGTACGTTTCATCCGCATCTGCCACGCGGTATGAAGTATCATCGCCAGGCTGACAACCGCCAGCAATACGCTTAACGCGGTATTCACCGCGCCGAAAGAAAAACGCTGGCTCAGCGTCAACGCATCCGCGACGAGGAATAGTACTAAGATCAGCGGTGGCGGAAACCATACTCTTAATTTTATCAGGAAATTACGCATGGCTACGGGCTAACCTCGGGACTTTAGCGATTAACACTTACACAGCTATGAATAACCCGTTTAGGATAAATAAACAAATGATGCTTCGCTCGCAACAGGATATCTCCTTAACCAGACAGGCAAAACCTATCGTGCCTGTCTCTGCAAAAAAACTGCACCGGAGGCATTTGCCCCTGATGCTCCGGAAATAAAAATAGTGTAGATAACCATACGGCTTTTAACACACGCACGTACTAAGTCTTATGCCCTTCTCACTCCCGAAAGGCTCTACGTTGAGAAAGTGGAGTCAGACACTGATTCAAACATACTTACAGACTGCTTGTAATACCGGATAAAATCATCAAACGTCACTGGCGGTAAAAATTGATAACCCTGCAGGTAATCAACATTATTTTTTCCCAGCCACTGCTGCTGATAGCCGTATTCAACGCCCTCCGCGACCATACGCAATCCCAAGAGTCCGGAAAGGTGAATGATTGACTCGAGCATAGGAATATGTTGCTCAACCTCTTTAATAGCCTTGATGAACGTTTTGTCAATTTTTATAACATCTAGTTCTAACTCATTGAGATAGCAGAGGTTAGCGTATCCAGTCCCAAAATCATCTAAAGCAAACAGCACCCCTCTGTTTCTCAGTGATCGTATCAGCTCTTTGATTGCCGGAGTGATAGTGAGGGTCTGGTTTTCGGTTATTTCAATCATCAATTTAATCGGTAGCCTTTGCGTTATTTCCATGAAATTAAGGCATTCCCAATAAAAGACGGGGTTGCTTAAACCAGATGGACTAACATTAAATGAGACGAATAGAGTTTTATTGATACCCTCACCTCCATCGACCAGTACACGCGCAACGGTGGTCATTAAATAGCTCGTCAGCTCATTAATTAAACCACTTTTCTCTGCCAGCGGAATAAACTCACGCTGAGAAATGGCATAGTTATGACCCTGTGGCCAGCGAGCTAAAACCTCAACACCACAGACGTCCCCACTAATATTTACGATGGGTTGAAAATAAGGAATGATTTCTTCATTCCTTATTGCCATACTCAGTCTACTAGAATCTGAGGCATCATATGCATCGCCGTAAATTATATTCTCTGCAGAATGACTGTTTGTCGGATAATCTTCATGCAATAAATTATTCCTGGTCAAAAAAATGACAACCTCATTAAAATGAGAAAATCCTAGTCGGGCAGTAATTCTTTCCCGATATCGGTACACTGACTTAATTGTTAGCGAGTTAGCAATACAAAAATCGTGCAACTTTTCTTTTGTGAATGATGCATACAGCATTTCCTCTTCAAATTCGGTCAAATGAAAAGTAAACATTGTTGAACCTTTAGTGACTTCCACAACCTCATTAGGTTCCATTAGATTGGCTCTTAGCTGAGAAATCAATTGATCCGACAACTCCCGTCCACTAATAAAGGCATACTCCTCGTACCCCCGATTAACAGGACGGGTTTCATTCATCCGAAGAACAATACAATTTATATTAATAAACTGTGTACTGTTTCTCTGGAACCACTTCCTGACCAGGAATAATGGTAACCGGTTATCGATAACCAGCAAACAGGACGGATATTGTAGAGTAACTGACGGCGTACCAGAAATAAATGTCCGCGCATCGACCAACACCAGATTTGGCAACCATGCTTTTATTCCTGAGAAAAGAAAAATATCATAACTGAGCAGAAAAACCTTTTTCGTATTCATAGTTACCACCAACTTAAATTTATGGCATAGCAGGTCCCTCGTTTTATAAACGAGAGAATATACAACACCTTCAGCCTCCAGCAATTATAATGCGATTTGCAAATTAACTTTATCCATAAGTCATATCACGTAGTTTCAGAGTTTATAATCACGATTATCCACATGAGTATTCCCAACAAATGGTAAGGCCATTTTAAATATTAAAAAAGGAAAATTCCTAATGTTTTATAAGTACAAATCCTTTTACTCACTTTCACAGCAAGGCAAAATAAAAAACCACAATTCAAACAGCAACAAAATATACAACCACAAACAACCGTGGAAATAATACTTTATTGCAATTCATGCTGCCCGACAAACCATGAGCGTACGTCGCAGATCTCTTATCGCATAAACATTTCCCGCGATATGAATGATCTTGTAATAGAAAATATCCTGACGTGACATGAGCAGGTCTGTAACTTCATCAGGGACATTATCATTTTTATTTTTGACGGTGGCCACGCGGCGGGTCTGTAGGTATCCATCACGATCTTTACCTATAAAGTTCAATTCGACATTACGATCTACGGCGTAATGTTTACCCTGAACATTAAGGCTTCCCACCTGAGATACCCGCCCTTTTGTAGCGGAAGAAATACGAAAAACCAGCAGAACTTCACCTTCAATCTTTACACCCTGAGTTTGCGCCTCCAGATGCAGATAATTTTTGGCAGAACAAGTCAGCGTCTCCGAATCATGATGATGATAAAGATAGAATGCTGCTATTATTGCAAGGATAACACCCACACTAATAAATAAAGTTTTCGCATTCATGGGCAGCACCTCCTTTACCTAGCGAACAAATCCCGAGAAAGTTCTCTTTAAGAGAGTTACCTGCTGATAAATTATTGTCATCATAAAAAACAATCGTTTTCTTACCATCATGACAAACCGCATTCACTTTTCGCCACATATCAGAAGATAAAAACGCTTTAGTTTTATCAGCGTTATTGTCATCTGCAGTATAAAGTTTACAATCACCTATTGCCCTAATATAGATAAAATTCGTGGTGCCTGAATTAAAAACTGGCAATATGAAAAAAATACTCCCAAGTAAAAAAAATAATAAAATGAGCAGCATAATATTTTTACGCTTAGGTCTTACGGATGAGATCACCTTTTCCGTTTCAGATACCAAACTCACAACTTCATCCCCACTGGAAGATGCCGATTCGTCGCTGATCGAAGCATGGAACAAAAATCCCTGCCGGGGCAGCGTTTCAATGGGATTTCCCGCCCCCAACTCACTAAAGGCTTTTCGCAAAATACTGATACTTTTATTAAGACTATGACCCGATGGAGCCATACCATGCTTTTCCCATACTTCTTCAATGATAAAATCGCGATGGAGTTGTTGATTTTTATGGGCAATGAATAACTCAAGTAGTCTCACTGTAGACGCCGAAAGGATTATTGTAGTATCGCGATGTTTCAGGCTTTTGCTGGTGGAATCATACTCAACCTGATCATTAATTATACTTTTCATACTACTGGCTCTTAAATACCGTGATATTGAAAACAAATAACCATAGCCTCATCTGTGCTGAGCTGATTACTACATTTTATATAGATGGTTACAGTATAGGTTCAATATCTAATCATGGCATATCAGATCAGACTCAATGCTTACTATTGATTGAGTTTGAAGCCCCCCTGGCCCACAGGTATGTATTTCTGCAGCGCAACGATAAATTTTCGGTTTTTTGATTTCAGTTCGTTACTATGCCAGCTTTCCCCCGGTAACACATAACGCATGGTGGCTTCATCATCGGTTGAGTTGCACCCCTGGTGTATGATGATTTTAAAAAAAGTATTCCCGGTGTTTTTCAGTGTCCCGTTTGCCTCATCAATGGTATAAGCCAGATTCATTTCCCTTGGGCGAACAACCAATATTGTGTCCATAGCGATGACAGGGAGAGCCTGCCCTCCTTTCTCTTGATTACGCTCGGTAAACAACGTTATCGGCATTTCGCGAAACAGAATTCGGTAATAGCGTTCTTTATCATCCTGCGGACCACGGTAGAAAATCTTAAAAAACTCGCTCGCCTGCGGTGCCAGTGAAAAACTCAGCGGTGTAAACAGAAGTTCGCCTTCAGCAATGGCACTTCTGTTTTCACCTCCCGGTCCCGGTTTATCAATTTTTACTGCGCCAATACTATACAAATTCTGTTTCTGGCTATCGTTATAGATTCGTTTGCTGATAAACGATTTATCCGATGGCATCTCATAAATGGTCGACTCCAGGTAGACAGCCTGTGCGGAGAATGCAGCCAGCCCGGAAAGAAAGATAAATGCCCATCTAAGTGCCAGACGGCAGTGGCTCATGGCGTCACTCCCACCCAATTCGCCGTTACTTTTATCTCACCACTGGCACTGACGACACCTTCCCAGTCTGTACCGGTAACGGTTAACATCGAACGCGAATCATTCATTGGGAAAAGCAACTTCAAATCAGTAGCATAGTAACTTCCGTCATCGTTGTTATTTGCGTCCCAGGGCGTCTGTTGCCACTGCGCATCACTCATGTTGATTGCCGCTTCACTACAGCTATTTCGTTTCTGCACCACGACCCCCGATTGACTGTTGTACTGAAGAAAGGCGGGGATTGGGACGGACAGTCCTCCTTGCGTGGAGGTAAACAGGCAGTAAGGCACGCTATTTATCGTCGTACTCTCCCCGATAACTTGTGCCGTAATGCTATCGGCCTGACGGGGACCCGAGACGGTTACGGTGTAATCCATTTCAATAGGAGCGGCATCGCCAATCGTGCCACTGCCGCTCGCAGAAGCGGTGTTATCCGAAGAGATGATACTGATCCCATACTCCTTCGGCACAATATTGAGCTGTAGCGAAGGGGTAAACTGGTAGTGCCCTGACTCTGGTGTTAGGCTATTATAAAAACCGAAGGTAAACGGTTGACTGTTAGTAATGCTGATACCTGAATCAACGAGATTTTTCAGAAATGCTTTCGACAGAAAAATATAAATGTACTCTCCAGAAGTCGTGAAAACGTTGGAATAAACAGTTGAAGTATTATAGTTATACCAGTTTGAACCATTCCCGGAGTATCTCACTGTGGCCGCTCCTGGTGTAAAACCAAGCATCGCCGTGTCAACATAAGCGCGAAATGTTAAGTAGGTGGTTAGGTTTGCCGTTTGTTGCAGGTTAAAACTCACCATTTTGCAAATCACGCCGTCTGTGCTACCTACCACGCCAAGCTCGCAATAACCGGAGTCTTTGGTAATGCTCGGGGTACCGTCGCTGGCAACCCAAAGTTCTTGAAATGCATTAGTCGAAACAAGTGACAGATGCCCGCGTTTGGTTAACGTGTAATTAACGTAATTCCATAATCCAGTGGATTGGTCTTTGCAGCGTTGCCCGGAAGAATAATCATAATTTACAGAAGTATAACAGCGGTTGAACACATAGGTTTCGCTGCTACCGGTAGGCACATTACGAAAGTATTCATAGGCAGTATCAGTCAGAGAGGCGAATCCGTAGGCGCCACCAATAACGCCTGCGACAGACCCTACTTGCGCATGATAAAAACCGTTTTTGTCAGTGCCTTGCCCGGCAATAAACCCAGTTGATGGACACTGGGTGCCACTATAACAACGGATCCCCCGAAAAGGTCCATTAATCGGGGAATTATCAATCCACATGTCCTGATAATAATTTCCAGGCGCAGTCCAGCCGACAAAACCTAAATACCCGAGACTCACCTGAGAGGTACCGTATTTTATCCACGTGTTTGACCCGCTGAAACGCGGATCGAGTAACGAGGGGGTAATAAAGTATTCACTATCAATGGCATTTTCAATAAACAAATAGTTATTACTGACTGAGCCGGAAGAGATTGCATTCAAAGCCAAAGCAGGCACAGGCGCGAAACTCCCCACAGCACATATTACAGTAGCTAATTTAATTAATACTTTCATTTTATTACCTCTGCGCCATCGTGGTTTGCGTTGCACATTTCACATCACCAACCCACGCTGCACCGCGTGTTTTTTCCAAATCGAGATCGGCTTCGCATATGCTGCCATTGGCTGAAATTAACGTAATGACCGGATACTTCTTATCGATATCGATAGCAAACTCACCCTTTTCATCCGTACGCGTTTTACCGATGTGGTTATGGATATCGGTATTTGCAGCCAACTGCCCATCGGGGTAACGAATACGCCCGAATACGGTGACCATGCTTTTCACTTCAGGGTTGATAACACCCACGTTGCCCGGATATAGCGTCAGTTCCTGCTTACGCCCTGAAACAATATCGAAGCTATCTTCAGAGTTTTTATCATTGAGGATCTCCAGCTTGTACCGAGCATAAGGCGGCAGTGCAATGAAATTTGATTTACCGCTGAGAATATAATTACGGTTATTAATCTTCGCAGCCAGTTTCCCCTCGCCGGTCAAATCTGTTTTCACAATGACGCCAGACCGCTGCCTCTCTTTACTCAGACCAAAATCTTTACCTGCCCACGCCAGGGAACCTTGAGAAGAGAAGTTCATATTGGTGGAGTTGTCTGCGGAACGCGTTACCGATACGGTGCCTGCGTTATATTTCGTGTCATAACTCAGATTCCCGTTTATAGAGTAATTGTTATCGTAATACTGTTCACCACTCAGACGTGTTGATGCCGACAATCCGACCGATTTGATGGGGCCTTCAGCATACTGCTTTCGTGCACTGAGATTACCCTGGGTGCTGCCATAGCGATCCCGGGAGACCCCCATGCTCAACCACGAAGCCAACGGTAACGATAAATCCAGGCTGACATAACGTTCCTGACGTCCATCGTCATTTCGGTTGTTGTAGTAATAGCGTTGAATACCTGCACGTAACCCAACTGAGGCATATCTGCCAGAATAAAGGGTTGTGCTGTAGTCCAGGTTACGGTATTTATTTCCCGAGTAACGATTCTCCGTCTGACTAACAGTAAGCGAGCCTCCATGAGGAATAAACTTTCCGAGGTTAAGAGTTCCACCAATGGAATAATTGTCACGCTCCTGCATGGGCAGACGATCACCAATTTTACTATCTTCACGAGATGCCCAAAGAGAACCATATCCCTCAGGTACATTGAGATTGATGTTACTGATGTTTCGCCATGACGAATCGTTCGCCACCAGCGTCTGATTGCCAATGCTTACGTATTCATTCACATTGAGCGTGACGTCCGTTTCATTGACCATATTATTGTCAAAGCCGTAGATCGTCGATTTCAGACCTAATCCCGACAATATCGCCAGCGTCACCGATGCAGCCCCTCCGGCAATCCAGGTCTGCTCACTGCCCAAATCCCGATAATGGTTACGTTTATAGCTCACACGGTCGTAATCCAGTGAGCCACCAAAAATCTGCCATGAGAGCTGATCAATTCCGGCAGCTTGTTGGCGTGCAAAGATTTTATTAACCCGGCTAATACGACTATTAATTGTCCGGCCATTAACCACGATATCTACCGTGACGTCATAAACACCATACGGAAAACGACTAGTATCAATTTCATAGCTGCCCATATTAAAGTTCTGTACGCTGAGCAAACGCCCGTCACGGAATACATGAACTTCACCAGCTGCTGGCAAAAATACGGTGATCGGTGTGAGCGAAAGCGCGGTATTTTCAACAACGGTACTTCCTTTGTTTCCGTAGCTCACGCCATAAATTTTACCGCCATTAAGCGCATTCAGGCTGGCAATCGACTGGACATTCCAGGTGTCCAGCATCCCTAGCGCCAGTCGATACCCTTCATAATCGCGCTCATACATCGCACGGTATAGTTTACTGGTACCATTGCTGTCACCTATGCCGTAGAACGAACCATTAATGTTGATATGGTGTTCACGCAGCGATGTTGTGTTGTCCATCGTCAGATAGCTACGGGTACTGCTGCCGTTACGATAATCGTTGTAGTAAGAACCAAAGTTATAGTTCAGGACGTTAGAGAGAGAGTCCACGCTGGAAGGTCCAAGCAGACTGCTTCGCGCGACAATCGCTTCAGTTAAGGCATCTTTGCTGACAATCATCTCCAGGTGAAATGAAGAGACATTGAGTTGCAGGCGCGCGTCATCTGATAGCTCTATATTCGTGTTATCATGAAATTTCACATCACGAATTTTTTCCACCATCGCGCGTGTTTTTCCAGATAACACCGCATTATTAGGCAATTCAGCGAGAGTCAGAGCTTTTACTGTAATATTGCCATCAACAAGCGAAATCACCGCATCGGCAATTTTTTGCTGACTTTTCTCGTCAGTCTCGTTGTAACGAATATATACCGGCACCGTCATTCCCTGCTCCAGTGAACGGGCGAAAGCGCTGGGAATAACGTAATTGCCCACTTTTACTGGGGCTGCATGTGAAAATCCTGGTGTCAGCGCAAGAAAAAAACAAATGCTACCGCCGACAATATTTGTTGTTGTCATATGCATCCTTACATTCCGGTATTTTTATTTATCCCGTACAGATGGCTGCTATTGACCATCACTTCACTGTAATAAACTGCTTACCGTGCCAGATACCGATGCGTGAACGACTATTGCTAATGTCGGTAAACTGTAATTTTATTTTCGTACCAGGCATAATGTAATAACGTTCGCGACAGCCTCGCCCCTGATCACGAGCCTTATCCTTGCAAGCCCCATAGGCGATCACGCGAAACGAAACATTGCCAGTATTGGTAATAACATCGCCATTTCGGCTATATTCAAAATGTTCTTTTCGCGGAGCGACCACCAGGATAGTGCCAATTTCAGCTGACGCTGTTGCAACAGCCATTTTATTTGCCCGAGTTTCCGCGCTCTCGGTCACCGGTTCATCTACCCATTGCAGACGATAATAACGCTCAATATCATCTGCTGGCCCTTTATAAAAAAAGCGAAACACATCCTTCGCCTGACCAGGGAGAATTAGATTGGCTGGTGTAGAGAGTAATTCTCCGGAATTAACAGGTTTTATTTCGACACCACCCGCCAAAGGAGATGACAATTGTTTTACCGAAACGCTGACATAACGTGCCGAGTCTGTCGTATTGGTAATTTCTTTCGATAATGAACTCTCAGCAGAAGTCATTATCGATGTGATTTCACCGACATTAATTGCCCATCCGGGAAAAGATGCTACTAACCCTACCAACATTGCTGCCGGTAAATATTTTTTCATGACACCATTCCTGATAAATTCGGGAGAAAAAATTCTCCCGAATTTTTATTGCTTAGGCAGCCGGAGTCGTCCAGGTTGCATTGAACTGTACTTTTACATCACCAGTCCAATAACCGTCCGGCAGTTCAGAGTAATCCGTTACCTGCGTACTACCATTGGAAGTCGCTGACGCGATGGTGAATTTGAAGTTGGATTGATCGCTGACACGGGCGGTGCCGTTATAAGCACCATCAGCCATCAGGCTTTCAAGACCAGAAGTTGAGCTGGAGTTTACCAGGACAGTATCTGATGCATTAGTCAGCGCGGTGCCATTCCATGCCACCCCTACGTTCAGTGTAGAAGCATCACCACTGGCGTTGGTCAGAGTGTTGCTAATGATCTGAGCTGTCAGCTCAAAATCAGTTGCCGTCTCCTGACCCTGAATGGTCACATCAAAAGCACCGTCTTGAGAGTTGAAAGCATTCAGTCCTTCAGCATACTGGAAAGTCAAAGAGTTCAGCGGGGTGACAACCAACATGCTGGTGGTATCTTTTGTTGCCGTCGCGTCCCACGAGGCCGTTGCAGAAGCAGTAACATCTGCCATTGCATTTGCCGCAACAAATACAGAAGCCAGAGAGGTTACTAATAATAATTTTTTCATTTTTATCTTCTCCTAAGAACAAACTCACCACCGAGTCTTATTATTAAGTCACTCCAGCGGTTCCATTAATTGCGAGCCAGAATTGCCGCGCCAAAAAATTATCAGTTGAATCAAATAACATCTCAACAAACCCTGAAACGCAAAATTACAAAAAAAATAAGAATTTTCCCGCAAAAAAACTCTCTAAGAAGTTTCCTAAGACATAATTACTCATAACACACCAAATTTCAGAATTATCATCCGAGAAATTAAGAAATGCCAAACAATTTATCTTTTTTATATTTTTGATAAATATCAAAAAGATCATACAAATATAATCCCATCAAAATCCTTACAAAACATAAAGATAATTAACACCTCCATGCTTTCTCTATAATGCTTATTATTTGTTGCAATTATGCTAAATTTTTAACCCAACAAGAAAATTCTCATGAAATATTTAGATGAGGGGGAATATTCTTATAAAAAAGACGATAACCTGTAGGATTAGTATTCGAATTGATAATTATTTCACAAAAATAAAACTAGGAATTTTCCACATAAATAGAATATTCCTAGTGTATCAAGAGATAAATAATGCCCGGCGAAGAGAGATTTAGCTAAAACCTTTTAAACCCAGATAACTATTTATTGTTACTGTGCGTACCCGATGTAAGGTAATCAAATTTTGTTGTTCGAGTGATTTTAATGAGCGGCTGACAGTTTCAATTTTTAGATCGAGATAGCTGGCAATTTCCTCCCGAGAGAATGGCAACTTAAGCGTCGTTTCTGGCCTGCCAATCCGTAAATGCATCTCGTAAAACTCCACCAGGAAAGCAGCAATTCTGGCCTCGGCGTGTTTATTTGCGTAACGCCGCCTTTTATCAACAATGAATCCATTATCCCTGCAGAGAAACTTGATTACTGCCGCAGCAACTGAAGTGTCCTTTTCTGCTACCTTGAACAACCGCGCAATATCAATATGGCATACCTCTGCAGCCGTTGCGGCCTTGATAGTTGTCAAATACGTTCTGCCTTCAACAGCATCCAGCGCCATAATATCTCCCGGAACATAAAAGCGACTGATAAAAACGTTATCGCCACATTCCACGCTGGACTTGCAGTACCCCTCATGAATAACAAAAAACATGTCCGCAGCTTCATCCTGCCGAGCAATTGTGTCACCCGCTTTAAACTTCCTTCTTTTGTCTATTAATCTATATTCATTATCACGATCAATCGCCGATCCCTTTGGACACAGCGAGCAATGGCGGGGGGGAAACGGGTTGCCGAGCGGCACAACAGGAATGCTATGTTTGTGAATATCCGATTTCACGCAACAACTCCTCATAAAAATGAGACTGATTCTAATAGATCGGACCATGGAAACAATACATGAACCGCAGGTCAGGAAAATTCATGCCTGCGCGAGAAAATTCTGTGAAATATTACCTTTCTGACACAGAGGAGAGCATGGATAAAAATCCGTCTGGATGGGATGATTAATAAAATGCAGAACTAAAACAAATGCGGATTAGGGGTAAAAGGTAAAACTAACCGGGCGATGCATTAACCTTGCGAATCAAACGCCTATTTTTGCATCACCCGGTTTCAATTACGCACGAATCGTGTCGTCACCAAAGCCTACCCACTTGTATGTGGTCAGCGCTTCCAGCCCCATCGGGCCACGCGCGTGTAATTTTTGCGTACTTACGGCGACTTCTGCGCCCAGTCCAAACTGGCCACCGTCGGTGAAACGGGTAGAGGCGTTAACATACACAGCGGAAGAGTCCACTTCATTAACGAAACGATCGGCATTACGCAGGGTTCGCGTCAGGATCGCATCGGAATGCTGAGTACCGTGCTCACGGATATGGGCGATGGCATCATCCAGATCGGTAACGATTTTCACGTTCAGATCCAGCGACAGAAATTCATCATCGTACTCTTGCGCTTTTACCGCCACCACGTTGGCAGGTCCCGCTTGCAGTGATGCCAGCGCCGCCTCGTCTGCATGTAACGTCACACCGCTTTCCGCCATCTGCTTGCTCAGCGCAGGCAGAAAACTTTCAGCGATATTCTGATGCACCAGCAGCGTTTCAACGGTATTACAGGTGCTTGGACGCTGGGTTTTAGCATTAACAATAATCTTCAGCGCCGGTGCTATCTCAGCGCTATCATCAACATAGATATGACAGACACCAATTCCGCCAGTGATTACCGGGATCGTCGACTGCTCGCGACATAGTTTGTGCAAGCCCGCGCCACCGCGAGGGATCAGCATATCGATATACTTATCCATACGCAGCATTTCAGTGACCAGAGCACGATCCGGGTTATCAATCGACTGTACGGCCGCTGCCGGTAAGCCACAGGCTTCCAGCGCCTTCTGAATCACCGCGACGGTCGCCGCATTAGTACGGTAAGTCTCTTTTCCGCCACGCAGGATCGCCGCATTGCCTGTTTTCAGGCACAGAGAGGCCACATCAACCGTCACGTTAGGACGAGCTTCATAAATCACGCCAATTACGCCCAGAGGAACGCGGCGGCGCTCCAGACGCAGGCCGCTATCCAGCAGACCACCATCCATCACCTGCCCTACCGGGTCTGCGAGATTACAGACCTGGCGTACATCGTCAGCGATCGCTTTCAGACGCGCGGGAGTCAACGCCAGGCGATCAAGCATCGCCTCGCTCAGACCGTTTTCACGTGCCTGATCGACATCCTGCTTGTTCGCACTGAGTATGCTTTCCGTTTGTGCTTCCAGTTCATCAGCAATTTTTTCCAGCACGCGGTTTTTTTCGCGGCTGGAGAGTAGCGCCAGTTTGTATGACGCTGCTTTGGCAGCAATGCCCATTTTTTCCAGCATATGCCTGCTCCTTAACGGGTGATCATATCATCGCGATGGACGGCAACCGGGCCGTATTCATAGCCAAGAATCGCGTCAATCTGTTGTGAGTGGTGTCCGGCAATACGGCGTAGCGCGTCGCTGTTATAGCGGGTAACTCCGTGGGCAATATCACGCCCTTCGAGATTGCAGATACGAATCACTTCACCACGAGAAAAGTTACCTGTCACGCTTTTAATACCTTTTGGCAGTAATGAACTACCGCGCTCCAGAATGGCTGAGGTTGCGCCTTCATCGACGGTAATTTCCCCAGCAGGTGGAGCACCAAAAATCCAGCGCTTACGGTTCTCCAGCGGAGAGGCCTGGGCATGAAAACGTGTGCCGACGGAAATACCTTCCATCACATCGCCAATAACGCCAGGCTTGCTGCCCGCGGCAATAATGGTATCGATGCCGGCGCGGCAGGCAACGTCTGCAGCCTGGAGCTTAGTGCCCATGCCGCCCGTTCCCAGACCAGAAACACTGTCCCCGGCAATGGCACGCAGCGCATCATCAATGCCGTGAACATCTTTAATCAGTTCTGCCTGCGGGTTGGTACGTGGGTCAGCAGTAAACAGCCCCTGCTGATCGGTGAGCAGCAGCAGCTTATCGGCCCCGGCCAGAATCGCCGCCAGCGCCGAGAGGTTGTCATTGTCACCGACTTTAATTTCCGCGGTCGCTACAGCGTCATTCTCATTGATGACGGGAACAATGTTGTTATCCAGCAACGCGCGCAACGTATCGCGGGCGTTAAGGAAACGCTCTCTGTCTTCCATATCCGCACGCGTCAGCAGCATCTGCCCGATATGGATACCGTAAATCGAAAACAGCTGTTCCCACAGTTGAATCAATCGGCTCTGCCCTACCGCCGCCAACAACTGTTTAGAAGCAATGGTTGCCGGGAGTTCTGGATAACCAAGATGCTCACGTCCGGCGGCAATAGCGCCCGAGGTAACGATAACAATACGATGCCCTGCGGCATGTAACTGCGCACACTGGCGAACCAGTTCTACGATGTGGGCACGGTTCAGACGGCGCGATCCGCCTGTTAACACACTGGTGCCAAGTTTTACCACCAGCGTCTGGCTGTCACTCATGATTCTCTGCCATTCAAAATTGGGGAAAATGATATCAAACGAACGTTTTAGCAGGACTGGCCCCGGTTGCCAACAACCAGCGCACAAAGCATGAAATTTTATTGCGCAGGATCAGCAAGCGTAGCGGCAGACTTTGACGCATTTATTACAGAAATAAAAAAACATCCTTTTTTAAAAATATTCTTACTTTGTCATAAAACGTTCATTCCCGGACGATAAAAACCATCCTGTTTTTAAACGGGGATCACACCCAGAAAAATTTAAGCGCGTACTTTAAATCAGGAATGAAAATGAAAAAGAGCACTCTGGCATTAGTGGTGATGGGTATTGTTGCATCGGCATCTGTACAGGCAGCAGAAATCTATAACAAGAACGGGAATAAACTGGATTTGTATGGCAAGGTAAAAGCCATGCACTACATGACGGATTATGACAGCAAAGACGGCGATCAGAGCTATATCCGTTTAGGTTTTAAAGGCGAAACGCAAATTAACGATCAACTGACGGGTTATGGTCGTTGGGAAGCAGAGTTCGCGGGCAATAAAGCCGAAAGCGATTCAAACCAGCAAAAAACGCGTCTGGCCTTCGCCGGTCTGAAATTAAAAAATCTCGGTTCCTTTGATTATGGCCGTAACTTGGGCGCGCTGTACGACGTAGAAGCGTGGACGGATATGTTCCCGGAATTCGGTGGCGACTCTTCCGCGCAGACCGATAACTTCATGACCAAGCGCGCCAGCGGCCTGGCGACTTACCGTAACACCGACTTCTTCGGCGTTGTAGATGGTCTGGATCTCACCCTGCAATACCAGGGCAAAAACCAGGACCGCGATGTGAAGAAACAAAACGGTGATGGTTTTGGTACTTCTGTGACCTACGACTTTGGCGGCAGCGATTTCGCTATCAGCGGCGCTTACACCAATTCCGATCGTACGAATCAGCAAAATCTGCAAAGCCGCGGGACAGGTGATAAAGCGGAAGCCTGGGCCACGGGCTTAAAATATGATGCCAACGATATTTATATTGCGACAATGTATTCTGAAACACGCAATATGACACCTATTTCCGGTGGCTTTGCCAACAAAACACAAAACTTCGAAGCGGTTGTCCAGTATCAATTTGACTTTGGTCTGCGTCCGTCACTAGGTTATGTGTTGTCGAAAGGCAAAGATATTGAAGGCGTAGGCAATGAAGATCTGGTGAATTATATCGATGTTGGTGCAACATATTATTTCAACAAAAATATGTCGGCATTTGTTGATTATAAAATCAACCAGCTGGATAGCGATAATAAGTTGGCCATCAACAACGATGATATCGTCGCGGTGGGTATGACCTACCAGTTCTGATATAGCATAAAAAATGCCGGATGGGGTTGCGCCGCCATCCGGCATTTTACTGTTCATTATGCCGTTAATTTAACCGGTTCATCCTTAAAATCGTCAGCAGGTTCCAGCGCCAGATTCAGCGACGTTAACAGCCCACGCAATTTTTCATGGAACTCACGCAAGGTGTATTCCAGCCGCTCTACCACTTCAGTCTCTTTAATCGGCACGGCAGTCCAGTTGCCGTCTTTATCAAACAAACCAAACTGGTAGCTGTACGTAAAGCGTTTTTCCTGTGCCTCCAGCTCCATCCACCAGCCCCAGAATTCACGTTTCTCCGGTGCGGGTTTCACGTTGACGCAAACAGCCAGACAATCGAAAAAAAACCGATTATCTTCGCACTGCCCTTCCCGGATGTACGGGCCAAGCGCGGTGAATTTCTTGATCAATCTACTTTTCGGGTGCCCACTCGGTAACGTCATTGCGATCTCCTTAGGTGAAGCAACTGTTTTACCAAATCAATAAAATTTAGCAATCTATTAACACAATCTATGATTGATCCACCCGGTTATTTCTTGCAACGCTTTGTCAAAATTCCGATACACCGGATTGAACGGGATCTCCAGTAGCTTACCGTCAGAAGATGAAGATGCGATTAAGCGAGACTCCTCTTCCGGGCTGAACGGATCGTTTTTCCAGAATCCCGAAAGCATCGGTGTTGGGCAGCGTCTTCCCAGCAGGCCTTGTACTTTTAATGAATAGCGATTTAGCTCAACCCGCAGCGCTTCATCTGAGGCATCGTGCATACCCAGGCGACTGGCCAACACGTCAAGATACATTTCAGGAACAGAAGCCTGACGCTGTGGGTCACTGAGCAGCGCATGAACCACCGGCCCAAGGCAGGCCACCGCTTTCAGGCGCGAAGGTTCAAGATACGCCAGGCGTACTGCCACGTTAGCGCCAAAGCGAAAACCAAACGCAGCTACACGGGTATGATCCACCCACGGAATATTAGGCAGTGCTTTTAAAACATGCTGATGAAGCAGACTGGAATCCTGTGTCAGTTTCCATTTAGATGAGAATCCGACCGAAGGCATGTCCAGCGTCAGCATCGCAATACCACGTGGGGCGAAATAGCGCTCATACAGGGTGTAGTAGTCCGTTTGCATTGAATCCAGACCACCGCACATCAATACGGTCGGGAACGGACCGTCACCTTTTGGCATATGTAAAAATGCCGTGATGGGCGCGCCGCCAGTGACGGCAAATTCCATTTCACGCAGTGTGCCGGGCAAGCGCTGAGCTGCCTCTTCATAGGCGCGATTCGCGAGGGCCTGAGCTTGTTCTGCCAGCTCGTCGCCTTTCAGGTGCGGATAAGCAGCAATGTTGTACAGCGTGGATGCGTGCAACCAGTGGCGTCCGCTAATTTGTGGGTCCTGTTCCTGGGCAGCTTTTTGTTGCCAGTCCATCGCCTGCTTTGCCCACTCATATATCCAGTTCCCACCACGGTAACCAATTACCGTGTCGTAGAGCTCTTTATCCGTGCGCTCCGCTTCGCTCATGACGATGCGAGCCTGCACTTCAAGGATTTCACGCGGATCGACACCACGCCAGATCCACATCAGACGGTTAACCATGCGATACCAGTGCGGGATTGTTTTTCCATCCAGAGCAGATTGCACGGACGGCTGCGCACCGTGATTAAAACGACGAACAAGCGTTGACGTTTCAGGGTGTTTGAAGCGGGGTTTAAACAGAACTTCGCTGAGGTTAGCCTGTGACATTCTTGCGGCCTCCATGAATACTCACTAAGGCGCATTGTAACCTGATGGGGCTTAATAAAGAACAACGCCCGGCATGGCCAGGCGTTGAAAGCGTTATTGATTAGCGACCAGAAATTGGCGGGACGAACACCACGCCCATATCCCACGGTTGCTCAATCCAGGTATCCTGAGGGATATCAACTACATAATCATTCACCAGCGGGCGGCCTGCTGGTTTAGCGAAGATGGTGACGAAATGTGCTTTAGGGTACATTTCGCGAATGGCAACGGCGGTACCACCGGTGTCAACGAGGTCATCAATAACGATGAAACCTTCACCGTCACCTTCGGCACGCTTCAGCACTTTCAGTTCGCGCTGGTTATCGTGATCGTAGCTGGAGATACATACAGTATCAACATGACGAATACCCAATTCACGCGCCAGCAATGCGCCCGGCACCAGACCACCACGGCTAACGGCAATGATGCCTTTCCATTGTTCAGAAGGCATCAGGCGGCTCGCCAGTTTACGTGCATGAATTTGCAACATGTCCCAGGTGACGACGTATTTTTCGCTCATGTGAAGTGTCCCAGCCTGTTTATCTACGGCTTAAAAAGTGTTCGAGGGGGAAATAGGTTGCGCGAGATTATAGAGATCTGACGCACTAAAAACCAGTGTTTAGCGGAATCCACGCCTCTTTTTGCATGCTTTATACTACCCGCGAGCAGAGAAAGTGGTATTCTCAATCGCATCTCGCAAGCCTGACTTGTGGTGTTTTTAATTCTGCTAACCCTGTGGCCTGCAAGTCAATTTTGTAGGACATCGCCAAGGAGACTCAACGTGTCTGAACTGTCTCAATTATCTCCACAACCGCTGTGGGATATTTTTGCTAAAATCTGTTCTATTCCTCATCCGTCCTATCACGAAGAGCAGCTCGCTGAACACATTCTGAGCTGGGCCAAAGAGAAAGGTTTTCACGTCGAGCGCGATCAGGTCGGTAATATCCTGATTCGTAAACCCGCTACCGCAGGAATGGAAAACCGCAAGCCGGTCGTTCTGCAGGCGCACCTGGATATGGTGCCGCAGAAAAACAACGACACCGTCCACGACTTCACTAAAGATCCTATCCAGCCTTATATCGACGGCGAATGGGTGAAAGCCCGCGGCACCACTCTGGGTGCAGATAACGGTATCGGTATGGCCTCTGCGCTGGCGGTTCTGGCTGATGACAATGTCGTCCATGGCCCGCTGGAAGTTCTGCTGACCATGACTGAAGAAGCAGGAATGGACGGCGCGTTTGGTCTGCAAGCTAACTGGCTGCAGGCAGACATTCTGATCAACACCGACTCCGAAGAAGAAGGTGAGATCTACATGGGTTGCGCCGGGGGGATCGACTTTACCTCTAACCTGCCGCTATCTCGTGAAGCCATTCCAGCTGGTTTCCAGAGCTTTAAGCTGACGTTAAAAGGTCTGAAGGGTGGTCACTCCGGTGGCGAAATTCACGTTGGCCTCGGTAATGCTAACAAGCTGCTGGTACGTTTCCTGGCAGGCCACGCTGAAGAGCTGGATCTGCGTCTGGTTGATTTCAACGGCGGTACGCTGCGTAACGCGATTCCACGTGAAGCCTTTGCTACCCTCGCCGTTGCCGCAGATAAAGTCGATGCGTTAAAAGCGCTGGTGAACACTTATCAGGACATACTGAAAAACGAACTGGCAGCAAAAGAGAAGAATCTGGCTCTGTTGCTGGATGCTGTTGCCAATGATAAAGCCGCGCTGACTGCTCAGTCTCGCGATACCTTTGTTCGCCTGCTGAACGCCACACCAAACGGTGTGATCCGTAATTCAGATGTGGCGAAAGGCGTTGTGGAAACCTCCCTGAACGTCGGCGTTGTCACTATGACTGACGATAACGTGCAGATTCACTGCCTGGTTCGCTCGCTGATCGACAGCGGTAAAGACTATGTCGTGAGTATGCTGGATTCTCTGGGCAAGCTGGCTGGTGCAAAAACCGAAGCCAAAGGCGCGTATCCTGGCTGGCAACCGGACGCTAACTCCCCAGTGATGCATCTGGTGCGTGAAACCTATCAGCGTCTGTTCAACAAGACGCCGAACATCCAGATTATCCACGCAGGTCTGGAATGCGGTCTGTTCAAGAAACCGTATCCGGATATGGACATGGTATCCATCGGGCCAACCATCACCGGTCCGCACTCCCCGGATGAACAGGTTCATATTGAAAGCGTCGGCCATTACTGGACGCTGCTGACTGAGCTGTTGAAATCTATTCCGGCGAAATAACTCTCTGTAATACATTGCCGGATGGCGGCGTTAACGCCTCTGTCCGGCAAATAATCCAGGTTAGAGTCCTAACAACAGTTGTCTCTCGAGCTGCGGATCCAGCAGCGTCACGTGTAATCCCACCAGCCGAACTCCCCGCCCTCCCCGACGCTCATCCCAGGTTTTACGCGCGGTTGCAATTAAATCGTCTTTATTTAAGCGCGGCCAGACGTGTTCCTGCGTCGTCTGCTGAAAATCATTAAACTTTAATTTAATGCCCTGGCGAGCGATGAAGAGATCCGGCTTCACTTTCGCCAGACGTCGTTCCAGTTCCGGGTAAAGCCGTTCGATGATCGCCTCGCACTCTGGCCACTCATGAATGTCTTCCGCGAGGGTACGCTCGACGCCAACTGACTTACGCATTCTGTCATTGCTGACATCCCGTTCGTCAATCCCCTGGCTGCGCTCCCACAGCACCCGACCAAATTTACCAAAACGCTTAAGCAATATGGCCAGATCGCATTTTTGTACATCCTCGCAGGTGCGCAACCCCATGGCTTCGAGTTTTGCAGCAGAAACTTTCCCGACGCCAGGAATTTTCCCCAGGGGTAACGTTCTGATGAATTCAGGGACATCCGCAGGGGTTATCACATATTGCCCGTTGGGTTTATTCAAATCTGAGGCGATTTTGGCCAGGAACTTAACCGGTGCAATCCCCGCCGAGGCGGTGAGTTGTAACTCATTAAAAATCGTCTGGCGTATCTCGTGGGCAATCAGCGTGGCGGAGCCGTGACAATGGGTGCTGTCGGTAACATCCAGATAGGCTTCATCCAGGGAAAGAGGCTCGATGAGTGAGGTGTAGCGCGAAAAGATAGCCTGGATCTGGCTGGAGGCTTCTTTATAAGCCTCATAGCGCCCAGGCAATAAGGTGAGATGCGGACACAATTTTAGCGCCATTCCTGTGGGCATCGCACTGCGTACACCAAATTTCCTCGCCGGGTAATTAGCCGTACTGATGACCCCTCTGCGTTCACGGCTCCCACCGATAGCAATGGGAATATCACGCAGGGCGGGGTTATCGCGCATTTCCACCGCCGCGAAAAAGCAGTCCATATCGACATGTATGATTTTGCGCATAACTCGCCTCCCACAACACTGTTTAAGTATACAGTATTTTTGTATCGTGAGAAGTATGAATCTGCCTTACGCGGGGGATTACGCTGGCTCCGGTTCATTCATGACAAAGCGAGCGTCACACAGGTAACGTACAACGTCTTTCGGCGCATGATCCGCGGGATTGCCCGCCAAACTGACAAACAGCTTATTCACTTTTCTGACATTTGCCCGCAGGATCCTCTCAATGGTCATCTGATGAAATGCCTCATCTTCGATGCAAAAAAGCTCGTAGTCGCCCAACCGTTCGCCACAAATTTCACAATGATTCATCCAGTAGCGAAGCCCGGTTGTTTTACTCTTATCCAGATAGTAATTGCTGGCCTTAATGTTCTTTTTTATCTCATCAGGCAGAGAATTAATATGGAAGAGAAACGTATTGCGCCGCACAGACTGCCAGCCTTTACCATCCTGATTTTGTTTAATAAAGCGAGTAAACATCACTCCATGAATACGCGTTGACTGGTGGCAACTCCAGCAGTGCATCTTCGATGTAATCACCAGGCAGTAAGGCGCCACGATATTAAAAGCATCAGTATCGTAAGCATAACCACGAAGTGCCTCATTCAACTTATGAGGTTCGGTGTACCAGATACCGGAAACATTGTCGAAATGCGCCCCCTGACGAGTAACATCAGTACTACTATCGGTCGGAATATCTAAGGGAATTAAATCGGTTACAGCAATCATGCGACTCTCTTGAGAAAAAATGCCCCCACGTTGCGTGGGAGCAGAGAACAGAATTAATGAGGTACAGAAACGGGTTGTTGACTCAAGGAAGTCACCTGCTTTTGCTTATCCAGCTTGTCCACCAGCGGTTGCACCACCTTCTCTCCATGCTGACCAAAATACTGATACAGCGTATCGGAAGCGCTTTGCGTCAACACCATGATCTCAATGCGGCGGTTACCTGCGCTCTCTGGATTATTCGCATCCAGCAGCATTTGATCCGCCATTGCACTGACCTGCATGACTTTATCCTGAGGCATTCCGGCATCTTCCAGAACACGACGGGCCGACAATGCGCGATCGCCAGAAAGATTCCAGTTGTTATAGATGTTGCTCTTATAACTCATCGCATCCGTATGTCCGGTAATGATGATCCTGTTATCCAGCGAATCAAATACAGGAGCAAGCTCAACCAGCAATGATTTAAAGAACGGCATAATTTTCGCACTGCCGCGTTCAAACATATTCCGGTTCTGGTCATCTTTAATCAGCACCCGCAACCCCTGGGGAACGATCTCCATTTCCAGATTGGTTTCCATATGTGCATTGCGGGCAATAGCATTGATGTTGGTCGCCAGTTCACCGAGTTCACGCGCCGATTTTTGCTTCAGTAATACCGTTTTCTCATTTACATCCAGCGCCTTTTTGGCGTTTTCTTCTGTGACCTTCGCGGTCTCTTGCGGATGTGTGGTTTTATCCAGTTTGTTTGGCGTGACGTTTTTCTTCTGGGCACCCGGCGCAATCGGCTGTTTACCCAGTTTGTTTAACGGTGCCATACCGCCACCATTAAAAATTGACTGACCGTGTAGTGCCGCCACGATATTTTCACGATCGGCCTTACTGACGCTGTTCACAATCCACAGCGTCATAAAGAGCGCCATCATCGCCAGCGTAAAGTCAGCAAATGCCACCTTCCATGCGCCGCCATGATGACCTGCATGATTCTTTTTAATTTGTCGCCGGATAATGGTGGTCTTTGCACCGCGGTCACGACGATTTGGCCCCTTCCCCATGCTTATTCTTGCTCCAGCATCGCATTGACCCATGCATCCAGATTGGCAAATGTGGGTTTAGAAGCCAGGTGAAGGAGTTTACGACCGGCATCTACGGCCAGCAGAGTCGGTTTACCGCCCGCCTGCGCCACCAACACGGTACGCACACATTCCAGCAGAGAATGCTCTGCACGGGCCTGTTGTTCCATAGCGTTCGCCAGCGGATCCATCAGGCAGTAGCAGATGAATACCCCTAAAAAGGTCCCCACCAGCGCGGCGGCAACTTTCAGACCGATTAGTGCGATAGATCCATCGATAGACTGCATGGTGATGATAATCCCCAGCACCGCCGCACAAATACCAAAACCAGGCATAGCCTCTGCGGTACGCTGTAGTGAACGCGAGGGGGTTAACAGAGACTCTTCCGCCGTATCCAGCTCCTGATCAAGAATGCCTTCCAGTTCATGGGCATCAATTTTTCCCATAGCCATCAGGCGGAAGTTATCCGCAATAAATGTCACCAGGCGTTTTTGTGTCAGCACCAGCGGGTATTTTTGAAAGATGGTACTTTCTTCCGGCTGTTCTATATGCTGATCCAGCATACGCAGCCCACCGTTTTGTACCATTTCCAGCAGTTCATACAGGCACATCAGTAACTGGCGCTGAAACTCCGGCCCCATTTTCTTTTTACTGATCACCCCTTTAATTTGGTGGATGATCTCTTTAAGCACATGCATCGGGTTACCAATAATCATGGCCCCCAAACCCGCCCCGATAATAATGATAATTTCCGCCGGTTGCCAAATAGCAATTAACTGCCCACCAGCTTCAAAATAACCACCAAATACACAGCCTAAAATAACCAATAGACCAAAAATCTTTTGCATTACATCCTCCGCATCGCGATGCGTAATTGTTAATCTTGGTATAAACAATCACGAATCTTCTGCGTGATTTTTTTATTCATTTGACAAATTCGGGCTTCCGTCAGCCCCAACACCAGCGCAATCTCTTTTAAATTCATATCGTGCTGGTAATACATTGAGAGCACGAGGCCCTCTTTTTCACTGAGTTGTCTCAGGGCATGGCTCAACATTTCCTGAGTAACAATTTGTTCCTCAAGCCCCCGCCCTTCGAGCGTGACAACTGACATGTCACCACTCAATAATTCATCCAGACTGGCCAGTGTTTCTGCACCTTCCAGCTGTTGGTATTCTTGATAATCTTCTGACGACAATCCCAACTGTGAGAGCTCTTCCCACCCAGGCTCGTGTCCGAGTTGTTTGCGCGCATCACGAATCAGATCTTTAATCTGATGGTATTTCTGTCGTAACTGGCGAGGACGCCAGTCGAGGCTGCGTAGTTCATCCAGAATTGCCCCACGTATGCGATGTACGGCATATCCGGCAAAGCCTTCATCAGGCATACCGTAGCGACGAATTGCATTCAGCAACCCCATCAGCGCCGTTTGCTCCATATCCTGCCTGTCGATAACGCAGGTACATTGCGGCGCAAGTTGCCGCACGACTTTGCGTACCAGTGGAAGATAAGCCTGTAAATAATGACTCTCTTCCTGTGGCGTGAGCACGGGTGTCGCATTAAAATCTTCTGATTCGTAAGCTTCCTGTATCATTTTATTTCCTGGCTTGCCGTTTATTGAAACACGACTTTTTTCACCAGAATATCCTTATACGGTGCAGCCATTTTTCGGGTTGTTAATTCTTTTTTCAACGTATTAGAAACCATCGTCCTGATTTCTGATATTTTTAAAGAACGAATCTCTTCATATTTCATATTTGAAAGCTTATCGACAGTAATACTCTGATATAACGGTTCTTCTTTCTTTATTTTTTCAGCATCTTTGTCTGTATTCACAACCATAACTAATTCAGCCACCATGTAATGATCTTCACCTTCACTGTCATGAAGGGTGACCACCGTTTCAGGTAAGGAGACAAAAATACTGCTGGTATCATCAAGGCTATTTTCTGCTTCTGCGGCAGGATGTGTCGTCGCAGCTGCGGTTCCCTTTGCCATAAAATGATAAATACCCCACGCGGCTCCCCCCGCAATACCCAGAGCCACGACGGAACTGATTACACACGCGATAACAATTTTCTTCATTTTGCTTTTACACTTTGATCAAAACGGATTCATTCCGTTGAAATTGAGGTTCGTCATTAAGGGTTAATGCCGACGTCACCTCATCCTGTTGATGACCTGACTGCTGTTGTTGCTGCCGCTGTTGCGATTGCCCTTCAGAGGAGACCTGCACATTCACTTCCATGAAGTTCTGCGCCGTCAGATGCTGACGTAAGTTCTCGCTAAATTGCTGCAACGAACGGCAGACATCACTCTGATTTGCGCCGATGTGAACCATCAGCTTTCCCGCATCCAGCTGTACGGCAATTTCCAGTTTGCCAAGTGATGGAGGGTCCAGACGAATGGTAGAAATTTGCTGCTGCTGACCTAATTGAAACTGAATCCGGTCTTTCAGCAGTGCCGTGAGTTTCTCCCCCAGTTCATCTGGCGACATTGCCACAGACTCAGAAATTTGCATCGGCGCCACGCTACGATCAGCAACAGCATTCGCCGGTTGATTCACCCGAGCGGACATATTGAGCAAGTTCTGGGCGGAGGTGGACTGACTCACATCACTGCTGCCACTTTTTTTTACCACCGCCATTGGGTGCGGAAGAGGAGCTTCCGCTGACTTCACTCGAGCAGTCATTTGCTGCGGGGAAGAGAGTGGCGGCTGTTCCGGAGAGATCGCACGTAAATCCTGGGCGGAAAACGTGCTCAGTTTTGCCTGCTGCTCAGGTGTTGCCTGCGGCATATCCTGGGTTAATGACGTCAACAACGCTTGCAGTTTAGGCGGAAGTGAGGAGAGATCTTTCACATTCTGCGCAACTGCTGCGGGTTTTTCCTGCTGCGCCATTGCGCTTGCCAGTTGCCGGACGAGCGCCCCTTCTGTATTTCCGGATTGCACCTGCGACAGCATTTTCAACACGTCACCATCAGGTGGTTTCTGTGAAGCAGCGGGAACCGCCGTCTGAGCTGGATGCGCCAGCAGCATAGCCAGTAATGCCTGCATTGCTGCTGGGTTGGTATCATCGTGATGACGCTCAGCAGCAGACGCCTGCTGCTGGTTAACTTTTGCACCGAGCAGACGTTCCGCCACAGCGTTAAACCCCGCCTGTGGTAAAGTAAATGCGCTGCCGCTCCCGGAAGGTGCCGGGGCCGAAATAGAGGCCTTTTCGGGCGCGGCCTCTGCCAGCGCACTGGCCAGAGCCGCTAATACAGGGTTCATGCCTTCTCCGAAATTAAATTAACCATTGAATACGCCATCATCCCCTCCTGATTTTGCTGATGTTTATCCATACGCGTTTTGAGCTCTTCCGCACGCCGCTCACGGCGCTCAATCAGCGCTGAAAATGCCGCACGCATGTGATTTTTCACTTCATGCAGCGCTGTGACGTCTTGTTCCCATGCTTCATATTCATGAAAGACGCGCATCACTTGCTTATGCAGCGCGGGCAATCGCCGCCAGCGATTTTTGTCCAGAGCTTCGTTCATCGCATCGACCAGGGCATAGAGCTGCTGTTGCTGTTGCTCTCTTTCCATCGCCCTATCCAAGTTTGGCCGACAGACCTTCCCAGCCTGTGCGCAGATTGGTCAGAATCAGGATCACTTCATCAATTTTTTCCAATGACATTTCACCGCTGGCTTCATACAGACGGTAGACGCAATGGTCATAAAGGCGGGACAAATTCACCACCAGTTCGCCACCTGTTTCAAACTCCAGCGAACTGGTTAAGGCGTTGAGAATATCGATGCATTTGTTGATGCTTTGCGCCTTCTTCTCGAAACGTTTGTTCTCGATGTGACTTTTAGCGCGCTCCAGTTCATCCATCAAACCGGAGAACAGCACCAGTACCAGCTCTAACGGTGAAGCGGCAGCCGTGCGGGCAGCAAGATCCATCTCTTTGTATTGCGAATAACCATCCTGCGTGTCGTACATGTTGACTCTCTATTCTTTTGCTAAACCAGGTGCTTACATAAACGCAGCCATACTCACTTTCATGGTGTACGTTTCAATCAGCGTATTGGTGTACTCTTCCAGGTAGCGGTCATAGTTGGTGTTATAGGTTTGAGTGAGCTGATCGCTTTCGTCCTGGATTTTGCCCTGCTGATCCTCAATATTATCCTCACGCATGGCGATAATACCGGTGCTGGAATCCAGGTAGCTTTCCATCAGGCTGTCCATCTGTGCGACCATGCTGTCGTCACCGACGAAGATAGAAGTCAGGCCATCCGGATTCTCTTCCATCGCTTCGTTAAACTTATCTGAGTCGACCTGTAAATGGCCGTCAGAATCCAGCGAAATGCCGTAATCCACGATCGACACACCGCCATAGTAAGCATGCGCTATGTCATCGAGTTGGCTCGTTAACGAACTGAGTCCTGCATCGCCCGCAAATACACCGGGATTTGAACCATTACCACCATTGCTGGTGAGTGAATTGACGGTATCGATAAGCGTGTTATAAGCATCTACAAAAGTTTGTACTTTTGCCTGCGAAGCGCTGGAGTCTTCCGCAATGGTAATAGTGGTAACATCACTGGGATCATCGGGATCGCTGGCTTCTGTGAAAGTCATGCTCACACCAGGGATCACATCATCAAAGGTATTGGTGCTGCTGGTTATGGTTTGCCCACTAGCTCCCCCCAGACAAATCACAGCATCTTGCGCTTTTGTCATCGCAGTGTCGGGGCTGGCAATGACGGTTCCATTCACGGTCGCCGTAAAGGCGCTATCCTCACCGGTACTGTCAGACGTCAGCATAATGGTTGTCTGACCGTCCGTTTTTACCAGCGCCGCCGAGACCCCAGGGTTATCATCGGAATTATTGATAGCATTCACCAGCCCGGTGGAATCGATCTTATTATCACCATCGCTATCAGCTGTAGAGAGATCGATCTCCATGGTGCTGCCATCTGCCATGGTCAGGTCAAACGTACCCGTTGCATCGTAGGTATTATCTGCCATCTGGAACGTTGACTGCTGCGCCTGAGCCAGTTGCTGAACATAAAACGAATACGTTCCCGCCTGCGCTTCTGAGTTCGCCGACACCGTTGCCGCATCATTATTTGTCGTCGCCGAAAAGGTCAGCGGACCGTCGGTATCACTGTTTAATGCATCAATGGCCGATTGAAAATCGGTTAAAGCCGTACTCAGCGAATCCAGCCCGCTACTTTCAGCGTCCAGTTGCGCCTGCTGTTGCATCAGGTTTGCACTTTGCGTGGCGATATCCGCATAGGCGGCAGCTTTCGCCATGGTTCTTGGGTTAATCATGAATAACTCCGTGCGACGTTATTGATACTTAAGCAAGAGGTGTGCCAATTTTACATTTCATTTAAAATCAACAAATTATTGAGCACGTGGAAATCAAATTTCCGCTGAGCGGGAAGCTTGCAGACCAACCCTCTGCCGCTGAAAGCACAACACCGCCAGTCGGCGGTGTTGTGATTGGCGCAATTTCACCACTGAACAGAATTACTGCAGCAGGCTGGACACCATGCTGGACATGCTGTTGGACTGCTTCAGCATGGTAATACCGGTTTGCATCAGCACCTGTTGTTGCGTCATGTTGGAGGCTTCCGTCGCGTAATCGGTATCCATAATGTTACCGATTGCCACTTCAGTGTTGTCCTGCATGCTGGTCAGGTTATTCGCAGTGTCGTTCAGACGGTTGATAGACGCACCCAACTTGGACTGAATTTTAGAAACGTCATCCATTGCAGTCTGAATGGTACCGATCATCGCGTTTGCAGAACCAGAAGTGGTCAGTTCAGTACCACCGGAAACACCCGTTGCACCCGACTGATCGGCGCCGAAAGAGGTGCTGACAGCGGTCAGGTCAGTTACCAGAGTGTCCAGCTGGCTGGAGATATCCACAGTCATGGTGTCAGAAGATTCAGCACCAACCTGGAAGGTCACTGCGCTCTGGAACAGACCAGAAGCACCGGTGTTGCTGCCAGAAGCTGTACCAAACAGGTTAGTACCGCCGTAGGTGGTGTTCTGCAGCATGTCGGACATCTGCTGACCCAGTTCATCAAACTCATCCTGCATAGCCTGCATGTCGTCAGCGTTGTATGTTCCGTTCGCTGCTTGCGTGGACAAGTCTTTCATACGGCCCAGAACGTCGGTCATTTCATCAAACGTGCTATCTGCAGTTTGCAGCATTGCGGTTGCGTCCTGAATGTTGCTCAGCGCAACACCCATACCGCTTGACTGTGCAGTCAGACGGTTAGCAATTTGTTTACCTGCGGCGTCATCTGCAGAAGAGTTAATACGGCTACCCGTCGCCAGGCGTTCCATAGAAGTAGACAGAGATGAACTACTTTTGTTGATTGCGTTAACAGCCGCCATTGATGCGGTATTGGTATTAATTGATAACATGGTACAGCTCCTTGGGAATAATCATCTTCGTTTCGATACCCTGTAAAAACGACCACCCGTTCAGAAAACTTAAAGCACCACATCAATTTTTTTTGCCGACATCATCATTAAGCATTCTGTGCTGTTGTTGTCAGCACTCAAAACCAAGACAAGCGCAAATTGAGCTTAAATAAAAAGATTATTAGTAATATCTCATCAAGCCATTACCCCTGATAACCAAAAATCGTTAACACCATGAAACCAATGAGATTAAACTCAAATCAGATCTTTTTATTTTACCAACCCTGCGCTTTTTTTTACATTTCGTTGCAAATGCAGTCTACTTTTATATTGTGAGTTTTTAGTGCTTTCGTTACATTCCAAGTCCATTTTTGGACTACGCAAAAAAACACTCTATACTTAAACTGTCACTTTCCAGCCAGTACGATATCTCTGTTTATCCAGAACTTTAATGCACTAATATTTAACGGTGTGGCATCAGGGATATAAAAATTCTTGCACAGGTAAACCAAACCATGAGTATTATAGTCAACAACTGGCGGATGGATCCTTCGCTTAATGCCCTGATCCATTGCGAGACAGGTGAAACGCGCCGTCTGGGCGAATACCATTTTATTCTTTTAGAAACATTAGCTAAAAATGCCGACTCTGTTTTATCTCGTTCATATTTAATGAGCGAAGTCTGGAAAAGTCGTATTGTGGGTGGGAATAGCCTTCCGACGGCTATTCATGCTTTACGTGTTGCGATTGATGATGATGGAAAACAACAAGAAATTATTAAGACCATCCCCAAAAAAGGCTATTTATTTAATAAAAGTTACCTTACCACCCTCAGTGATCAGACATTAATTAATGATGAAACCGAGGTCGCTGAAGAGAGCATACTGTCTCCCGCTTGCAGGACACCTGAGGAGGACAACGAGGCAGGCCATGAACAACTGGAAAACCATGATAAGTCATTACTTATCAATGAATCACCAGAAAAAAAAGAGAAAGAAAACATCACATCACGGCATCCCTATAGAGCCGTATTCATAACATTGCCTGTCATCGCTATCACCCTATTTTTATTTATTTTCATGTATTACTTTGAAGCTCCGTTCGCGACAAAACCTGTTGATGTACCACAGTTGATAAAAGAAAACACTGATAATGCCAGTCAGATCTCGGTCTATCATCTTTACGATACTGATACCAAAAATAAAACGACATCTTTTTTTTCTCAACATCTTTTACCAGGAATGCAACATATCAATCCGTTGTTGATCTCACATAATATGACAATGAATGTGTACTACAGAGAGTCTCTGAGTAAGTTTGTCCTTGATATTGTGCTTAGCAATCAATGCAATGACAGTTGGCAGCTGGTATTGAATTTTGATAACTGGCAGAACAAAGATAATGAAATGAATGCTATTATGTTTAAAGAAGTGGAGAAAATGTTAAATGAAATTCCTAAGTGCAAATAACTATTTTTCTTACATTGCGTTTACTTTTTTTTCGCTCGCTTCATTTATGGTACATGCACACATTGAAAACACTGTTGCCAGTAATTATAACCTTGCCACTGGGGAAAGTTCTCATTACGAACTCATCTTGAGCCCTCCTGGAAAAAACACAACCCTAACCTTCCTGCCAATCGGGGAAGGTAACAATACCCCCTCAATATTTAAGGTATCGGCATGTATTAATCGCTATTCTGGCACGGCTAAGCAGGGAGAATTTCATTTTAGCGGTGCAGAAACCGATCATACGGATCGCCGCCTGTCGAATTTAGGCGCCTTTGTTAACGAACATAATCTGCGTATGTGGTGGTTCCATTTAGATACGCAGCAAATTTTACTTTTTAATCAGGATGCTGGTGGCCTGCTTGTCTTGGATCCATCCTCGTTTATATCACAAGCAAAAGCATGTCAGTCTGACTAACGTAATAAACTCCGCACGGTCTGGCCAGAAAGTCTGGCCTGCCCGTTAACCGCTTGCGCTAACACCTGATAATTATGATTAGCGTGATCCAGTATTCCACCAAGTGACTCCGATGCTTTTACTGCGCTTTTTGCCTGTGGGAAGCGCGCCATACCATCAATCAATTGTCGGGCTTTCTCTTGCTGGGTCGCCATTTGCGCCCTCTGATCGCCAATGGCATCCAGGGCGTGTTGTATGGCATCTGGAGTACGGGAATTTCCTCGTGACAGGCTCTGCAACAATTCTTCTGCTCGCGAAGGATCGGCAAAGGTTTTCAACGGGGTAAACGTTGATGACTTTGCCTCCACATCGCGTGCGCTCAGCGTCTTTTCCAACTGAGGCCACTGTTTTTCTGTGGTGGAAAAGTTGAGCATGCCCTGCTGCTCGTGCATTTGCACTCCAACACGACGCAGCGCATGACTCATCATCATTTTATATTGGCCAGACTCGACATCGTCTCCGACCACCACCGCAGAAAGCTGAGTTTGCCGTCCATCGGAGACGCTGAACATCCGCGACTCCGAGACATTTTTTTGCAGCATCCGCACCAGATCAGGCGATTGGAACGTCACTCGCGCTTCCCCCTGCAATACCGGGCGCAATTGACGATCGACCGCTCCACCGGAGAGCGACGATCGTTTTTCCAGCCACTGTGTAAGATCGGCCCCCTTCTGCTGCTGCGCCTGCCCGCCACGACGTGCCGCATGGCGATAATCCAGCAAATGCTGCTCCAGTTGGCCCAGATAGTGATCGGCCTGTTGCAGCGTGGTGAGCTGGTCGTTGAGCTGAACACTGTAACGCTGGGGCCGGGTAGTGATCAGTGGAGAGGCCGGGTAATCACTCGCCGTTGCGGGTAACTTTTGACGGACGGGAGCATTCTGAGCAACAGCATACTGTTGAACGGAAGGATTGAGCGCTCCGTTAGCGGAGAGTGATGTTGTATTTAAACCGACCTGCATACTGTTCCTGAACCGTTGCTAATTGTTAAATCACACTAAAAAGGTTTAACTCACTCACTTTGGAGTAGGTTTTCAAGGTGGCTTCCATCGCCATTTCCAGCCCGGTAAATTCAATAGACGCGGGGCCGTAATCCAGATCGCTCAACTGGCTGATAAGCTGATCGTTAGAGGTGGAGATATCCGTCTGGGCATCACTCAACATGGTCATCGTATTCTGCGTTTCCCCCAACGAAGCGATTGACACATTGAGAGAATCAGAGGCGTCATCCACTGTATCGATGGCATTCTGAATATCGCTTTGCACTTGCGGATTTGAAGGGTCAACTGATGGATCCTGTAGCTCTTTCGACAGCGACGTGAGCGTGTTCAGTACATCAAGACTACTGCCAAAAAAATCACTGACTGCGACATTAGTATCAACCTCAACGCCATTGGAAACCGTGGTTTGACGATGATTGCTGTTGCCCTGATAGGTGTAGCTGTCAGTTACACCATCACCGTCATCATCCACTGCAACAATCGGCGGCTGATCGTTGACCGTACCGCCAAATACATAGTGGCCGTCTTCATCCTGATAATTTAATGCTGATACCATAGCTTCGGTCATAGACTGAATATCCTGGCCCAGACTGGCTAACGAATCAGCGGTATTAGTGCCGTTCGCCGCCTCCAGCAGATCGTCGCGTATCGCTAACAGATCGTTGTTAACCCCATCAAGAATCGACTCCTGCTGGCTCATACCCGACGATGCGGAATCAATATTACTCTGATATTGATCGAGAGCGGTTTGCTGGCGATTAAGCTGGGTGATACGGGTAGCGGCTATCGGATCATCAGACGGCAGCAAAATACTTTTCCCGGTCGCCATTTGCTCAACAACATGTGACAGTTGGCTGGAGAGATTATTAAAACTCTGCGTCATGGACACATAAGATTGTTGGGTAGAGACTCGCATAATAATAACCCTCCAGGTTAGCTACACATTTCCAGCACGGAATCGAAAATATCAGCACCCGTAGAGATCACTTTCAGGTTGGCCTCATAGATTTGCTGATAAGTAATAAGATTCACCGCTTCTTCATCCATACTGACGCCGCTGACGCTGCTCTGTTGGTTTTGTGCTTCAGAGTAAACGTTCGATGCTGCCGTCGCTTCCGTTTGAGTCTGCTGGCTGTAAATACCGATGTTGCTGATGATCGATGAGCAAGCTTCACCGACGGTCACGCTTCCCAGCCCCTCAATTTCCAGCGGTTCGGTGGAAATGTTGATCAACGCCTGCAGATTATCGCTATTGCCGCTTTCGTCCGGCGAACTGGAAAATGCCAGTTCATCGGCGGTGATATCCGGGTTAACCTCCAGTGGGCCATCGGCAGAGTTTTCATCATAAATAAACAGCGGCTCGCCGGGATTACCGTTCAGGTCATAGCCTTGTGCAAGCTGAGTATTCACCGCATTGGCAAATTGTTCCGCCATACTGTTGATAGTACCGCTCAGCGGCGTCAGCACTTCGTTCTGGTAATCAAACAGCGCACCTAAAGCGCCACCCGTATCGGAATTCATTGACGATGTCGTTCCGGCAAACGTCAGTGACATGCTCTGAGTGCCATCAGTATTGGTTTCCAATGCAATGGTTGAACTTTCTTGTCCGCTGACCAATGGCTGACCATTTTGCAACGTAACGTCGTAGTTCCCCTCATCATCAATATTGACCTGAACATCCATGATGCCGCTAAGCTGTTCAACCAATTGATCGCGGGCGTCGTACAGGGCAGATGCGTTATCACCGTTCGCTTCCGCCTCAGTGATCTGCTGGTTATAACTGGCAATGCCGCTGGTCAACGTATTCACCTGAGCAACATATGCCTGCTCCTGGCTGGCAATCTCACTACTTTGCGAGTCGATATAATCCAGAGTGTTATTCACACGCAGCGCCAGCGCACCAGACTCGCTGATCACCTGTTCACGTAAAGCAGAGTCATCCGGGCTGGTTGTCGCCTCGCTCAGCGCAGCAAAAAAATTATCAAATCCCGCGTTCAGGTTACTGTTGTCATCGCTAAGTACCGTTTCCAACTGGAGCAGGTACCCCTGTTGGGTGTCGTAGTAATGAAATTCGCTGGCAGAATACCAGACCTGATTCACCTGATACTGGTTCGACACCCGGCGAATACTGTCCACCTGCACACCATTACCGGCGCTGTTTGACGAGCCCGAGCTGGCGCCAATGGTACTGGTGACAGCAACCTGCCTGGTGTAACCATCCGTCAGCGCGTTGGCGGTGTTTTGCGCAGTGACGTTCAGCTCCACCTGCGCCGTAGATGCGCCGCTGTAGCCAATATTAATCATATCCATCAAAGAATCCTTGCCGGCCTGTCGCCCGGTCTGTCGTTAACAACCTTGCCGATAAAGAGCGGCGCAAAACCGCGGTTCTTAAGCCGCCGCCTGACCTTTATCCTTTGTGGTGGGGTGAGAGTTGCTTCACGATCATGGCCGCAATCCCAATCCCGTTATGTTGGGCCAGACTGTTGCTCAATTGGTCGTCATAAAAACCCTGCATCATACGCACCGAGTCGCTGTTAAACGGGTTATCTTTTGAATCAAAGATCTCATTGGTTTTACGCATCTCTTTCATCATGTTGCGTAAAAAAATCGCCTCAAACTGCTGAGCCGCTTTCTGCAAATCGTTATCTTTAATTTTGGGTCCCATTAACGCATCGCTACCGTCAACGCCCCCGCTGTGATTCACCTTGATGTCAGCCATCAGATCACCTCCAGGTCGGCATCCAGCGCACCGGCTTCATGCAGCGCCTGCAAAATAGACATAATGTCGTCCGGCGTTGCGCCCAGGCTATTGAGAGCATTAACCAGTGTTTTCAGGCTGCTGGACTCCGGTAAGTTAATCACCCCAGGTCGGGCATGATTCACCGATATATTGCTCTGTGGAGTAACCGCAGTGCGGCCACCTGCCAGGGCATTCGGCTGGCTAACATTGCTGCTTTCGTTGATAGAAACCGTCAGGCTGCCGTGGGATACTGCCGCCGCATGCAGGGCGATCCCCTCTCCCATGACGACCGTGCCAGTACGCGAGTTAAACACCACGCGAGCACGGACTTTTTCGGCCAGTACCTGTACATCATCCAACTGGGACATAAAGGCAACGCGAGCACCTGGACTGGTTGGGGCACGAACGATAACGTTGGTCGAGCTTTGCGCAGTTGCAATACCGCCAAATGCCGCGTTGATCGCCCCCGCAATGTTATTAGCATCTTTAAAAGAGGGACGTTTCAGATTAAGCGTGATGGTATCGCCCATCTGGAAGTCGCTGGGTATTTCACGCTCCACTGATGCACCGTTCGGGATAAGTCCCGCCGTCGGCGTATTCACTGTAACGCTGGAGCCGCTGGCACCGGTCGCATTCATCCCGCCGACCACCACGCTCCCCTGCGCCAGGGCATAAACTTCTCCGTCAGCGCCATGTAGCTGGGTAAGCAACAATGTGCCACCGCGCAGGCTTTTGGCGTCGCCAATTGAAGAGACTGTGACATCAATGGTCTGCCCACGTGAGTACATTGGCGGCAGTGATGCACTGACGGCCACCGCCGCGACGTTTTTCACCTTTGGATCAATCTTGGACGGTAACTGAACACCGAACTGACGCAACATGTTGGTGATGGTCTGGTTTGTAAACTTGACCTGGTTTTTATCCCCGGTCCCATCCAGCCCAACAACCAGGCTGTAACCGATGAGTTGGTTTTCCCTGACGCCCTGGACGTTGACCAGAGATTCCAGAGATTGCGCCTGCGTCGTACCAGACACAACAAGGCTGAGAGCGATCAAGACGCCACTTAACGCCTTCATCCAGCGCCCGCTTAGGTGTTGCATATCAAAATCCTGCATTAGATCGGGAAGAGAGGATGGTTAAACAGACGTGTCAGCCAGCCTGCCGCGTTGGCATCGCTCAACGCACCACGACCCGCATACGAGATCCGCGCATCTGCAATACGTTGTGAAGAAACTGAGTTATCGTTCTGGATGTCATCGGCACGCACCAGCCCGCTCAGGCGAATATATTCATCCCCCTGGTTGAGGGTGAGCCATTTTTCGCCGCGAATTTCCAGAATGCCGTTCGGCTGTACAGAGTGCACAGATACTGTAATTTCACCGCGTAAGCTGTTCTGTTGTTGCGATGTCGCCGTACCATTGAAATCGCGATTGGCATCAATAGATCCCGACAGATTATCTTTGGTATGACCAAAAATAGTCGGCGCGCCGATATCGACGGTATTGTTCTTGCCGAAATTGGTTTTCGCCTGTTTGCTGGATTGGGTGGACTCTTCCAGCATAACGGTCAGGATGTCACCCACCCGATAGGCTCGGCGATCCGCCGTCAACGACCAGTTGTAACTTGTTTCGAACACCCCCCCTGCACGGCCATCAGCCGTCGGCTGTGCCTCCGTTTTCGGGGGGGCGAAGAATTCGTCATTCTTTTTGACCAGCATAGCCTGCGATTCACACCCGCTTAACAGGGGAAGCAGGACTATCAGCCAGAGATAATTTTTCACGTTCTGTCTATTTCCGTTTTACATTCTCGTATTACAGCGTCTGGCTAATAAACTGCAGCATATCGTCTGCCGCAGAGACCATTTTGGCGTTCATCTCATAGGCACGTTGAACGGTGATCATCGCCACCATTTCGTTGACGATATCCACATTCGAGCCTTCCAGCGCACTGTCCTGCAAGGTCCCCAGGCCATCTTCTCCCGGGATACCTTCCGTCGGTTGACCACTGGCGGCGGTTTCCAGATACAGGTTGTCGCCTTCGGCTGAAAGGCCTGCCGGATTGGCGAAATTCACCAACGTCAGTTGCCCCAGTTCGGTCGGATCGCTATCGCCAGGAAGGATCGCCGTCACGGTACCATCTTCGCCAAATGCCACATTGGTCGCACCGGTTGGCACATCAATCTCTGGTTGCAGAGGTAGCCCCTCGGAGTTAGTTAACACCCCATCAGCATTAATCTGCATGTTGCCGTCACGGGTATAAGCGATATCCCCGTTAGCCTTTTGCACTTGCCAGAACCCCTGTCCCATGATCGCCACATTCATCGCATTATCAGTAGTTTCCACATTCCCTTCGGTGAAGGTTTTCTGCGTACCAACAATGCGTACACCGCTGCCAAACTGCATTCCGGTCGGCATGATGTTGTTTTGATCAAGCATTGCGCCCGGCGCTTCCTGAGTCTGATAAAACAGATCCTGGAACATAACGCGGTCGCGCTTAAAGCCCGTGGTGTTGACGTTGGCGATGTTGTTGGCAATCGCACTCATCTCAGCATCCTGCGCCGACAGGCCGGTTTTACTGATCCATAACGCTGCATTCATAAAACTTTATCCCTGATTAAGAGCCACGTAACAATCGGTTGCCCGAGTCACTCAGTTCCTCGGCGGTTTTCATCATCTTGATTTGCGCTTCAAACTGGCGGTTCATCGCAATGGAAGACATCATTTCGCTAACCGCAGACACGTTGCTGCTTTCCAGAAAACCACCGCTTACTTTGATGTTTTCATCACGCTGTGCCGGTACGCCGTCAGCCGTCACCAACATACCTTCGGTATTTTTCGCCAGATTACTGACCGGAATATCCACCAGCTTCAGACGATCAATATCCATTGTGGCAGTTACATCACCATCATCTGGTGTCACCGAGAGTGTGCCGTCGCTACCGAAAGAGGCGATCGCGTTCGGCGGCAGAATAATCGGACCGTTATCACCGAGAACGATATTGCCGTCGATCGTCAATTGCCCCTGGTCGTCCTGCTGAATATTGCCGTTACGGGTATAGACCTCATTTCCCGCCTTATCCTGCACGGCGATATAGCCACCGCCCTGAATAGAAACATCCAGCGGACGCTCTGTTTTTTCCGCAACGCCGATACTGTCATTGACGCCACTCGGGCTTTCCTTCGCCATAAAACGCGTATCGAAACCACCACCCTTCACTTTGTCATTACTCGCCATCGCCATATCCGCGCGAAAACCATTGGTGTTCACATTGGCGAGGTTATTGGCGCTAATCTGCTGTTCCAGCAGCGTCTGAGTGGCACCGCTCAGTGCGGTATATATCAACCGATCCATTTATGAGTGCCTTACATCGCCTGGAAGAGGGCCTGATCCAGCTGCGTACTGGTCGAGATCACTTTCGTGTTCGCCTGGTAGTTACGCTGGGCCGTCATCAGGTTAACCAGTTCATTGGTGATATCCACATTGGAGCTTTCAAGCATGCCGGAAGCGAGCGTGCCGCAGGTACCAGAGCCAGGGACGCCAATCAACGGCGTACCGGATTCACCGGTTTGCACCCAGGCAGTGCCGCTCACCGCTTGCAGCCCGCTATCATTCGGGAAGGTTGCCAGTACAACCTGGCCTTGTAACATACGTTCGCCGTTGCTGTAGGTGGCGTAAACTTTACCGTCGTCATCAACCTGAACGCCGTTTTGCGTTGCGGAGGCATAACCGGTCGCGGAGTTTGTAGTCACCGAGAAATCAGAACCGTACTGAGTACAATCTGAGTAATCGACAGTCATTGAAATTGGCGCGGCTTCATCGGTAGTAAAAGTGATCGTTTGTGGTGTAGTTGGAGAGACCAGCTTGCCGGTATTCGGATCGAACGTCAGCGTGGTGGGTGGTACGCCGTCCTGCTTCTCGCCATCAAAGGTATAATCAACTTCCCAGGTATTATCCGCCGTCTTGGTAAAGTACTGGCTGACCGAGTGTTCATTACCCAATGAGTCATACACGGTTGTGGTGTAGCTGTCGGTATAGGTATCGCTGTTGTTAGGATCAAAAGGTACAGCATCAACAGGTGGTGTCGCAGTTGCATCACCATCACGATCGATAATCTCATCACTGGCATTAAAGTTTGCCGTGAACGTCATACTGTCCGTTGCCTGTGCCGGAATATTGCCGGTTTTAATCTGAATATCAGTGACTGTACCGGTTTGCAGCGTACCGCTGTCATCAACCGGATAGCCCTGCAGATAATCACCGGTAGCGTTTACGATATAGCCGTTTTTATCGGTCACGAAAGACCCGGCACGCGTATAGGAAATGTTTCCTGCGCTATCGCATGTCACAAAAAAACCGTCGTTATTGATGGCCAGATCCAACGCGTTTCCGGTTGAAACCATGGAGCCCCCCGTCGAGATGCTTTGTGCAGAGCCGGCCACACTCACGCCCATCGCCTGCGTTCCCGCATACATGGCGGAAAACTGCGTGGTCATGGATTTGTACCCCACCGTTCCGGAGTTAGCGATGTTGTTACTGATCCCATCAAGTTGTTCGTTGACGGCATTCAGCCCCGTCGCTGCAATTTCATAACTCATTGTTTATTCCTGTTATTTAAACTTCATCAAAGCACGAGATTTTCGCTGCTACTGTCCGTCTGCTCTGGGGTAACATCATCGCTACCGTCATCCGGTGGCACTGGCGTAACATCATCGGTACCATCCGGTATACCGAACTGGGTGATCATGGTGAAAGGCACTTCACCGACACCATCAACATTGAGCACCGGTGTGCTTCCATCAAGCGGAATACGCACATCTTTAACCTCTCCGGAAACCTCGATAGGGACCTCTTCCTCCCCGGTATTGGTCACCACAGATACGCTGTAATCGCCGGGCGGGATCCCGTAATCAGCCGGATTAATATCGAAATCCACCTGTCCTGGTCCTGCAGAGGTTTCACCTTCCGGGATCAGCGAGACGGTATAATCGTTGCCCGCTTCGTCGGTAAAATGCAGGTCAACATCGGTACAGGCATCATCCAGCGTGACACGCCCCTGAATCTCCTGATCGCTCACGTCCAGTGATGTGGTCTGCACCATGATGTTGTCACCCACCATATTCCCCAGCGCCATTACCTGAATGTTGCTCATCAGCACGGCATTGGTATTCGCCTGTACGCTCATCTCTTCCATCATCGCCACCTGTGCCATTGAGGAAAGCTGATCGATATAAGCGGTCGGATCGGTAGGGTTGGTTGGATCCTGGTTTTCAATTTCAGCCACGAATAATGTCAGGAACGTTTGCACACCTGACGGCTCCGTAGACGTTGTCGTCGTCGGGGTGTTGCTGGTACCACTGGTATCCGTTGTGCTAGTAGTGTTTGAGGAGCTGCTGTCCCCCAGATTGGTGCTTTGCGACGTCGCCCCCACGTTATTTTCTGCGACTGCTGTCTTCTCCTGAGAAGAAGACAGCGCCTGAGATTGGGCATACAAAGCCAGGCTATTCATTACACTTCTCCCAGTTTGAGTAAGCTTTGCTGCATACTTTTGACGTTATTCAGCACATCAACGTTGGTTTCAAAATCTCGTGATGCGGACATCATGTCAGCCATTTGTTCGACGACGTTGACATCCGGATACCAGACATAACCATCCCGATCCGCCATAGGATGATGAGGTTCATAACGTTTCACCGCCCCACCGCTTTGCATGACGTCCTGCACCTGAACACTCGCACCATCAATAGCGTGATGGTTGTGCCCACCAATCAGGCTATTGTTGTAAACGGCAGCAAAGACGGGGCTTCTTGCTTTGTAGGCCTGCGCCTCGCTGCTGGCTGGAGACTCGGCATTTGCCATGTTACTGGCGACGGTATTCAGGCGAATGGTTTGCGCCGTCATCGCCGAACCCGAGATCTGATAAATATCAGTAAACGACATCGTTATTTCCCTTCAATGGCCTCTCTGACACCGCTAAGCTGCAGGTTCAGAAAGGTCAGACTGCTTTGATAATCCATACTATTTTGTGAAAACCGAGCCTGCTCGGTATTCAACTCCACGGTATTGCCATCCTCTGAGGGTTGCATCGGCACACGATATTTCACATCAACCTCTGGCATAACATTTGAGCGACTTGCCCGTTGCATCTCAGTGGAAAAATCAATATCTTTAGCCTTGAAATTTGGCGTATCGACATTCGCTAAATTCGCAGTCAGCAGCTCGGTCCTCTCAAGACGTAACTTCACTGCCTGCGGATGTACACCCAATGCCTGTTGAAAACTGATTCCCATTTCTCGCATCACTCCTGCATCAATATCGCTTCTTTAAGCAATATACATGCCAACTTTTAAGTGACTGATGAGAAATGGTTTTATGAAATTAACAATCAACCGAAGGAAGTGTTCTTTCCTCTTTTCCGTGGAAATTATGCTGGCCTTATTCTGTGCCTTACCTGCATATGCCGCTGTCCATCCCGTTCAACACAGCGCCCGGGAACAAATCAACGCGCAGGTTCTCAATGCCGCAAGCCATGAAATTGAAGCCCTGGCGCAAAAGCAGCAGTGGCATGACTATCGCTACACCTTCAATATCTATATCCCCTCCGTGGTAAGCACCAGCGCGCTATGCGCTACAGCTCCGAAAGCCACTTTCACCTCTTCCCCGGAGGCGGTCCTGACACGAATGAATTTTTCAGTCGCCTGCCCAGGAAGTGCTGGCTGGCAAGTTAACGTGGCAGTACGCCCTGATGTATTCGTGCCTGTGGTGATGCCTAAGTCGCTGATTGCGCGGGATACGGTGCTGACCACCGATGTCCTGCAGCTCAAAAAATTCAATATCAGCGGCCAACGAGAAGGACTGATGATGAATGTTGAGGAGGCTATCGGGCTGACCAGCAAGCGCACCTTACAGCCAGGAAAACCCCTTACCCGTGCGGCGCTGGTCTCTCCCGTACTGGTCAAACGAGATCAACCGGTGATGATTGTGTCGCACATGGAAGGGATCACCGCGTCTATGCCCGGTGTTGCAATGAAAAATGGCCATAAAGGGGATGTGATAAAAATTCGCAATAGCAGCAGCCAGCGGGTGATTAGCGGCGTGGTAGAGGATACGGGTGTTGTCACCACGCTAACGGCGGAACAATAAGAGATTTTTTGTGATGGGATTAAAGTTTTCCCCCCAGCAGTCGCTTTTATCCGATAACAGATACACAACCACACGGAACATGCTCGAGGTTGATATGAAAATTACACCTACTCTGCCTGGTAATCGCCCGACATCTGCGACCGGAACGGACCGCTCAGACAAGAACGCTGCGCAAGCTACGGCAACCAGCGCAACAATGCTTTCTGCCGACGACATTACTCAGGCGGGTTTACAAACCGCACAGCAAACGCTGAGCAGTGATGCGCAAAATGACGTTGATTACGACAAAGTCGCGCAAATGCAGGCCATGCTGGCATCGGGTGACCTGCAGGTTGACAGCGACCAACTGGCTGGCGATATGCTCAGCTTTTTTCAGAAATAAGAGGCGGAAAGAGTGAGCACCAGGCTACAGCAGGTCAAAACCCTGCTTCAGGGCATTCGTGAAGATGAAATGCTGTATGACACACTTCGGGCCCAGCTTGAACAGCAGCGTCTGTGCATGATTCGTCGCGCCAGTGAAGAGTTATTGACCGTCAATGACACCATTCAACAGCACTATGAACGGCTGAAAAACAGCAGTCAGCAACGCCGCTCAATCCTGCAACAGCTGGGGGTAAGCGTCAATCGCGCGGGGCTGGAGCAGGTTTTCAACTGGTTACCTGTACCACAAAAAAGCGCCGCGCACAGCTGGTGGCAAAATCTTGAGCAGAAAGCAGAACGCTGCAAAACCTACAATGAAAAAAACGGCGAACTGCTGATCCGACAATATGAATTTATTCAGTCATTTTTAGGTACTGAAGCAGATTTTATTTACCACCGTTAACGTGTTCCGCCTTCCGTTTCGCGGAAGTCTTTTTTCCTCTGTGCAAATAACTCGTTGATATTTACCCATATAAAATTCAGGCATGCAATTTGCATTACGTTAGCCAGATTTGTCTATTGGGGTTACTGAGAACACGTTATGAGTAAGATTGAAAGTTACGAACCTGACTTTGTCCGGTCGTTTTTATCCCACAATCCAGATTCTCCTTTGCACACCAGAATAGTGCGCAAAAATGAAATTCGACACAGCCTGCTACTGACAGACATTGCCAGCAGCAAAGCAGCGCTGGGCGAACCCCATGCTTTTACTTTACATGTTTCCTGTTGCGACAGAGAACCGGAAAGCCGCGCACTCTCTCCGCGTGACCAGGTACTGAATCAGGCCGCGCTGGATACCGTAACCCTGGCAGGATTACCGCCAGAGCTGAGGCTCTACGCGCTGGGAATTATACTTTCTTACTCGGAGAAATTGCCCGGCGACACTCCTGATGTCTTACGTCAACTCGCCTCTTTGCCGCAGGCTCTGGCAGGACATGCTGAGGATGGAAAATTACAGGAACAGTTTGCTCAGTTGCCTGCCGTACTTGCACTTCAGTGCCAGTTACTGACTCGCATGGGAGGATTCGACTTTGACTGGCAAATACTGCCGGACAGCTCCCGCAAAATCAGTCTCCCTTTACAGGTCAGCTTACTCATGCTGCAGGACGCCAACAGTGAAGCGCTGTTGCAACAGCAATTACAGGGTCAGTGGCAGAAAACCTATGAGCAGTGCTTTGCACAGGCTCCGTGGATTTTGAATAACTATCTGATTTACCGACTGTATCACGATGTATTTCCGCAACATGACAGCGAAGACGTCAGCCAGCGTTATTTCGAACTGGTGACCGATTTCTACCTGCTTCGTACTTTGTTCAGTCTTTGGACGCTCGACAGTTCAGCATTGACGGACGACGATATTTTCGCGCTGTTCGCCCTGTATGAACGCTGGCGACTTAGTGAAGATGCCGTATCCGCACGTCAGCAATTAGCCAATCAGTTGCCAGCTGATCACTTGCTCTCAGCATTCTCACTGCTTTTTTGTTAGTGCCTGTTGGCCGGGCGAAATCCCGGTCCTTTTTCGATCCGCGAAATGCAAACCATCATGCCCAATACCGCTAAAACTCGCACCACGCTGCCTGACATCGTTAAAACGTTAGAAACTGGTCGTGAAAAACCGTTTGTTAGCGTCGTGACCCCAACCTGGAATCGTGCCGCTTTTCTACCGTATTTACTTTACATGTATCGCTACCAGGACTACCCCGCGGACCGCAGAGAACTGGTTATCCTTGATGATTCAGCGCAAAACCATTTATCGATTATTGAGCAACTCACACAAGGGCATCCTGAAAAATACAATATTCGCTATATCCACCACCCGGAAAAACTGGATCTGGGGAAAAAGCGTAATATGCTCAACGCGCTGGCAAAAGGTGAATATATTCTCTGCATGGATGACGATGATTATTATCCGGCAGATAAGATCTCTTACACCATTGCGATGATGCAACGTCACCGGGCATTAATATCCGGCTCGGACCAGATCCCAATCTGGTACAGCCACATAAATCGGATTTTCAAAACCCGCAGCTTCGGCCCGCAAAATATTCTCAACGGCACCTTTTGCTATCACCGTAATTATTTGAAAAAGCACCGTTATGATGACGCGTGTAACTTAGGCGAAGAGGAAGGATTTACCAATAAATTTACGGCGAATCCACTGCAATTGCCCGGGGAACACACCATCCTTTGCGTCTCACACAGCCAGAATACCTTTGACAAAGACTTTGTCCTGGGTTCCAGCCAGTCCACAGGGGCCAGCCTTGACGAGTACATTCCCGACCCCATGCTCAAAACATGGTATTTGAGTCTGCATAACGCAACGCATAATCAACCTATCCAATGGAGCGGTATTGATCAGGCGGTGATCGTCAATTTAGATAAACGTCCGGATCGTCTGGCGCTTATTCAGCAGGAGCTGGCGCAACTGAATTTTCCAGCCAGTAAAATAACCCGCCTGACGGCATGTGATGAAAAAAATGGTCAATGGGGTCGCCGCCAGTCCCATTTACAGGCGCTTAAACTGGCGCAGCAGCAAGGCTGGAAAAACTATCTGTTGCTGGAAGATGACACCGTCATCCTGAAGCAGGAAAAACACATCCAGGTGCTGAATAGCCTACTCGCAGCCCTGCCCAAATTACCGTGGGAAGTGATCCTACTTGGCGGGGAAATTAAACGTGGGAATGTCCTTAAAAGTCTCAGCGGTATAATCCATGCACGTGACTGCAATAAAGTTTGCGCCTATCTGGTGAATAGCCATTATTACAACGAACTGGCTCAGCAAATGGAACGCGACCGCTCAGACGCACCTGAGGAGCAATGGCAGTCGTTACTGCGTGAAGGAAAATGGCTGGCCTGTTATCCAAGCATTAGCTATCAACGTGCAGGTTACAGCGATATTGAGAATAAAGAAACTGACAATATTGGTTTTTATTTCAATAAAATCAATCAAATGCCAACTGACACGAATAAGAGAAACCAAACACTCGCCAATAACGTAGGCGAAACGATCGGTTTCTTTATGGAAACAGCCTTCCACTATCAAATTTATCGCCCCATTATTGCTTCGCTTCAGTCACAAGGACAGCGCTGTGCGTTGTTAGTTAACGATCGCGTGGCAAAACCGCTGCGAGACGAGATGCTGAATTTACTTAAAACCATCAGCCATTCAGATCTTGGCGGAAATTTGCTCTCCCACGTTCTGGCGCAAGGACAGCGCTATAAATGTCTGGTAAGCCCTTACTATATTGCAGAGCTGGATGGTCTGGCCGGCATACATATTCGCGCCATTCATGGGCTCGCAAACGCACAATGGAATCATGCATGGTGGAACACGTTTTACCAGCAGATACTTTGTTATGCTTCTTACAGTCAACGCGCGTTGGATATTAATGGCAGCGCCAAAATCGTCGGCAATCCACGCTTTGATGACTGGCATACGAAAAGTGAAACAGCCACTCTACCGTCAGCACTTAAACTCGATCCTAAAAAAATGACAATTTTGTATGCACCAACATATGGTGCATCCAGTTCAGTTCCTCACTGGGCGGAAAAGCTGTCGCGTCTGGGACATGACTACAACCTCTTGTTACTGACCCAACACAGAGTTCCTTATGGAAGTGATGGAGAAAAATGGCTGGCTCTCTGTAATCGCTGCTTTAAAAAGCAGATTGCTGCACATGATCATATTCCTCCAGCATTAGAACTGGCTGACTATATTCTCACTGACAGTGATGAATATGTATTTGATGCTTTCCATCTCAATAAACGTGTTATTCGGCTTGATGAGTCTGGGGCAGAAAAGCCAACAGATAACCGAAATATGGCAACAGACATTCATAAAATAGCACCTGTTGCCAATGATATGAATGAATTAAGACTATTTCTTTCCAATGTTTACGACTGGTCGGCACAACAAATAGCAGTCGACAATATTCGCCATCAGTATTGCGATGCTTTTATGGATGGCAACGCAGGGGAAAGAGCGGCATCAGCTATCGTTGAAGCGATAACACAGAGTGAAACAATAAAAGAGAATTTATTATTAGCGAGTCTGCAAGAAAAGCTGTTCTCTAAAAACATATTGCTCACAGAAAAATAGATTCATATTTGCAAGATAGATTGCCAGTAAAACTGGCAAAAAAATTCAAACACCCCCAGGTTTTACAGAATTAGAACACTGTAAAATCAGGGCGGTAGCGTGCCTGAAATTAATAAAAGCGTGCCAACCATTTTTTGCGGCATACATCTTGTTACTCTTTGGCATCGTTCTAAAGTAATCGATACATTACAACAAATTATTTTCGATCTGCAGGTTTACAATGACTACTGTTTCACAATTAATAGGCAGAGAATATAACATATTTTCTGATGACATCAGCGCACGTCAAAATGAACTACAACAAATAATATCTGGCTCCAGTTTTCTCGTTCTCGGTGGCGCGGGTTCTATCGGTCAGGCTGTAGTCAAAGAGATCATAAAACGTCAGCCAAGAAAATTACACGTCGTCGATATCAGCGAAAATAACATGGTCGAACTGGTTCGCGATATCAGAAGCTCATATGGCTATATCAAGGGTGATTTTCAGACATTTGCGCTGGATATTGGATCTCTCGAATATCATGCTTTTATCAACGCGGATGGTGAATATGATTACATTCTCAACCTTTCGGCACTCAAACATGTCCGCAGTGAGAAAGATCCCTTCACTTTGATGCGTATGGTTGAAGTAAATATACTTAATACGCAAAAAACAATTCAACATGCTATCGCAGCGAAAGCGAAAAAATTCTTCTGCGTTTCTACAGATAAGGCAGCCAATCCAGTCAATATGATGGGGGCTTCGAAACGCATAATGGAAATGTTTTTGATGCGCCAAAGTGAACATATCGAGATCTCAACAGCCCGTTTTGCCAACGTCGCATTTTCTGACGGCTCGCTGTTACATGGCTTTCAGCAAAGAATAAACAAACGCCAACCTATTGTAGCGCCTAATGATATAAAACGTTATTTCGTGACTCCGCAAGAATCAGGTGAACTTTGTCTACTGTCTTGCATTTTCGGAGAAAATCGGGATATTTTTTTCCCAAAACTGGATGAAAAACAACATTTGATATCATTTTCAGATATTGCTGTACGTTATCTGGAACAGCAAGGATATACACCCTGGCTGTGCGAGTCCGAAGATGAAGCCCGCACACTGGCTAACTCCCTGCCGATAAAGGGAAAGTGGCCATGTCTGTTTACTTCCAGCGACACCACCGGTGAAAAAGATTTTGAGGAATTTTACACAGCGAATGAAAAAATAGATCTGACTCATTTTTTGAAAATTGGCATCATTAAAAATGAGTTAAATTACAACAATCAATTATTACAGCACTTTGAATATCAAATTCACAAATTGCGTAGCACTCTTCACTGGAACAAAGAAGATATCATTAAATTATTTATGACAATGCTCCCTGATTTTAAACATAAAGAAACCGGGAAATACCTTGATAGTAAAATGTAATAAAGGTGCGCTGTATGAATACCCTATCCGTTGTCGAATTCATCCGTGATATATATAGATCCAACGATTTCATTCCATTACATGCACCATCTTTTGATGGCAATGAAAAACGCTATGTCCTTGATACACTGACCAGTACTTTCGTCTCCAGCGTTGGTAAATATGTTGATGATTTTGAGAGTAAAATACAAAACGTTACGGGAGCTTCACGCGCCGTCGCAACAGTAAATGGTACGACAGCGCTCAGTACTGCCCTCTATCTTGCAGGTGTGAAGCCGGATGATCTTGTCATCACCCAGGCACTGACTTTTGTTGCGACCTGCAATGCGCTTTATCACCTTGGTGCAAAACCTGTTTTTATCGATATCTCCAGCACCAGTTTGGGACTTTGCCCCACTGCCATGGAGAACTGGCTAGCAGAAAATGCAGAGCTTGTTGAGAACGTTTGCATGCACAAGAAAACGCGCCAGGTTATTCGGGCAGCAGTCCCTATGCATACTTTCGGTCATCCTGTAGAAATAGATGAGATTATCTCGGTGTGCAACAAATGGCATATTACATTAATTGAAGATGCCGCTGAAAGCCTGGGCTCGTTTTATAAAAATGCCCATACCGGGACATTTGGCAAATATGGAATTTTAAGCTTCAACGGAAACAAAATCATCACTACTGGTGGCGGCGGTATGGTGCTGTGTAACTCTGTCGAGGCTGGCATCAAGGCAAAACATATTACCACGACGGCAAAAGTCCCTCACCCCTATGAATTCTATCATGATGAGCCCGGATTCAATTACCGTATGCCCAACCTCAATGCTGCTCTGGGTTGTGGTCAAATAGAAATGCTGGAGGTTTTTCTTCAACAAAAGAGAATCCTCGCAAAAAATTATTCTGATTTTTTTGCCGGTTCCCGGTTTAAATTCGTTGAGGAACCTGTATATGCGCGTTCGAATTATTGGCTTAATTCTATTATCTGCGAGAATAAAGATGAGCAGGATGCTTTTCTTTCCCAAATGAATAATTCGAAGATTATGGTTCGTCCGGTATGGAAACTGATGCATCGATTACCCATGTTCGCGCAAGCTATGCGCGATGAATTAAAACAATCAATCTATATTGAAGAGCGCCTGGTAAACTTACCGAGTTCTGCATCCCATTTATTATCATGACCACAAAGAAAATGAAAATCGCGGTCTTTACCGGTACGCGTGCAGAATATGGGTTGCTGTATTGGCTGATGAAAGATATCCAGGATGCCCCCGATCTTCAGCTCCAGTTACTGGTCAGCGGGATGCACCTTTCACCAGAATTTGGCCTGACCTGGCAGCAAATAGAGCAAGATGGTTTCAGGATTGATGAGAAAATCGAAATCCTGCTCTCCTCAGATTCGGCCGTCGGGGTAGCCAAAAGCGTGGGGTTAGGCATTTTGGGATTTTCTGATGCCTTAATACGGTTACAACCTGATGTATTACTGCTGTTAGGCGACAGATTTGAAGCACTTGCCGCCGCGCAAACGGCGATGTTCCTGCGTATTCCAGTTATGCACCTCCATGGCGGGGAAATAACGGAAGGAGCGTACGATGATGCCATCCGTCATGCCATCACCAAACTGAGTTATCTTCACGGCGTATCGACTGAAGAACATCGCCGTAGGGTTATTCAGTTAGGCGAAGAGCCGTCCAGAGTCGTAAATGTGGGGGCAGTCGGTCTTGACCATCTCAACAGAAGGACGTTTCTGACAGTAGAAGAACTGGCTTGCTCACTTAATTTCCCATTACAGCGTCCCTTCTTTCTTGTGACTTATCACTCCGTCACATTAGGGTATGAACCGCCGGAAGAAAGCTTCAACATATTATTAGCTGCGCTGGATGCATTTCCAGAATATCAGGTTATTTTGACCTGGCCTAATGCCGACGATGGAGGCAGAAAAATTATTTCTCTGATAGAAAAATATGCTCAGAGAGATCGAGAGAGAATCTTGGCAATTCCTTCTCTTGGGCAACATCGTTATCTCAGCGCCGTCAAAAACGCGGCTGTTGTCATCGGGAATTCTTCCAGTGGCATTATTGAAGCCCCTGCATTTAATACACCCACAGTAAATATTGGTGAACGACAGCGAGGCCGAATAGCAGCCAAAAGCGTACTCAATAGTGCTGTCACGAAAGAAGAGATTACTCAAACAATTAAACAAGCTATTCATCATGCGTACACATCTCCAGGTGAAACCATTGTTAATCCCTATGGCAAAGGAAATGCCAGTGAAAAAATCCTGGCAATGATTAGAACAACTCCATTTTGCCAGCAAAAAATATTTTATAATTTGAAGTGAATTGATATGACATTAATTATTGCTGAAGCCGGTGTTAATCATAACGGCGATGAAAAGCTTGCTTTTGAACTTGTTGATGCTGCGTATAAAGCAGGCGCAGATATTATAAAATTTCAGACATTTAAAGCCAAAAACCTTGTTACCGGGCATGCCCAGCAAGCAGCGTATCAGATCGCCAATACGCAAAAGCGGGAATCACAACTCGAAATGTTAAGCCGGCTTGAGCTCTCCTGGGAGACACATCATGCACTGGTTAATTACTGCAATTCATTGGGTATCGAGTTTCTTTCTACGGCATTCGACTCTGAAAGTCTCCATTTCCTTGTAAGCGAACTGGGGTTAAAACGCTTAAAATTACCATCGGGCGAGTTAACAAATGCGCCATTAGTCCTGGAGTATGCCAGAACTGGCTGTGACATTATTATCTCTACAGGAATGGCTTCATTAGCTGAAATTGAGGCTGCGCTGGCAGTGGTCGCTTTCGGCTATACCACGTCAGAAGATGCAACCCCATGTGCAACTGCCTTTGAACAGGCTTACATTTCAAGTGCAGGCCAAAAAGCACTAAAGCAAAAAGTTACCCTACTTCATTGTACGACAGAATACCCGGCGCCGATAAACGAAATTAATTTACGTGTTATCGATACATTACATTCAGCATTCGATCTTCCCGTAGGTTACTCGGACCATAGCGAAGGAATATTTGTCCCTGTTGCCGCAGTTGCCAGAAGAGCTACCGTCATTGAAAAACATTTTACCCTCGACAAGAATATGACAGGTCCGGATCACAAAGCTTCTCTCGAACCCACTGAATTAACTGAAATGGTCAAAGCTATTCGCCAGGTTGAACAGGCTCTGGGGCATAAAATTAAAGCAGCCACCACCTCTGAAATTAAAAATAAAGATATTGCCAGGAAAAGCTTAGTGGCTGCCAGAGATATTAGTACTGGTGAGCAATTTACCGAAGAAAACGTTGTTATTAAGAGGCCGGGGAACGGTATGTCACCGTATTTATATTGGAGTGTTATCGGTAAAAGATCAACCCAGAGCTATCACTCCGGAGATCTTATCATTGAATAAATCATCACGAAAAATAGTTATGCTGGGTGCTGGTGGACACGCATCTGTCTTGTTCGACATACTGTGCAACAATAACGAAACCGTGCATCTTATCGTGACCAGTAGAGTCCAAAAAACACGATCTTTATTCAATGGCATAAGCATAATTGACGACAATTCGTTTATAAAAAAATATAGCCCTGAAGAGGTTATATTAGTTAACGGTATCGGTATGCTGCCTCACTCTGCGCTCAGAGAAAACATTTATACTGATTATACGAAACAAGGGTATCAATTCAAAAATATCATTTCCGAGCAATCAATAGTATCACCATTCGCCTTATTGGACGCTGGTGTTCAAATTCTCCCCGGTACAATAATTCAAGCAGGAGCTCATATCGGCGAAAACTGCATTATCAATACACGCGCAGTTATTGAACATGATTGTACTATTGGTCCACATAACCACATAGCCCCCGGAGCGGTTCTCTGTGGCGCAGTAGTCACCGGGAAAAGGACCTTCATAGGTGCTGGATCAACTGTCATACAAAATATAAAAATCGGAGATGACGTTATTATTGGAGCAGGCACAATCATAACAAATGATGTTACGGCTAAATATATAGTACACCCCCAACACCAAAACCATTTTAGACATCGCCCACTTTAAGGTATCCCACATGAAAAAAAACTGGGGAAAAATAGTTCTGTCGTCAGAACATTCCGTATTAGATGCGCTCTCGGTAATAAATGACGGTGCACTTAGAATATGTTTAGTTGTTGATACAGATGATAAACTTTTAGGCGTAATTACCGATGGTGATATTCGCCGGGCGATATTAAAAGACATATCGCTCCATGAAAAAATTTCATCTATTATGAATCGTCAACCCATTACCGTATCCAGTAATACTTCTCATAAACAGCGTCGAAAAATAATGCAAGCGCAAAGTATTCTGGCATTACCCATAGTAGACGCTGAGAATAAAATTCTCGGGCTAGAAACCTGGGAAAAAGAAATATCCACCCCCGCATATGAGAATCCTGTATTCATCATGGCCGGAGGGTTAGGGACACGGCTAAGACCGCTAACTAATGATTGTCCAAAACCAATGCTAAAAGTGGGAGATAAACCTATCCTTGAAATATTGTTGACACAATTTATTAAATCTGGGTTTAAAAACATTTATATATCCACATACTACATGGCGGAAAAAATTATCAGCTATTTCGGCGATGGTTCAGACTGGGGGGCAAATATACAGTATGTTCATGAAGATAGTCCTCTGGGTACCGGCGGTGCATTAGGTCTGTTACCTGATAATATACAAAAACTACCCTTGATTATGATCAATGGTGATGTATTAACAGATACCGATTTTGTACGTCTTCTTGAATTCCATCTGGAAAACAACCCTATAGCCACAATGTGTGTCCGACAGTACGAATACCAGATTCCTTACGGAGTTATCAACAGTAGTGGAAATCGGATTGTAGATATAAAAGAAAAGCCAGTACATCACTACTTCGTTAATGCCGGTATTTATGTCATTAGCCCAGAATTATTTCTACAGGTTCCTAAACACGAAAGAATTGATATGCCTTCGTTACTTGACCAGCAAATATCTGAATCTCATGACGTACTCATGTATCCATTACACGAATATTGGCTGGATATTGGACGCATGGACGACTTCCATAAAGCACAACATGACGTCAAGGAATTAGTATGAGAGCACTGAATGTAGCTATCATCCCCGCCAGAGCAGGCAGTAAACGCTTACCCGGTAAAAATATAAAATTACTCGCAGGGAAACCATTGATTGTCTGGACAATCGAAGCCGCGATAACCAGTAATTTGTTTGATGTCATATTAGTGACTACGGATTCTGAAGAAATAGCCAACATCGCACGCGCCGCGGGTGCCAGCGTCCCTTTCTTAAGGCCCAGCGAACTCTCAACAGACACATCTTCTACCAATGAGGTCATCAGCCATGCTGTCGACTGGATTGAGCAAAATGTGGGGACAGTGTCATGTGTAACGTTACTACAGCCTACATCACCTTTACGTACTGCAGATGACATTGCGCAGGCGATGAACATGTATGATACGAAACAAGCATCAGCGATCGTTTCTGTTTGCCTGACAGAACATCCAATTCAATTTTGTAATACGCTCCCGATAGATTTATCAATGGCCGGATTTATTAAGACTCAAGATAACAAACGTTCGCAGGAACTTGAACCATCCTGGAGATTGAATGGCGCAATCTATATTTTCGATCGAAAATACGTCAGTAATCTAACTCATCTGTATGAGCAAAACACATTTGCTTATATCATGAAAAGAGAAAACTCTATCGATATAGATCAGGAATTAGATTTTATATTGGCAGAGATAATTTTATCTAAACCATCCTGATTTTTATATGTAGAACACTCCCGCTCAACAATCAAACCAGACTGTATCAACTCTCCGCAGAATAGTATTCTGTTCGGGGGCACCGCGGTGCTCCCCACGTCACAGAACGCTACATTAAAATATCGCCCACTCTAATCACAAATATATAACCTTATCCATCTCAAATGCGTTATATTTATTGGCAATATCACAAAATATTTTATTATCCATTTCAGCCTCACTACCTTTGAGAATAACGAATTCAACATTGATATCTTTCATGCAAAAAAAAGTTGAGCTAAACTCCCCGCCTACATTATGCGGAAGTAAATTAAAGGAGCTTAAAAACTCAATTGGGATTTCATCAGGGACACAAAGGACATCATTACCTATCGCCTGACTGATTTCATGATTTAGTTTTTTATTCTCTGGATGTCCTTTGAATATAACTTTCGCAGAATCTGGAATTTTCCCATCAGTTTTTAGTTGTTGGATTAATGCAATAAGTCGTTGGTGATAAGTCATCGCCTTCACTGGATCCAGACAATAACTTGTGACAAACATCAAGGCATTAGGATCCTTATTAAGCTGTTCCAGTTTGTGATATAACGCCATGGGGAAGTTGACCAGTTTAAGTAACAGTTGTTGCTCTTCTGGCGTAATAATTTTTTGGAGATTAAAATTAGTATATATTACGTGCCGTTCTATTTTATTATAAAATGCATTAGTGTTGTTTTTTTTACGTGAACTAATAAAGTAATATTGAGTATCAACCAAATAGTGCCAGATATAGTTATCAATAATATTCCAGGTATACTCTTTACTTTCTGTTGCTTTCAGCACTGCCAGTAATTGTTTTTTTCGCTGCTGCATCAGATGATCAAAAGCTACTGAGTCAAGCGACTCAATAGCGTCGCGTTCAATTAATGAACCTGAACCATCATCATAAAGATGCAACTTAATGTTATCAAGCGAGAAAAATGGCGCAAGCAACTTCATCATCGGAAAAAGAATGTCTCGCTCACGATGTATATTCGTATGGACTTCAACTCGTGAAGGTTGTACGCCTTTGATAAAGTTAGCCATTGCGGTTAACTTTTCATTCAGACCAATATTAACATTATTAATAAAAACAGTATTTTTCTTATTGGTGTAATTTGTATTAACTTTAAGTCTTTGAAAAGCAATGATATTAACAATATTATCATTCTTATAACTTCTGATATAGTTCAAAAGTTGCTGAGTCAGCGGAAGTGATGCCGGCTCGATATAAAGCTTGACCGTTTTCATTGAATACTCTAAATATAATCAGGTAATTGATCGATAAATTTCTTTGAATCTAAAAATCGATTTATCTCTCGGTAAAAATCGTTCACTTTATACTTTTCAATACAAGAGTAAGTCTTATTATTTGGGCACCACGCATCAAATGTGCCACGAGTATCAAGTGGGTAATATTTTGCACAATGGACATACTGGCAGGACAAATTTATAGCCAGTGCATTCCAGCCCAGGATACCGTGCCGATATGGCAAGCGGTATTTACCCGGAACCACAGAATAGAGCCCACAGATAGCAATATCAGTTGCCGCAGCTAAAGCAACAGGCCCAGAGTCACAGGCAACAAGCAGAGACGATCTTGACATCAAGTAGACAGTTTCACCCATAGTAAATTTATCAATTGCATTGAATACCCTGCTACTGCCAATCTCTACCGTTTTTTTATGGGTGTAGAAATTATTATTAGCGCCAATCAAAACAACAGACCAACCATCATTCAGGAACAACTCTATTAACGCTTCCCATGAAGCTTTTGGCCACGTTCTGTTTGGAACGCCTTCATTTGGATGAATCAGTACAACTTTACTGGTGAGATTGTTACTCTCAATAAACCCATCAACTTTTTTCTTATCTATATCATCTAGTGACAAGACAATTTCTTTTCGGGTATTGCTGATATTTTTCTTGTTATAATAATCTAGAATAGAGTCGATTTGATGTTGTGACGCAAAAATATGCGCCCCGGAACATGGCTGGTGATATTTACCAAGGATGGTAGAGATATAGATATCTTCCTTCATCGTTTTATCTAAATTGTCCCTATCCCAAACAGTATCAACATAAGGGCATAATACTAATAATTCATGATAAATTTTAGGTGCCAGTAAAATGAATGCCCCGGATAATTCACGCCTAAGGGCATTCATGCTGCCAATAGCAAAAAGAGCATCACCCATTGACTCGCCAATATAAAAAATATGTTTCTCAGTGTAATTTTTTTCTAACCGTTTTTGCGTTTCGTCGATAAATAAAAATGGAATACTCTTGCTATAATGAGAACGGAGAAAATGGCTTAACCTGATATTTTCAGGGTGTTTTTTATGCTCATGGAAGTATACGCTTTTTACTTTTTCACTGTCACAGGAAAAAATCGAGAGTGAGCATAGTCCATAAATAACATCAGGGGATACCCCCGCAATTGTTAATAATTCCGGGGTTATAGCATCTGGCAAGCGGATAAAATTTACTGTTGGGTAAGATTTACTGTCGATACTTCCCGTATAATTAATTAGAAATACGAATTCGAAGCCCTGTTCCAGTACACCTTGCAACAGGGCAGTATCTTTATCTTCTTCGCCCAACGGAAAATCGGCACCATCATCAATAAAGAAGAGAGTTTTCTTCTGCTCACATATTTTCTTAATTAAAGCAATAGTATTACTTTTAACCCCTGACAATGAAGTTAACTGTGCTAATAGTATTTCATCGGCATAAGCATTCAGGTGGTCAGCATAATGATAATGAGATGCTGAAAACAGTGATTTATCAGCATTTAGATACAGCCTGTTAAAAAAATAATGTGTATCAACGATGTAATTGAAAAGATAATTATATATTGCATGCCAGTTATTATTGTCATCAACTGTCTTTTGTTTTAGTTTTTCAGCATAATCAAGATAACGCAAACCTTTACCCAACAAATTATTTAATTGTTGGCGGTATGCAATATCATTGAAACTGGCCTCATACAAAAACAATGATAATTGCATTCCACATGGCACATCCTGGTGAAATTTTTTCACCAGTGGATAATTAATATTTGCTGAATACTCAATAGCCGAGTATATTCTTACTGAAGTAGCATTGATCTTTCTCGAGATATTATATATACCATCAATCCATGCGGGTGTTATACGGTCAGGAAAATCAAATGTATAAACATTTTTCCTGTTTGCTAATTCTTCTGGGGGCTTGCGTAAAAAGAAAAGCGAAACAGTATTATCATTATCGTTTTTTGCATAATCTATCAAATGATAAATATTATGTTGCTCATTGCCCCAGATATAAATATTTAAATTACGCAAAAATAACTCCTAATCGTATGTTCCGACTTTAGTAATGATAAATTATTGTCCCAACATCTTCTGTCGCAGCCAGCACTGTGTGGCAATTTCATCGACTGTTTTTTGTTCTTTGGCAAGCGCCTCATGGCTCAACGCATAGCGCTTTTCATCCAGTGTTATGGAGACAATTTTCTCTTCGCAGGCAGCAGAAACCAGGTTTTTCTGAATACGCAATTCTTTAATTTTGGCCAGCGTTTTCTCCTGTTCCTGCCAGGCGATCACCGTACGTAGCGTGCCTTTATATCCGGTCACATTTTTCAGCGACTCAGCAGAAGGAAGGTCGACACCGGTGGTGGTTTTTTGAATGAGGTAGCCCAATGCTTTGATATTATTTTCGTATCCGGCACAAACCTGCTGCTGCTGAGCAAGTTGTACCGTCATGTCTTTTACCGATTTGTCTCGCAGGCGCTGTAACTGCGCAAGCGTATCAATAATCTGCCGCATCATTATTTACCTTCTGTTTTCTTTGCGACCGGGAAAAGGGTTTGCAAGCGGCTTTGCACCAGTTCGAGGGAAGCAGGCTCGCTGACTTCCTGGCGTAAAAAACGCTCAATAGCGGGGAATACTTTGACGGCTTTATCTACGCCAGGATCGGCGCCTGCCACATATCCACCTAAAGGGATCAGCGGCTTAATATCCATGTAGGTGGCATAATTTTGCTTGAGTAGCCGGGCAGACTGTTGATGCTCATAGCTCGTCACCTGTGTCATGCAGCGGCTGATCGACTGCCCGATATCAATCGCGGGATAATGGCCGGATTCCGCCAGTTTACGGGTCAGAACGATATGCCCGTCCAGCACCGCTCGAGCGCAATCAACGATCGGATCCTGCTGATCGTCACCTTCCGCCAGCACGGTGTAAATGGCGGTCATTGATCCTTCACTTTCACTGTTGCCCGCACTCTCCACCAGTTTTGGGATCATGCCAAATGCAGAAGGAGGATAGCCTTTGGTCGCTGGCGGCTCTCCAAGCGAGAGCGCAATTTCACGCTGCGCCATGGCATAGCGCGTTAATGAATCCACCAGCAGTAAAACGTGGTGCCCGCGGTCACGAAACCAGGCGGCGATAGAGTGGCAAAGCTCAGTTGCTTTTAAACGCATTAACGGCGATTCATCCGCCGGCGCGGCCACAATAATCGATTTTGCCAGGCCTTCCGCACCCAGTGAGTGATCGATAAATTCTTTCACTTCACGACCACGCTCACCGATCAACCCAACCACGACGATATCGGCTTTGGTCTGTCGAGTGATCATTCCCAGCAGCACACTCTTCCCGACACCGCTGCCGGCCATTAACCCCACACGCTGGCCTTTGCCGATCGTGAGTAACCCATTGATGGCTTTGACACCCACATCAAGCGGCTGGCAAACCGACTGACGCGTGAGTGGGTTAATCGAAGGAGCCTGAGGCGGCAGAACATCATTACCGTTCAGACGCCCTTTAGCATCCAGCGGTTCCCCCAAACCGTTGACGACCCGACCCAGCCAGCTTTCGCTAATCAGGATCTCCTGAGCTTTTTCTTCAGGGAACACGCGCGCACCCGCCATCAACCCTACGGGATGTTTGAAGGGCATCAGGTAGGTGATATCCCGATTAAAGCCAACCGCCTGGGCATCTATCAGCGTATGGTTGGCGCTTTCGACGCGGCAAAGCTGGCCGGTCATCAGCGGACACCCCACGCTTTCCAACAAAATACCGTTCACTCGTACCAGTCGTCCCGCAATCCGGGCTAACGGGATAGCTTCAATAGAACGCAATGCATTATCGAAGAACGAGAGATCACTCATTCTGCGGCTCCGGGCTCAACGTCTCTTTTAATGCAGTCATGCATTGGTCGAGTCGATGTTCACAGCCTATATCCAGTTCAGACTTATCAGTAATGACCCGACACTCACCCGCCTGTAAATCCGGAGACGGTGTCAGCCCCCATTCGTTGACCTTTTCCGGTGCCGCATCCTTGATGCGATTAAACTCTTCATTACTCAGCAGCACCTGTAACGACTCAGGCATGGTCGGGAAAGCAGAGAGCGCCTCTTCCACCAGCGACAATAGCTGAGTTGGCTGTAGTGCCAGTTCACAACGAATGACCTGCCGGGTCACCTTTTCAACCAGTTGCAGCAAATCTTCACGCTGTTTGCGCTGAATGTGTGCCAGAAAATCGTTCACTTTGCCGGAGATGTTGTCCAGGGGTTGCGCGGCCTGAATAAACTGTTTGCGTCCTTCCTGTTGTCCCGCCAGACTACCTTCGGTATACCCCTGGCGCTGGCCCTCTTCGCTCCCTTTTTGATGCCCTTCCTGGAAACCTTGTTCCTGCCCCTCAGCCATTCCCTGTTCAAAGCCTTTTTGCATCCCTTCCTGGAAACCGTCCATTAACTGGCGCTGGTAATCCGCTGGCGTAATACCCGGTGTTAGCTGCTCCGTCTGCAGATGGCGCTGGCGAGGAGGAAAACGGTGTAATCGGTAACGACCACGAATGGTTTCAATTGCCATGTTTTACTCCGCCGTCTGTTCAGCAAACAGCTGTAGCTGAATTTCACCCGCTTCTTCCAGCTCGCGGGCAATTCCCATGATTTCACGGCGGATTTGTTCAATTCGACTGACAGGCACCGGACCCAGACGCGAAGTAATCGACTCCAGCTGCTGAACCTGACGTTTTGGCATCACGGCATAAATAGAGCGACGCAGTAGCACCTCAGTGCCTTTGAGCGCCACCGCCCAGTCTTCCATCGGAACTTCATCGAGAAGACGGCGGCGAACCTCATCACTCTGACGGCTGAGAATAAAGAAGTCGTACATTTCATCCTGCAACTGTTCCAGCACACCTTCATCGCGTTCACGGAGTTGATCGAGGATCAACTGTTGGTTGCCCTGGAAGCGGTTAACAATATCCGCCGCCTGCTTGATGCCTTTCACTTTCGAGCCATGTTCGGACAGCACAGACAACCCGCGTTCAATCAGGCGATCCAGTTCATCCACGACATCACGGTTTACGTCGTTCAGTTTCGCGACCCGATAGAGGATCTCGTTCTGGACTGACTCCCCCATATAAGACAGCACCGTGGCGGAAATTTCCGGTGTCAAGAATGCCAGGAATACGGCCTGCAATTGCAGGTGTTCTTCCGAAATCAATATCGCCAGTTGGCGGGGTTCAACCCACTGCAGACGCGACATTCGCGAACGGATCTCATCACCGTAGATCCCGTTTATGACGCTACTGGCGATTTCTGTCCCCAACGCTTTATTCAGAATACCTTGCAGCATTGAACGTGATGCACCATTGATGCCGCTCTGCTCGCGGAATTCATCAAAAAAGTTATTGATCACTCTTTTCGCCATGCTGGTTTTCACGCCAGACAAACGCGCCATATTTTCACTCAGACGAACCACCTCTTCGCGACTGAGTTTCTGCATCACCGTGGCCGCCGCTTCCTCTCCAAGGCACAACAATAAAATTGCGGCCTGTTCCAGATAGCTGTTGTTACTGCCGTTACTTGTTGTCAATTCGCTCATTACTGGTTATCCATTGTCTGAGAACTTCAGCTACGCGATCGGTATCACTCATCGCCAGTTTTTGCAGGAACTCCAGCTTCACTTCCAGCCCGGAACTCTGCGAGGGCAGGCTGTCGTCACCAGGGAAAGAAGGCAGTTCAATACTTTTACGTTCATCATCTGTCGCCGCAAAATGCGGCTCTGTCGCAGGAATAGCTACCGGAGAGCCCGCATTCAGCGCCAGTTCAGGTGCATCAGTTATCCGGCGATCGGCAGCCAGGCGTTTCATTAGCGGACGGATTACAAACAACAGCAGCAATAGCGCCAGCAAGCCACAACCAATCAGGCGTACCCAGGCCCGAATATTGTCATCTTTCCATAGCGGGATCTGCGGCTCAGCGGGTATCGACTGTGGAACAAAATTGAGCAACGATAGTGAAAGATTATCGCCACGCTTTGTATCAATCCCGGCAGCATTATTCAGCAGGGCTGTCAGTTGTTCAGTTTGTTCCGGTTTCCAGTTTTTCAGCGCAGGAGCACTCTGGTTGAGGACCACAGCCACATTCAGACGCTTAATATCGAATCCGGGGTGCTGAATATGCTCGACGCTACGGTCCCAGGAATAGTCACGCTTGTTTTCGCTATGCTTCGATAGCGCCTCTGGTTGGCGCGGTTCCTCTGCAGTATTCGCATTGGCACCATTTCCCGTCTGGTTTACAGCCGCTGGCGGACGGTTGCTTAACGAGCCAGGGATCCCCATCGCGATTTGATTTGTATCGCTATCGAGAATGGTTTCTTCGCGATTCACCTTCGGCGTGTCGCCATAGTGTTCCTGCGTCTCGTCGATATTGCTGAGATCGAGATCCGGCATAACGCTGACCCGGTAGTTGCCTGTTCCTACCAGCGAGTCGAGGACATTTGCCATACTGGCACGAGTTTTATCCTGAATATCCTTGAGGATCTGGTCGCGTTTGCGCGTCGCTGCAGAAACAGCTTCTCCTGCGCCAATACCGTCGGACAATAGGTTGCCGGCCTGATCGACGACGCTGACCGTTGAAGCATTCAGATTGGGAACGCTGCCAGACACCAGATGCACAATGGCATTCACCTGGTCTATATCCAGTTTGCTACCATAATGCAGACGCACAATGACCGAGGCGCTGTTTTTCGGTTCGTCGCTGACGACAAACGAACTCTCTTCGTTCAAAGCCAGATGCACACGGGCGCTTTCTACGGCATCCAACGTCATGATGCTCTGAGACAGTTCACCTTCCAGACTGCGTTTATAGCGGATGTTCTGCACAAACTGACTGGCACCCAGCACTTCATCTTTGTCCATCAGTTCATAGCCAGCAGGCAACATCGCCTGAACGCCTTTGGCCGCAAGCGCCATCCGCGTTTTAGAAAGCGCATTTTCCGGCACCAGAATCTGACCACTTTGCGGATCAATACGGTATTCCAGCTTTTCGCCATCCAACACGGTGACTATTTGTGAAACTGGGAGATTTTCTTGCCGACCATACAGTGAGACATAGCCGTGATTCCCGTTCCACAGGATGCTCACAATAATCGCAGTAGCCGCAATAGCTGCAGCTGCCAGTAACGCCCAGCGTTTATTACCCTCCAGCCTGAAAGATAATGAAGGTAATAGCTGAGTAAACTTCTTTATTAATTCATTCATAGCGTTAGACTGACATGTTCATCAGGTCATTGAATCCGGAAGCGATTTTATTTCTTACCTGTACCAGCGCGGAGAAGGACAAAGACGCCTGCTGACCCGCAATCATTGCTCCCGCCAGGTCATCGCTTTTCCCCGTCTCAATAGCCGTTTGCTGTTGCTCCGCAACCTGCTGAAACTGATCAACATGGTTAAGCGCCCCTTGCAAGACCTGATTGAATGAAACCTGAGATGACGCCGACGGTGTGCCAACAACGTTAATCTGAATCGGCGAGAGTACGGGCGCCTGAGCGACCGTTTTCATTTGCTGCATGTCCTGCATCATCTGCGTTTGCATCGTACTGGCTGGGGTGATCGTATTTATGCTCATGACCTACTCTTAAAATGAAAAAGCGCTCTATGTACAACAGACTGATTCAGGAGAAGATTTCTATTCCCTGTTTTCGCATTGACGCCAGACGATAGCGAAGCGCACGCGGGGTAATTCCTAATAAATCAGCAATCTTTGTTTTATTGCCCTGATATTTGCGCATCAGATCAGCAATGTATTGATACTGCGCACTGCGACCATGCTGGCCCAGATTGTCGCTTTCAGTTAATTGCAAACTGGGTTTAGGATGCCATTCCGGTTCGCTCCAGGAATCCGACTCAATTGACGGAAGACCTAAAGTGTCGGGATAAATCACCCCATCACGATTAAGGATCATGCCCCTTTGAATGGCATTTTCTAGCTGGCGTACATTTCCCGGCCACGCATAACTGAGTAATGCACGTCGTGATGATTCAGAGAGTTTGATATTCTTAGCCAGAACCGTGGAGTATTTTTTAATAAAGGACTCAGCCAGCGGGATAATATCTTCCATACGATCACGCAAAGGTGGCATAGTCACAGGAATCACTGATAAACGATAATAGAGATCCTCTCTAAATCGCCCCGCAGCAACCTCTTTTTCAAGATTCTTATTGGTACAGGCAATTAAGCGGAAATTCAGTTTTATTAAACGATTGCTGCCTAAACGTTCAACCTGTTGTTCCTGCAATACACGCAATATCTTAGCCTGCAGTGCTAAAGGCATATCACCGATCTCATCGAGCAGCAGCGTTCCATTATTGGCTAATTCCATTTTCCCCGGTACGGTTGCAACGGCTCCCGTAAACGCACCTTTGTCATAACCAAACAAAGTTGCCTCGAGCATATTTTCAGGAATAGCGGCACAGTTAACACCGATATAAGGTGCACATTGGTCCTGCGGAAACGCAATAGAATGTATAAACTTGGCAACACATTCTTTACCTGTTCCCGTTTCACCATGAATAAGGACAGGAACATTAAAAGCAGCGATTCGCCTGGCCAGTGAAAAGGCATTGATGCTGGAAGCTGCTTCGGCAATAAGTTCAAACATGATTATCTTACACTTAGAAGTAAAGTTAACGTCCATTACGAGAAATATATAAATCATTCCAAAACACAATCATCGAATAATATAGATATCGCCCGTGCCGTGTTTTAATCTCATCCTTGCTCATGTTTTACCGCGCTCTCAAAGCGTGGTCTTACCCAAGACTATGCTCAAATAAGGTTTTTCCTAAAAAAATACTACCACTGGTGGCGAAAACAATTATGAATTAAAAGATAATAAAAACATTATTCATTCAAAAACAGCAAGTTACAAAACCAACAGATCAAAAAACAAACAATCACAACGTACTAAAAGGCTTAAGTCTGAAAGAGGCGAACATCACGAATACGTAATTAATTATTTTTTAATTATAGGATCAGGATATTAATAACTTGCAGAAGAAGAAGACAGACTATCTAATGATAATCCCGCATCAAAGACGATCGTGGGCAGAGCATTTCATACGTTAGAACATTTCATACGTTAATGAACTCCAACAAGAGAATAGCGTCAGGGATGAACAAAAAATTAAATGGATTTGTATTTTCTTCAATAACTGCGGGATTTGATATCAATTCATCCGCCCACAAAATTACAGCTGAGAACGTGTACCATGCTGAAATATAGTCAAACACCCGGGATCTTTAAACTTGAAGGGAACCGGCTTGGGCGTCCATATCATCGTCTGCCGACTATGTTTACGGGTAATTTTGATACAATTGAATCACATCTCGGAAACTATTTCCTGAAAAAGCATCGCACAAATATAACACTCAGAAAAATACATTGTGAAATGGATGTTATAAATAAAAGTGCTGAGTTGTTAGTTTCTCAGGTCGGTCACCTGGCTTTTGATATAGATCGTTCGTTATTGTTAATGCTGTTAGGCAACTTTTACGGTTTGACATCATCACTGACTGACGAAACGCCGCAAGATGATCTACCGACAAAAACCGAAACCCGTCTGAAAAGCAGGCTGGCGTTGGATATCAGCAATATTATTTTTAATAAAAACATCTCTGGTATTCCACTCACACTCAAAGCCGACAGCAGTACAGTAAAAACACATTGGGCCTATCAGCTCACCTTTATACTAGGCGACGATGAGAATTGCAGTTTCAGAATCTTACTGGACGATTCACACACGGATTACATTCTGAATTTAATTCGTCGTAGTGAACACGGCGAGAAAAAGAAGCAGGTCGATAAGATTGATTCTGAAACGCGTAAAAAATCGCTAGTCAAAGAAATCATTAATACGCTACCGCTGACCATGAATGTAAAGATTGCAGAGATCCCCTTAAATGTCGCCGACCTGACAACGATTAAGCCTGGGGACATTTTACCTATTGCGATGCCTGATAGCTTCCCTGTTTATATCGGGAAATCCGAATTATTTAATGCCCTGATCGTAGAAGATAAAGACAAACTGTTTTTATCCGAGTTAACGAGTAAGACTGAGAAATCCTATGAGTAAGCAAGAAGATATTTTAGAGCAAGGTTTCGAGTTAGCACCTGAAACCACAACGCCGCCCACTGCGTCAGTTACCGAAACACTGGTCGCGCGTTTAGAAGATCGTTTTTCAGAGTCGATGACGTTACTTAAACGCATTCCGGTGACATTAACACTGGAAGTCTCTTCCGTCGAAATCATGCTGTCCGATCTGCTGAATATTGACGACGATACCGTGATTGAAATGGATAAACTCGCCGGCGAACCTCTGGATATAAAAGTAAATAATATCCTGTTAGGTAAAGCTGAAGTGGTGGTGGTCAACGAAAAGTATGGCCTGCGCGTCCTTGAATTCAACACTCATGAAATCAATGACCTGGCACCATGAAACTCGCGTCAAAACTCACACTCACGCTGGGTATCTCATTACTCATCCTTTCTCCCTTTGCCTGCGCGCAAGGGGGAGAAATCACATTGCTGAACGTGATTTCTCACGGTAATAGCCAGGAATACAGCGTAAAAATACAGGTTCTGCTTCTGATGACCCTTGTGGGTATTCTGCCTACATTGGTACTCATGATGACCTGTTTTACACGCTTTATTATCGTGTTATCGCTATTACGCCAGGCATTGGGTCTGCAGCAAACACCGCCAAACCGCATACTTATTGGTATAGCGTTGGCATTAACCATGCTGGTTATGCGCCCAATCTGGATAAACATCTACGATCACGCCGTTGTTCCTTTTGAAAACGATCAGCTAACGCTCCCTGACGCACTAAGCACTGCCGCTGCGCCGCTGAAGCGCTTTATGCTGGCGCAGACCAACAAAAAAGCGATAACACAGATCATGACCATCGCCAATGCGCAAGGTAACGCCGCCGATCAGGATCTTTCTATTGTGGTGCCAGCCTACGTCCTCAGCGAACTCAAAACGGCCTTCCAGATCGGTTTCATGATTTACATCCCGTTCCTTGTGATCGACCTGATCGTAGCCAGCGTATTAATGGCGATGGGGATGATGATGCTTTCTCCGTTGATCGTTTCCCTGCCCTTTAAGCTCATGCTTTTCGTGCTTATTGACGGGTGGGCGCTCACCGTTGGCACACTCACCTCCAGCATTCGCGGTCTGGGTCTGGGCTAACGGGGATCAGATATGTTAACCATTGATGTAGCAGCAGATATTGTCGCCAGCGGTATAAAGGTCGTGATTATTTTAGTCTGCGTATTGGTCGTTCCGAGCCTGTTGGTGGGTATCCTGGTCAGCATTTTCCAGGCGGTAACACAGATTAATGAACAAACGCTCAGTTTCTTACCCAGACTGATTGTCACCCTGGCCGTACTGGGTATTTGCGGGAAATGGATGATCGTCCAGTTAAGCGATCTCTGCGTTCATCTGTTCACTCAGGCCGCCATTTTGGTGCATTGAAATGCGCGAAACAGACATCACACAGTTAAGCAGCCTGATACTGGGCATGTGGTTTCCATTCGTGCGCATTATGGCGTTTATTCGCTATGTGCCGGTACTGGATAACGCAGCACTGACGATCCGCGTACGCATTATTCTTTCGCTGATGCTGGCCTTCATCATCACGCCGTTGGTCCCTCATCCCGTTCCCGACAGTCTGCTGTCGATAAACAGCATTATTTTAACCGTGGAGCAGATCCTGTGGGGAATGCTTTTCGGCCTGATGCTGCAGTTTTTATTTCTGGCACTCCAGCTGGCCGGTCAGATCCTCTCATTCAATATGGGGATGAGTATGGCCGTGATGAACGATCCCAGCAGCGGCGCGTCAACCACGGTGTTGGCAGAAATGATCAACATTTACGCCGTGATTTTGTTTTTTGCCATGGACGGGCATCTATTGCTGGTGAGTATTCTGTTCAAGAGTTTTACCTGGTGGCCAATTGGCAATGCGCTGCATCCGCAGTCGTTACGCACAATTTCTCTGGCGCTGGGCTGGGTGTTAGCTGCAGCTACGCTGCTCGCACTCCCGACCACGTTTATTATGCTGGTCGTACAAGGCTGCTTTGGTTTGCTTAACCGCATCGCCCCGCCATTAAACCTGTACTCGTTAGGCTTCCCCATCAACATGCTGGCCGGCCTGGTGTGTTTTGCCACTTTGCTTTACAACCTGCCCGATCACTATCTGCATCTGGCGAATTTTGTTCTGCAACAGCTCGACGCGCTGAAGGGGCACTATGGCGGATAACGGCAGCGAAGAAAAAACAGAAAAACCCTCGTCGCAAAAACTTCGCAAAGCCAGACAAGAGGGTCAAATTCCGCGTTCAAAAGACATGGGCCTTGCTGCCAGTCTTTTTGCCGCCTTTATGGTGATTTCCAGTAGTTTCCCATGGTATGAAGATTTCGTGCGCGAAAGCTTCACCAGCGTGCATCAGTATGCACAAGATATTAATAATCCAGACATTATCGGGCAATTTCTTGAGCATCATCTACTGATTTTAGGGAAATTCATCCTGACGCTACTCCCCATGCCCGTCGCCGCCCTGTTTGCCTCACTGGTGCCCGGCGGATGGCTATTTCTACCGAAGAAAATTTTGCCAGACTTCAGCAAACTAAGCCCGCTGAAAGGGATCGGTCGCCTGTTTTCAACGGACCACCTTATTGATACTGGAAAAATGACGCTGAAAGCATTAGTCCTGCTCGTGATGTTGTGGATTAGCCTGCGCAACAATTTCGCAGCGTTCCTTGGGTTACAGGAGTTGTTCTTTAAGCAGGCCATTACCGAAGGGTTATCGCTTTATAGCAGCGTGATGCGCAACTTTGTCATCCTGTTTATTTTCTTTGCCCTGCTTGATGTTCCTCTGAGCAAAAAAATGTTCCTCAAAGGACTGAAGATGACCAAGCAGGAAATTAAAGAAGAGTACAAAAATCAGGAAGGTAAGCCAGAAGTTAAGGCCAGGATCCGCCGTCTACAGCGTCAAATGGCGATGGGTCAAATTCGTAAAGTGGTTCCAAAAGCCGATGTGGTGATCACTAACCCAACACATTACGCCGTGGCCCTCCAGTATGACCAGGCTCGTGCCGCCGCCCCTTTCGTTGTCGCGAAAGGGACCGATGAAATTGCATTGTATATCCGTCAGGTGGCAGCAGAAAACAAGATCGAAATTGTTGAATTTCCAAAACTGGCGCGCTCTGTTTATTACACCACCCAGATCAATCAACAAATCCCTTTTCAACTGTATCGGGCGATTGCACACGTCCTGACCTACGTACTGCAAATGAAACACTGGCGTGACGGTTCACAGGCACGCCCATCACTGAACAGACATATTTCCATTCCTAAAGAGGTTCTTAAACTGGATGCCGAAAACAACTAAGCAATTCCTCGCGCTATTGCGCAACGGTAATATCGGCGTGCCGCTGGTTATCCTGTCCATCCTGGCGATGGTGATCCTGCCATTACCTCCCGCCCTGCTGGATATTCTGTTCACCTTTAACATCGTGCTGGCGGTGATGGTGTTGTTGGTGGCTGTTTCTGCGAAACGTCCGCTCGAATTCAGCCTGTTTCCAACCGTCCTGCTGATCACCACGCTGATGCGACTGACGCTGAACGTGGCGTCAACACGTGTGGTTTTGCTCCATGGTCATATGGGAGCAGGTGCCGCCGGTAAAGTCATTGAGTCCTTTGGACAGGTGGTGATTGGCGGTAACTTTGTGGTCGGTTTTGTGGTGTTCATCATCCTGATGATCATCAACTTTATTGTGGTCACCAAAGGTGCGGAACGTATCTCCGAAGTTTCGGCTCGCTTTACGCTGGATGCCATGCCCGGTAAGCAGATGGCGATTGATGCCGATCTGAACGCAGGATTAATTAACCAGGCACAAGCGCAAATTCGACGTAAGGACGTGGCGGGAGAAGCCGATTTCTATGGCGCAATGGATGGCGCGTCTAAGTTTGTCCGTGGAGACGCCATCGCCGGGATGATGATTCTGGCCATCAACCTGATAGGCGGCGTCTGTATTGGGATATTTAAATATGACTTAAGTGCCGAAGCGGCATTCCAGCAATACGTACTGATGACCATCGGTGACGGTCTGGTCGCACAAATCCCATCTCTGCTGCTGTCAACGGCTGCGGCGATTATCGTGACGCGCGTGAGCGACAGTGGTGATATTGCTACTGACGTGCGCAGCCAGTTGCTGGCAAGCCCATCCGTCCTTTATACCGCCACCAGCATTATGTTTGTGCTGGCGATTGTTCCGGGCATGCCCCACTTTCCGTTTCTGGTTTTCAGCGCCCTGCTGGGGTTCACCGCCTGGCGCATGAGCAAACGCCCGAAGGTTGCTGAGACCGAAGAGAAAAATCTCGAAACGCTGACCAAGACCATTGCCGAAACCACCGAGCAACAGGTCAGTTGGGAGACGATTCCTTTAATTGAACCCATTAGCCTGAGTCTGGGGTATAAGCTGGTGTCGCTGGTGGATAAATCAAAAGGGAATCCTCTTACCCAACGAATTCGCGGTGTGCGGCAGGTTATTTCAGACAGTAATGGCGTTTTGCTGCCAGAAATTCGCATCCGTGAAAACTTCAGGCTAAAACCAACGCAATACGCTATTTTCATCAATGGCATTAAAGCTGATGAGGCGGATATTCCATCGGATAAGTTGATGGCGCTGCCCTCCAGCGAAACCTATGGCGAGATCGACGGCATTTTAGGACACGATCCGGCATACGGAATGCCCGTTACCTGGATTGCGGCTGCGCAAAAAGCAAAGGCTTTAAATATGGGGTATCAGGTGATCGATAGCGCCAGCGTTATTGCCACCCATGTGAATAAGGTTATTCGCGGGCATATCCCTGACCTGTTTAACTATGACGATATTACTCAGTTACATAACCGCCTGTCATCGATGGCACCACGCCTGGCAGAAGATCTTAATACGGCGTTGAATTACAGCCAGCTGTTGAAGGTATATCGTACGCTGCTAATCGAAGGGGTATCCTTACGCGATATCGTCACCATTGCCACCGTACTGGTCGCCAGCAGTGCCGTGACGAAGGATCACATTCTGCTGACGGCTGATGTACGTCTGGCGCTGCGTCGCAGCATCACACACCCGTTTATCCGTAAAGATGAGCTGGCTGTCTATACGCTCAATAATGAACTGGAGAATTTGCTCTCTAATGTGGTCAATCAGGCGCAACAAAGCGGAAAAGTGATGCTCGACAGCGTACCGGTCGATCCGAATATGCTCAATCAGTTCCAGACCAATATGCCGCAGATTAAAGAGCAAATGAAAGCGGCGGGTAAAGAACCCGTGCTGTTAGTCGCCCCACAATTACGCCCTCTGCTCGCCCGCTACGCACGGCTATTTGCGCCAGGCTTACAGGTGCTGTCTTACAACGAAGTCCCGGATGAACTGGAATTAAAAATCATGGGAGCGTTGAGTTAACGATTCCCCAGGCGGTAATGAAAATACCGCCTTTTTTATTACAGGATAGTGTTTTCCGTCAGAATACGGCGGGCGCCGAGATAATGATCCTGCCAGAAAGGATCGGCTAAATTGCTGACCCGAATGGTTTCTCCCGTACGCGGTGATTCAATGAATTGCCCCTGCCCCAAATAAACGCCCATATGATCGGCAATATCCTGGCTGTGAATATGAAAAAACAGCAAATCGCCACGACGGATATCGCGATGAGAGACAATGGTCGCCCGGCGATAGTGATACATTTCATTTGCGGTGCGGGGTAGCTTCGCCGCCAGAATTTTATTGTAGGCATAAAAAATCAACCCACTGCAATCAAACCCCTCATCCGGGCTGGTCCCCCCCCATTGGTAAGGCTTGCCCAGTTGCTGCTCAAGACGATGAATCGCCACCTCAGTGATATTGTGCAAGTGATCACTACTGAGAAAATGGTCGTTCTCTGCCAGTTCCTGCCAGCGATGGTCGCTGGCTTTAAGCGGACCAGGAAACCACTCCGGGTGCTGTTTAATCAGAACACGGTTTTGCTGGCGTAGTGCTCTTTTGCTTTCTGCGTTTCCTTCCACAATGTAACCCGCCTGCTTTTTTAGCTGTGTATGATACTGCTTCAGCAGTCGGGTGCGGTTACGCATACGCAATTGCGCCGCATAGCTTAAGTGCGCGTCGGATAAGGAAGGTTGAACTTTGGCTGCTGAGGATACGGAAAACACGACACACAAAGACAGCAGGCCCGGCAAAAAGCGTCGGGGAGAGGATGCAAAAAACATGAAAAAAAGAATACCTGGTCAAACACGTTCGTCGCAGTCTACTGCTATTGCCGATCGAACCGTTTTAATATTTGATTATTAAATAATTAATATTATTAATTCAATATATTAGCGTTGATGTATTCTGCTTGCTCCACGTATTCCGCGCCCCGACAAAATAGGCCAGTGTCTGACTGCTTCTAATCCCAATTTTCAGTATAAGGTGTAAACGCCTCACGAGAGACTTGCGAAAAACTTTCTTGGTGCTAATGTGAGCGCTCCAAATCCAGATTTTTCTGATTTGGGGACTCTTTTTGCCGTCCTGGCGTGTGTAACCGTTTTATCAAGGAACAAGCAGTATGCGTAAAATCGCATTTTTTCTTGCGATGCTTTTGATGCCGTGCGTCTCATTTGCCGGTTTGCTGAGCAGCAGTAGCCCGACCACGCCAATCAGCAAAGAATATAAGCAGCAATTGATGGGATCTCCTGTCTATATTCAGATCTTCAAAGAAGAACGAACGCTTGATCTGTACGTTAAGATGGGTGAACAGTATCAATTGCTCGACAGTTACAAGATCTGTAACTATTCCGGTGGCTTGGGACCAAAACAGCGTCAGGGTGATTTTAAAAGTCCGGAAGGGTTTTACAGCGTACAGCGCGGTCAGCTCAAGCCGGATAGTCGCTTCTATAAAGCGATTAATATTGGCTTTCCCAACGCCTACGATCGTGCTCATGGTTACGAAGGTAAATACCTGATGATCCATGGTGCCTGCGTTTCCGTCGGCTGTTACGCAATGACCGACAACGGCATTGATGAGATTTTCCAGTTTGTGACCGGTGCTCTGGTGTTCGGCCAGTCCAGTGTTCAGGTTAGCATTTACCCGTTCCGTATGACCGACGCGAATATGCAGCGCCATAAGTTTTCGTATTACAAAGACTTCTGGACGCAGCTAAAACCGGGATACGATTACTTTGAACAAACACGTAAGCCACCGACAGTGTCAGTCGTCGATGGCCGTTACGTTGTCAGCAAGCCGTTGAGTCACGAAGTGGTTCAGCCACAATTGGCGTCAAACTACACGCTCCCCGAGACAAAATAGCGCCCACTCGCCTGGCATGATCTTTTGCCAGGTTTCATTACCCGTCAGCGGCTGAGTGGCGATCACGGTGACCACATCATTAGGTGTGGTCTGCGAGCTAAAATCAATTTCGACATCCTGATCAAGCAGCGTAGCAACACCGAATGGCGCACGTCGGGTAATCCAGTACAAATTGGTCGAGCAGAAGGCCATCACATAGCGCCCGTCAGACAGCAGCATGTTGAAGACGCCTTTCTTACGTAGTTCCCCTGCCAGCACCGCAATATATTTAAACACTGCCGCCATGTTACCAGGCGTACGAGGATAACGTTCGACCAGTTTATGTAAGAGCCAGCAAAAGGCTTTCTCGCTGTCGGTTTCACCGACCGGGCGAAAATTCCCCGTTGCCAGTGACTTATAACCACTAAGCTGCCCGTTATGGGCATAGGTCCAGTTGCGGCCCCACAGTTCACGTGTGAAAGGGTGCGTATTTTCCAGCGCGACTTCACCACGATTTGCCTGGCGAATATGGGCAACGACGGAACAGGATTTGATGGGATAGTCTTGTACCAGTTTGGCGATAGGCGAATTAAAACTGGGTTGCGGATCTTTAAACGTACGGCAGCCCTTACCTTCATAAAACGTAATACCCCAGCCATCTTTGTGCGGCCCGGTACCTCCGCCGCGCTGAACCAGCCCGGTGAAGCTAAAGCAGATATCGGTTGGCACATTGGCGCTCATCCCGAGCAGTTCGCACATACATCACCTCCACAAACGCCTTAAAGCGGGAAGGCGTAATTGTTGCAGCCAGTTTGGATTCAAAGTAGCAAATAAAACCGCTTCCTATACCCTAAATAATTCGAGTTGCAGGTAGGCGGCAAGGGAGGAAATCCCCAGGAGCATAGATAACTATGTGACTGGGGTTTCTGAGTGCAGCCAACGCACCTGCAGCTTGAAGTATGACGGGTATAGTTATTTAACCATCTCTTTTTCGATAAGCTGAATCAGGATATGAATCACTTTAATGTGAATTTCCTGAATTCGATCAGCATAACCAAAGTGCGGAACACGAATTTCAATATCTGCGCTACCCGCCATTTTCCCGCCATCTTTCCCGGTCAGGGTAATGACTTTCATGCCCTTCTCGCGAGCAGCGGTAATCGCTTTAATCACGTTTCCAGAGTTACCTGAGGTCGAAATACCTAACAGGACATCACTCTCACGCCCCACCGCTTCGACATAGCGAGAGAAAATATAATCGTAACCGAAATCGTTGCCGACGCAGGAGATATGGCTGACGTCAGAGATAGCGATAGCCGGGTAGCCGGGACGGTTTTCGCGATAGCGCCCGGTTAGCTCTTCGGCAAAGTGCATTGCATCACAATGGGAGCCGCCGTTACCGCAGGAAAGTACCTTGCCACCCGCTTTAAAACTGTCTGCCAACAGGACCGCCGCGCGCTGAATGGCGTGAATATTGGCGTCATCTTTAAGAAAATTAGCCAGCGTTTCCGCCGCTTCGCTCAGTTCGTTACGAATAAGATCCTGGTACATGAGGATATCCTTCAGCATGAATGTAAATGACAAGATGCAGTGTACCGGATAGCGCTACGAGCGAGAAGTACAAGCCACAGGAATGCCCATGGCTTTTGATTTTTTGTGCCGGTCAAAACAGCAACAATGTGAACCCTGTTGTAATTATTTTGTAAAATTATTGCTAAAAGAATTCACATACACTACAACCATATCATCACAAGTGGTCAGACCTCCTACAAGCAAGGGAGCTTTTCGTTATGATGATTTTGAGTATTATCGCTACGGTTGTTCTGCTCAGCGTACTGTTTTATCACTGCGTGAGCTTATTCCTCAGCAGCTTAATTTTGCTCGCCTGGACAGCGGCGCTTGGCGTCGCTGGCCTGTGGTCGGTCTGGCTGCTGGTTCCTCTGGCCATTATTCTCGTACCGTTTAACTTTACGCCGATGCGCAAATCGATGATCTCCGCACCGGTATTCCGCGGTTTTCGTAAAGTCATGCCGCCGATGTCACGTACTGAGAAAGAAGCAATTGATGCCGGTACCACCTGGTGGGAAGGAGATCTGTTCCAGGGTAAACCTGACTGGAAAAAATTGCACAGCTACCCTCAGCCACACCTGACGGCAGAAGAACAGGCTTTTATTGATGGTCCGGTAGAAGAAGCATGCCGTATGGCAAACGACTTCCAGATCACCCATGAATTAGCCGATCTGCCGCCGGAATTATGGGCTTACCTGAAAGAACACCGTTTCTTCGCGATGATCATTAAGAAAGAGTACGGCGGACTGGAATTCTCCGCATATGCTCAGGCCCGCGTTCTGCAGAAACTTTCCGGTGTTTCCGGGATCCTGGCGATCACTGTCGGCGTGCCTAACTCCTTAGGCCCTGGTGAACTGCTGCAACATTACGGCACTGAAGAACAGAAAAACCATTATTTGCCACGCCTGGCGCGTGGGCAGGAAATTCCTTGCTTTGCACTGACCAGCCCGGAAGCCGGTTCCGATGCAGGTGCAATTCCTGATACCGGTGTAGTTTGCATGGGTGAATGGCAAGGTCAGCAGGTATTAGGTATGCGCCTGACCTGGAACAAACGCTATATCACTCTGGCCCCTATCGCTACCGTGCTGGGTCTGGCGTTTAAACTCTCTGACCCAGAAAAACTGCTGGGTGGTGAAGAGGACCTGGGTATTACCTGCGCACTGATCCCAACGTCTACGCCTGGGGTGGAAATTGGTCGTCGCCACTTCCCGTTGAACGTCCCGTTCCAGAACGGTCCGACGCTGGGTAAAGATGTTTTTGTACCGATTGATTACATTATCGGTGGACCGAAAATGGCCGGTCAGGGCTGGCGTATGCTGGTGGAATGCCTGTCTGTCGGTCGTGGTATTACTCTGCCGTCTAACTCTACAGGTGGCGTCAAATCTGTTGCGATGGCAACGGGTGCTTACGCCCATATTCGTCGCCAGTTCAAAATCTCTATCGGCAAGATGGAAGGTATTGAAGAGCCACTGGCACGTATTGCGGGTAACGCCTATGTGATGGACGCTGCTGCGTCGCTGATTACCTACGGCATTATGCTCGGCGAAAAACCGGCGGTGCTGTCAGCTATCGTGAAATATCACTGTACCCACCGCGGACAGCAGTCAATCATCGATGCGATGGATATTACTGGCGGTAAAGGCATTATGCTTGGGGAAAGCAACTTCCTGGCGCGTGCTTATCAGGGCGCACCTATCGCCATCACCGTTGAAGGCGCGAACATTCTGACCCGTAGCATGATGATCTTCGGCCAGGGCGCGATTCGCTGCCATCCTTATGTCCTGGAAGAGATGGCTGCCGCACAAAGCAACGACGTCAATGCGTTCGACAAACTGCTGTTCAAACACATTGGTCATGTTGGCAGTAATAAAGTGCGCAGTTTCTGGCTTGGCCTGACTCGCGGGTTAACCAGCAGCACGCCGACTGGCGATGCCACTAAACGTTACTATCAGCACCTGAACCGTCTGAGCGCGAACCTGGCCTTACTCTCAGACGTATCCATGGCCGTACTGGGCGGTAGTCTGAAACGTCGCGAACGTATCTCAGCCCGACTGGGCGATGTATTAAGTCAGCTGTACCTGGCCTCTGCCGTGCTGAAGCGTTATGACGATGAAGGCCGTAACGAAGCAGACCTGCCGCTGGTTCACTGGGGCGTACAGGATGCATTGTATAAGGCTGAACAGGCGATGGATGACCTGCTGAAAAACTTCCCGAACCGCCTGGTTGCCGGGTTGCTGAATGTGGTTATTTTCCCTACCGGGCGCCACTATCATGCACCGTCTGACAAGCTGGACCATAAAGTTGCGAAGATTTTGCAGATTCCAAGCGCCACGCGTTCTCGTCTTGGTCGCGGTCAGTACCTGACGCCAAGCGAGCACAACCCGGTTGGTTTACTGGAAGAAGCTTTGCTGGACGTGATTGCCGCCGATCCTATCCACCAGCGTATCTGTAAAGAGTTAGGTAAAAACCTGCCATTTACTCGTCTGGATGAACTGGCACGCAATGCTCTGGCAAAAGGTTTGATTGATAAAGACGAAGCTGCGATTCTGGTGAAAGCCGAAGAGAGCCGTCTGCGCAGTATCAACGTTGATGATTTTGAACCTGAAGCGCTGGCGACTCAGCCGGTAAAGCTGCCAGAGAAAGTGCGTAAAGTCGAAGCAGCATAACGCAAATGCTCGACTGCTAGCCCCGCTTATGGCGGGGCTTTTTATTGCCACATTTTTGTTAAAGCTCATGCTACAGTGTCAAAATAATGTTCAACGAGGAGCCTCGATCGTGCCTGGTTTGAAAATAACTCTGCTGCAACAACCACTGATCTGGATGGATGGCCCCGCTAATCTGCGCCATTTCGACAGACAACTGGAAACCGTCAACGGACGTGACGTCATTGTGTTACCTGAGATGTTTACCAGTGGATTTGCAATGGATGCAGCAACCAAATCGCTTTCGCAGGAAGAGGTTGTCAACTGGATGCATACCAAAGCGCAGCAGGCAAATGCCCTGATAGCAGGCAGCGTTGCGTTACAGTCAGAACGTGGTCCGGTAAATCGCTTTTTACTGGTTGAACCTGAGGGTCGAGTTCATCTCTATGATAAACGCCATCTGTTTCGCATGGCGGATGAACATCAGTATTATCAGGCAGGCGAAGAGCGCGTTATCTTTGAATGGCGTGGCTGGCGTATTCTGCCATTGATCTGTTATGACCTGCGTTTTCCGGTATGGTCACGTAATCGCAATGATTACGACCTGGCGTTATATGTCGCAAACTGGCCAGCGCCACGCTCAGTGCACTGGCAGGCGCTGCTTACCGCTCGAGCGATTGAAAATCAGGCTTATGTAGCAGGATGTAACCGCGTAGGCACTGACGGTAATGGTCATCATTATCGCGGCGACAGTCGGGTTATTAATCCGCAGGGTGAAATCATTGCGACCGCCGAGCCACATCAGGCAACGCGGATTGACGCAGAATTATCGCTCGCTATGCTGCGGGAGTATCGTGAGAAGTTTCCAGCCTGGCTGGATGCCGACGCATTCACGCTGTAGATATCGCCTTCTCCTGCTACGGCGCAAATTTTCCGTAGCGGGATTGTTTCACTCCGTAACCAACCGCAAAACAAATTCGCGTGGCGACATGCCTCAAGCAACGTATTCTGAAAATGACAATCACACGTAAATTCTTTTTCAGGATATCAAAATGAAAAAATTCGTACGCATGACTTTGCTGGCTGCTACCCTGGCTGGTGCCTCTTTTAGCACGCTCGCAGCAAACGTATCCAACGTTCCGGTTCCAGCCCAGGATCCAGTAGTACAACATCTTAAACTGACCAACGACCAGGTCGTACAGATTAAAAAGCTGCACCAGCAGCTTGAAACCAATGTCAGCCAGATTTCAGTGAAGGATGTTAAAGACGGTGCGCTGATTGACGTCATCAAGTCCGGAAAATGGGATGATGCCGCAGTCAGGAAACAACTTTCCGCGTTCAGCAACATCGAACAACAGGCGCGTTATTATCGGGTGAAGTACTACTTTGACCTGAGCAAAGTGCTGACTCCGGAACAACGCCAACAGGTTCAAAAAGATATCGCGCAAACACTGAGCGAATGACGTTTACACGCTGTCGAAGAACGGCGGGCAACATCACACATAGAAAAACAATATACATATAAGGTATACATTCACTAAACAAACCATTTGATTGCTGTATGTGAGGTTTGCACTTCAGATTTGGTATGTTAATCCTAAAACAGGACGTACATCTCATTTATTTAAGATAGTTCTGTGTAGGGTATACACATTAGTGAATAATCTTGTAACTGTTAAATCAGGCAAGACAACGTTTGAAGTAATTATTACTTCTTACTTGTCTTGCCTTTTTTTTTGGAGCCATGAAATGATCATCGAAAAAGTCATGAATAACAATTGTGTGCTGGCATCGATGAGTGGTCAGGAAGTCATCATTTCTGGTCCTGGCGTCGGTTACAATAAAAAGAATGGTATGCCGGTTCCGCCTCATCCGGCTAACCGATTCTTTTATGTCAGAAATGAAGAGAAAGGTAAACTATACAAACTCATAGAGCGAGTAGATATTGATTATGTTTTTGTCTCTGAAAATATAGTTCGCTATGCGGAAATGAATCTTGACAAAAAATTAAACCCATCACTTTTGCTGATTCTTGCAGATCATATTTCCAATGCAATCTCACGGTGCGCATCAGGCATCCAAATAAGCAATATATTTCTTGACGAAATAAAAGCATTATACAAATCGGAGTATGCTATCAGTCGCGACGCTTTATCTATTATTAATGAGTATTTTAAGATCCAACTTCCGGATGATGAGATTGGCTTCATTGCCCTGCATATTTTAAATAATTATGAAAACACCTCCGACTATGAGTCCTTCAGAATTATAGAATTCTCGCAACGAATCACAGACATTATCGAAAAAGTTTACGAGAAAAGAGTAGATCGGAATGCATTCAATTACTCACGTTTCATGACCCATTTGAAATATTTTTCTTGTAGAGTGCTATGCAACGAAAAGATAAAAAATAAAGATATTGGTGATATTTATGAATATTTCCTGGAAAAAGATTTAATTTTACAATGTTCCATTATTGAAATTGAAAAATATTTAAAATCCGAATTTAACTATAGACTAGCAATGGAAGAGAAATTATATCTTTCAATTCGCATTAAAGTATTGATGGACTGATTACCTTTCACTTTATCACGAGACAGTTAATATGAAACAGAAAAAAGCCTGGAGTTTTTTTCAGAGCCTGGGGAAGGCATTTATGTACCCAATCGCTCTGTTAAGCGTATGCGGCATGATGTTAGGTTTGGGAAGTGGATTAGCCAGCGAGGAAATGGCCAAATTAATTCCTGTACTAGGGTTCCCTATCGTTAAATCATTTCTGGATTTTGTTGTTAATTTAGGGCTATTTGCTTTTGTTAATTTACCGGTGTTATTTGCAATCGCTATCCCGTTGGGCCTGCTGAAAGAAAAAGAAGATAAAGCATATGGTGCATTCTCCGGCCTGGTGGGTTTTATGGCAATGCATTTAGGGACAAACTTCTATCTGAAAACCCATGGTCTGTTAGTTCCCGTCGACCAGATGTCTACACATGGACAAACTATCATTCTGGGAATTCAGTCATACAACACCAGCGTACTGGGGGGGATTGTTGCAGGGTTGATGGTATTCACTATGTATAAGCGGATCGTCAATCTACGCATCCCTGAGTCGCTGGGATTCTATAGCGGCCCGCGCCTTGCGCCGATCATTACGTTAATTGTCATGAGTGTTTTCGGTATCATTATTCCCTTCGTATGGCCGCCGTTCTTTAACCTCTTTATGTTAATCGGCCACTGGATATCTACCTCTGGCCCAATAGGTTATTTCTTCTATGCCGTTGCAGAGCGCGTAACGATTCCCTTCGGACTAAACCATTTAGTCACTTCCGTATTCAGATTTACACCAATCGGTGGTTCAGCGATCATCAACGGTGAAGAATATTACGGTACTCTCAATATGTTTATGGCCTATGTCAAAGAGAATGCCGTCATTCCTCTGGACCTTGCTGGTAAAATGGAACAGGGAAAGCTAATGATCCAGTATGGTTTAGCTGGCGCAGCTCTCGCAATGTATCAGACTGCCCATGTACAAAATCGTAAGGCTATTAAAGCACTTTTGATTTCTGCGGTGCTGACTGTAATTATTGGTGGTGTTAGCGAACCAATAGAGTTTTTATTTCTGTTTGTCAGTCCTGTTTTGTTTGTGTTCCATGCTTTCATGAATGGTTTTGCTAATATGTTCCTACCGTATCTCGGTGTTAAAATGGGATTTACTGGCGATTTGATTCAATTTATGAGTTTTGGCGTATTGCGCGGAACAAGAACCGGCTGGCCAGTGGCTGTCTGTGTAGAAATAGCCTACTTCTTTATTTATTACGCGGTGTTTAAATGGGCCATTCTTAAATATAACCTGATGACCGTCGGCAGAGAAGATAGTGACCAGACACCTTCAGCAACAGCAACTGAGGTTGTAGTACCTGTTGCACAACCTGAGATAAATACCAATATGGGTCCCAGCACAGCAGAAAAAATGATTGAGGCCCTGGGTGGTAAGGAAAATATCGTATCACTGGATAACTGTGTTACACGTTTACGTCTGACAATCAACGATATGGAGATAATAGACGAGACGGCCATTAAAAGACAGGGAGGGATCGCTATTGTTAAACTCGACAAAAACACCCTGCAAGTCATTATTGGTACAAAAGTTATCGCCTTGCGTAAAGAAATGGACCAATATATGGAGTTATACTGATGGATATTTTTAACACTCCTGTTTCCCGAAAAGGAACGTACTGTACTCAGTGGGACTTCTGCGAAGATAGGTTCGGCGTAAAAGATATTATTCCGTTTTCAATATCAGATATGGATTTACCGATGCCGGAAGCGATAACCAACGCATTACGAAAAAGACTGGAACATCCTATCCTCGGATATAGTCGCTGGCAACATAGCGAATATCTCAATTCGATATGCCATTGGTATGGTCAGAAATATGATACGGAGATCGATGCTAATTGGATCACCTATAGCCCAAGTGTGATGTACTCTATCGCCAAAGCACTAGAGTTATTAACTGATTATGAAGATAACATTCTGATATTTACTCCGGCATATAATGCGTTCTTTGATGTTATCAAAAACACCGGAAGAAAATTAACTACTTCAACATTGATTCGGGAACAAGACGGTCGATATAGCCTAGACTGGAATGATTTTAATACCAAGGCAAAGCATGCAAAGATAATTTTATTGTGTAATCCACATAATCCTACAGGAAAAGTGTGGTCTGAAGATGAACTGATAAAGATCTCAGAAATCTGTTCAAAAAATAACTGTTGGTTATTATCCGATGAGATCCACAGCGATTTCACATTTAGCCACAAATTCACCTCTGTACTTAAGTTACATTATGATAAAACAGTTGTTTTTAACTCCATCTCAAAAACATTTAATGTCCCAGCTCTAACGGGTTCTTATCTTATTACACCTGATAATAATTTTAATGAGAAATTCAGGTTGATAACTCGATACAGGGATTTTGTCAACTCGCCATCAGTATTGAATATCATTGCCACTATCGTTGCTTATAATGAATGTGATGGATGGTTACACGAATTAAGAACACATCTTAGATCCAACGTTGATTTTGCAGTTAATTATGTTAAGGAAAATATTTCATCGCTGCTACTCAAAGAATCTGAAGGTTGTTACTTTGCTTGGATAGACTGCTCACAAATCAGTTGTTCGTTCGATAAATTCTATTCAAGATTAATTCATGAAGGAAAAGTCGGGATTATGGCTGGCAGTGTATATGGGCCTGGCGGAGAGAACTTCTTACGGCTTAATCTGGCATGTAGTAGAGAAAAACTACATCAGGGCTTATGTCGGGTCGCTTATGTTATTGATAAAATAAATCAGGAAAATAAACATGAATAATACTGATATCATCTCTCTCATTAAAACCTTCATGCGTAATGAACACAAAGCAGTTGAAGAAATAATTAACGCGCCACTTTCAGAAACAGCAAGTTTAGTCAAAGTAATCCAATCTTGCAGAGGGAAAGTTGTTTTTATCGGCGTGGGAAAATCAGGAATAATTGCTAAAAAACTGGCTGCTACATTTTCCAGCACAGGCACCCCCTCATTTTTTATTCATGGAACAGAAGCTGTTCATGGTGATCTGGGTATGGTTACCAGCGAAGATGTAGTTATCTTGATATCCAATAGTGGTGAAACAACAGAACTGTTAGCTACCTTGCCAAGTCTAAAAAAGATGAATAATTTTTTAGTCTCATTTACCCGAAGCCACAACTCATCGCTGGCTACTAATTGCAATTTATCTGTAGAAATCCCGGTGAGAAACGAAGCAGATAACTTAGGTCTTGCTCCATCCTGTTCTTCAACTGCTGTTCTTGTCGTGGGAGATGCCGTGGCCCTCGCCCTGTCAGAACTAAAGCAGTTTACCCGGACCGATTTTGGTCTATTTCATCCTGGAGGTGCTCTCGGCGTTAAAGCAAATTCATAACTTGTGTCATTTTTATTGTAACCGGTCTACGCCATCACAACCTGATGGCGTTCTCAGGTCTGAGGTATTAGATATGAAAAATATATTAATCACCGTTTCCAGTTTTTCAGCTCGTTGTGTTACAGGTTGCAAGTTACTGCGCGATAACCAGTTTAATCTCATTTTTAAGAACAATATTACTCATCTTATTCAATCTGAACCGGATGACGTGCGTGAATCTATTGATGCAGTCATTGCCGGAACAGATTGTTATGACGCAAGTGTGTTTTCTCTTCTACCAAAACTGAAAATCATCTCAAGATTTGGCACCGGTATTGATAATATAGATACAGAGGCGGCAAAAAAAGCAGGTATTGTGGTTAATAATGCCCGAGGACTCAATGCCAATGCGGTTGCTGAGTTTATAATCGGACTTATTTTCTCTGGCCTAAGAAATATTCCCGGTAATCACATGGACATGCAAAATGGTTACTGGGGATACTCGCTGGGAAATGAATTAAATAGTAAACGAGTGGGATTATTAGGTTTTGGGAATATAGCAAAAACCCTGGTTAAGAGGTTATCCGGTTTCGACATTGAAATTCTCGCATACGACAAATTCCCGGATCACGAGATGGCTGATAAAATGGCGGTAAAGTTTGTGTCAATTGACGACATCTTCATGCAGTCTAACGTCATTATCGTTCTTCTCCCATACACACCATCATTAGAGAATTTTATCAGTCACAAATATCTTTCTATGATGAGAAATGGTGCCTTGCTTATCAATGCTGCTCGAGGGAAATTAATAGATGAACGAGCATTGTTGCAGGTAACTGATGAAAGGAATGTACATTCCGCTCTCGACGTATTTCAGCATGAACCGCTACCACAATTCAGCCCTTTGCTACATTCCAGAAATATTATCACTACACCGCACATCGCTGCTGCGACGGTAGAATCGTACCATCAGACAGGGATCCATGCTGCGAAGTCAGTTATTGATTTTTTTGCTGGTAAAGCAATAGAAAATATTTGTAATGAGTAAAACGACGAAAGCCTGAATCATTGCTGATTCAGGCTTTCTGAATAGTGGCGGAATGGACGGGACTCGAACCCGCGACCCCCTGCGTGACAGGCAGGTATTCTAACCAACTGAACTACCACTCCGCGTTGTGTTCCGCTTGGGAACGAAGCGAATATTACGGATTGCCTCGCACCTCGTCAACGCTTTTTCTCACGTTTTTTAATCGTTTGCTGCAAAAATCACCCGAATGGCCATTTCTACACTGTAAATGCGTAAACTATGCCCGCCAGAGACAACTTCCGCCTTTCTTCTGAACCAGATCGAGGCGCGATTCATGGGCCGCTAACTCTTCCTCAGTGGCGAAAACAACGCGTAACTTGCTGGAGTGGCGCACAATGCGCTGGATCCCGGTATCATTCTGCTGCTGACTGTCGCCTTCCATTGAAAACGCCATCGTTGTCTGCCCACCAGTCATCATCAGATAAACGTCGGCCAGAATCTGGGCATCGAGTAACGCGCCGTGTAATGTACGCTTACTGTTGTCTATCTCGTAACGTGAGCACAATGCATCAAGGCTGTTACGCTTACCAGGAAACATTTTCCTCGCCAGCGCCAGGCTATCAGTCACTTTACAGAATGTATTTGTTTTCGGGATATCACGATTAAGCTTCGCGAACTCGTAGTCCATAAAGCCGATATCGAACGATGCGTTATGAATGACCAGTTCAGCGCCACGAATATAGTCTAAAAACTCATCGGCCACATCGGCAAACGTGGGTTTATCCAGCAGGAATTCATCCGCGATTCCGTGTACACCAAATGCTTCCGGGTCCACCAGCCGATCCGGCTTAAGGTAAACATGGAAGTTATTACCGGTCAGGCGGCGGTTCACCACTTCAACCGCACCGATCTCAATAATCTTGTGGCCTTCGTAGTGGGCGCCAATCTGGTTCATACCGGTGGTTTCGGTATCGAGGACGATCTGTCGTGTAATTCCAGTGCTCATAGCGGTCATTTATGTCAGACTTATCGTTTGATTTCGATTTGCTAAAACAGGAAGTCTACCAGAGATGCTTAAACAGGTAGAAATTTTCACCGATGGTTCTTGCCTGGGAAATCCAGGGCCTGGTGGTTATGGGGCAATTCTACGCTATCGCGGACGTGAAAAAACCTTCAGCGAAGGGTATAACCTGACCACCAATAATCGTATGGAGTTGATGGCCGCAATCGTCGCGCTGGAGGCACTAAAAGAACAGTGCGAAGTGGTTCTCAGTACCGATAGCCAGTATGTACGTCAGGGCATTACTCAATGGATCCACAACTGGAAAAAACGCGGTTGGAAAACTGCAGATAAAAAGCCAGTGAAGAATGTCGATCTCTGGAAGCGTCTGGATGCCGCGCTGGGCCAGCATCAAATTAAATGGGAATGGGTAAAAGGCCACGCGGGTCACCCGGAAAACGAACGCTGTGATGAACTTGCGCGCGCTGCAGCGATGAGTCCCAGTCAGGATGATGTTGGATATCAGGCCGAGACTTAAGCGTCAGGCTTCCGGTATTGCCGGGTTGCGCCAACGGCCTGGCGGATACGTGCTTTGCTTTTATTTTGTTTCATCGGATTAAGCGTAAGCGGGATTGTTCGCTTACGTGCAACAATCAGTTGTAAACACCCTAACGCCGGAACATGTGCGCTTAACAGTTTCCCCCCTTGTTTACTCCAGGGCAAAACGTGAAAACGGCTGTAGTGCAACACTTCAAAATTCAGCAAAGAGAGCCAGTCCAGTTGACGCATCAGCGTAAACATCCGGCTGTTATAGGGCGATGTTTTACGTAATACCGGCACCAGTTTACGCAAGCCCATCAGGCTAACCGGATTAAATCCACTGACTATCAGCCAGCCATCATCAATAAGCACACGGTCTGCCTCCCGCATTGAGCGATGTGGATCGGCACACCAAGGCAAAGTATGTGCCAGCAAACAGACATCGACGGATTTATCGGCGAAGGGAAGATGTAACGGATCGGCCAGCACCTGCATCGGTGAGCCTTGCGCAGAAACATTTACCTGATGAGAAACCGCGCACGCTTCAGAATTGATTTCTGCGCTTAAATTGCCAATCTTAAGCAGATGAAAACCGTACATTTTTGCGAACCACGGGTTAAGCTCATTCTCCAGCGCCTCACGATAGTGCTCGCCCCAGGGTAAATCATCCCAGCTAACGGGCGCTACGACAGTTTGAGGGATCCTTGCCGGTTTCATCACAACCTTCCGTTACGCATTGAGAGGTATTTTATGAATCTTAACAGCATTCCCGCATTTCAGGACAATTACATCTGGGTCCTGACAAATAATGAAGGCCACTGCCTTATTGTGGATCCTGGCGAAGCAGCTCCGGTATTAAAAGCCATTGCTGAGCATAACTGGGTACCTGAGGCCATTTTCCTCACCCACCACCATCAGGATCACGTTGGCGGAGTGAAAGAACTTCTACAGCATTTTCCACAAATAGTGGTTTATGGCCCAGCAGAAACACAAGATAAGGGAACGACACACATAGTCAAAGATGGCGATATCGCCCTCGTTTTAGGGCATGAATTTAGTATATTTGCTACCCCGGGTCACACTTTAGGACATATTTGTTACTTTAGTCATCCTTATTTATTTTGCGGCGACACGCTCTTCTCTGGCGGCTGCGGCCGACTTTTTGAAGGCACAGCTTTGCAAATGTATCAATCACTTAAAAAAATAAGCGCCCTTCCTGACGATACATTGGTTTGTTGCGCACATGAATACACATTAGCAAATATGAAGTTTGCCTTAAGCATCCTTCCGCACGATTCGTTCATAAATGATTATTATCGTAAAGTTAATGAGTTACGCGTAAAAAAACAAATGACACTGCCCGTAATTCTGAAAAATGAGCGTCGAAATAATATTTTTTTAAGAACAGAAGATATTGATTTAATTAATGAAATTAACAAAGAAACAATATTGCAACAACCTGAAGAGCGTTTTGCCTGGTTAAGGTCAAAGAAAGATACGTTCTGACAATTCCGGGTTGCCTTTTGAAAACTTCGCCGTTATGATCGGTCGTCTTTTAAGCAACTATTGACACACACATGAAGGCAAAAGCGATATTACTCGCCTCTGTCCTGCTTGTTGGGTGCCAGAATACTGGTAACGTCCAACAGCACGCACAGAGCCTTTCTGCAGCTGGTCAAGGGGAAGCAGGAAAGTTCACTAGTCAGGCGCGATGGATGGACGATGGGACATCTATCGCGGCCGATCAAGATTTATGGGCTTTCATTGGTGACGAGCTAAAGATGGGAATTCCGGAAAACAACCGGATTCGCGAACAAAAACAGAAGTATTTACGCAATAAGAGCTATCTCCACGATGTAACTTTACGGGCAGAGCCGTATATGTACTGGATAGCCGGGCAGGTTAAGAAACGTAACATGCCAATGGAACTGGTACTACTACCCATAGTGGAGAGCGCTTTTGATCCTCACGCAACGTCTGGCGCCAATGCCGCAGGTATTTGGCAGATCATTCCGAGCACGGGGCGCAATTATGGTTTAAAACAGACTCGCAGTTATGATGCACGTCGCGACATAGTGGCTTCCACCACTGCCGCGCTGGACATGATGCAGCGTCTGAACAAGATGTTTGATGGCGACTGGCTGCTGACCGTTGCTGCTTATAATAGCGGTGAAGGTCGCGTGATGAAGGCAATCAAAGCGAACAAATCTCGTGGTAAGCCCACCGATTTCTGGTCGCTCCCTTTGCCTCAGGAAACGAAGCTATATGTGCCCAAAATGCTGGCATTGAGCGATATTCTCAAGAACAGCAAACGCTATGGCGTGCGTCTGCCAACCACAGACGAAAGCCGCGCGTTAGCACGTGTTCGTCTTAACAGTCCGGTTGAGATGGCTCAGGTTGCCGATATGGCGGGTATTTCCGTCAGCAAGCTGAAGACATTCAATGCAGGTGTGAAGGGCTCTACGTTGGGTGCCAGCGGCCCGCAATACGTGATGGTGCCAAAGAAGCACGCAGAGAAGTTGCGTGAATCTCTGGCCTCTGGCGAAATTGCAGCCGTGCAGTCAACGTTAGTTGCGGATAACACGCCACTGAACAGCCGTAGCTACAAGGTTCGCTCTGGCGATACACTTTCTGGCATCGCTTCACGTCTTGGCGTAAATGCGAAGGATCTTAAGCAGTGGAACAATCTGCGTGGATCTACCCTGAAAGTGGGTCAAAGCCTGACCGTTGGTGCTGGCACCAGTGCGCAGCGACTGGCTAACAACAGCGATAGCATCACCTATCGTGTACGTAAAGGCGACTCGCTTTCGAGCATTGCTAAACGTCACGGCGTTAACATTAAGGATGTGATGCGCTGGAACAGCGATACGGAAAATCTGCAACCAGGCGATCAGCTAACGTTGTTTGTAAAGAACAACGGTATGCCGGACTCCTGATGAGATTATAAAAATTAAGGCACTGGTTTCCCCCCAGTGCCTTTTTTATTTATGCCGTTTTATGTGCTTCAACCATGATCGTGTCGCTGGTGAACGAACCGTCTTCCTGTAATTCAAAATACGCCTTCACTTCAGCAGAAGCACTCTCCTGATACAATCGGATAGCCTCTGTCAGTGCAACGGGAGTACGCATTCTCGCAACCCATGAACTGAATTCTAACGGCAGGCGATCTGTGAACAACGTATCGGCAATCATATTCGCGTCATTAATCAGAGACAGCCACTCACCGCTGGAATAGTTGCGCACATGCGAGGTATCGCGCAACGCTTCAACGGTTTGCAGCCAGATATCACGCACAGGGTGTCCGGGAGACATCACATCCATAATAATCAGCACACCGCCGGGTTTCAGTACGCGATTCACTTCTCGCAGCGCTTTCCCGACATCATGCCAGTGGTGCGCTGAATATCGGCTAATCACCACATCAAAAGTTTGATCCTCAAACGGCAGACTTTCAGCATACCCCTGTCGGATGGAAATATTCTCCAATCCCTTCTCTTTTGCCGTCTGTACAACCACCTCGAGCATCTGCGAAGATAAATCATACGCTACCACCTGCTTCACATTCTGTGCCGCAATAAAGCTGGCGTGCCCCGCACCACATCCCATATCCAGTACACTTGCCTGCGGAAAAAAGGACAGTCGCTCGGCCAGTCGCTGCAAATCGCGCCCGGATGCATGTACCGCGCTGGTTAAATAGGCCTTTGCCTGAGAGCCAAACTGCTTTTCGACGTTGTCATGATGGGAGCGTGTTGTCATTGTGTTGTCCTTCGGTTGTTGTGAAATATAAAGGGCAGCACCACTACAGGCCTGCCCTACGGCAGACCTGACACACCTTTATTATTCAGGCTTGCCGGGACTAAATTCAACGAGTAGAGGATTATGGTCGGATGCGCTCGTCACCAGCACAGAGGCTTCGCTCACGTTCAAACCACGGTAAAACACAAAATCGAGGGGGCGACCAAATGCGCGTCGGCGCTGATCGTCAGTAAAGCGCACCTGGCGCAGAGACATTTCACGAGAAAAGCGGTACAGCGCGTTCATACGCCGACGGCTCCATGCATTAAAATCGCCGGCCATAATCACCGGGCCACTGTGATGAGCAATCTGATCGCCAATGGGAAGTAACTGCTTACTATAGACATCCACGCCGAGACTGAAGTTAACAGCATGAATATTCACCACCATTAATAAACGCGAATCAGGCAGTGGGTAAACTGTCACCAGTGCCGATTTTGCCAACCGCAATATGGGTTCACGCTCACGCAGCGGGCAACAGTAAACAGGATGTGCAGCAGAAAGCGTCATGACGCCAGAGGGATGCTGAGGCAACACAAAAGCGGGAACCTGATCGGCAGCAAGATAGTTAGCGGTCGCAAACTGCACCAGTTCAGGCGTAGTCTGTGCTTCTTGCAATAACACCAGATGCGCGTCTTTGCCAAAGTTCTTCAGCACCGACAACCATTCTGCCCGCTGCTGTTTAAAAATATTCCACACCAGGACGCGGATGCGATCCTCGCTGCTTAACGGAACGCCTGCGGGCAATGCCTGGCCAATATGCGCAAACGACCCTGGCGGTAAAATTCGCTCAACGGGCTGTCCGGCAACATAGCGCATAGCATAGGTGTTTTTTCGCACTTTAGACTTTCAAACCTCTGTAACGTCAACCAGCCCGCAACCGGACTGGTTCTTCTGTTATAGGGATTTTAGCACTCACTTTCAACGGACAATTGCAGTTTGTTTTGTAAGTAGGTACTTACATCGGTGATTTATCCCATAGCTACACGTGCGGGTTTATCAAGACGACCGCTCACGCTCATCAGAAAGAAAGCGCTCAATACGATTAGCGCACCAATCCACGGGGTCTGCGCTAACCCATAATGCTCTACCGTTTGGCCACCAATCACTGAACCCAATGCAATGCCAATGTTGAACGCCGCAATGTTCAGTCCTGAGGCCACATCAACCGCATTGGGTGTAAATTGCTCCGCTTTCTGCACCACGTAAACCTGCAGCCCTGGTACGTTGCCGAAGGCAAAAATCCCCATGACAAGGATTGTCGCCAGAGCTGCGTACTGAGTGGATGCAGTTAACTGAAAGACCATCAACAGAACAAACAGGGCTGCGAAGATAAATTTCAACGCTGGAACGGCGCCATGTTTATCCGCCAGTCTGCCACCCCAGATATTACCGATGGCAACAGATACGCCATACCCCAGTAAGATCCAGCTTACCGCTGCCGGTGAGAATCCCGCCAGATCCTGCATCATCGGTGCAAGAAAAGTAAATGCAGTAAAGACACCACCATAGCCCAGCGCCGTAACGGCATAGATGAGTAACAGGCGAGGATGCGTTAAGACTTTCACCTGATCGCGGATACTGGCAGCAGCCCGACCGGGGATATTCGCAGGGATCAGCAACTGACTGCTAATCAGAGCAATGACACCTAACATAGATACCGCGAGGAAAGTCTCACGCCAGCCAAAATGCTGACCAATAAATGTTCCCAACGGAACTCCTGTCACAAGTGCCACCGTTAACCCACCAAACATAATAGCGATGGCTGAAGCTGCTTTCTCTTTTGGCACCAGGCTTGTCGCAATAGTAGAACCAATTGAGAAGAACACGCCATGTGCGAGACCGGTCAGCAGGCGTGCAACAATTAACGTCATATAACCAGGCGCCTGCCATGCCAGCAAATTACCGACCGTAAATAGCACCATTAGCGCAACCAGCAGTTGCTTACGCGGCAGACGTCCGGTCAGAGCAGTCAGTACCGGCGCACCAATTGCCACGCCCAGCGCATAGATAGAAACCAGCATTCCTGCAGAAGGCAAAGAGATCGCCAGCTGTTCGGCGATGGTCGGCACAAGGCCGACAATTACAAATTCAGTCGTACCAATAGCAAAAGCACTTATTGTCAGTGCAAATAAAGCGAGAGGCATAAATAACTCCATATCATCAGTAATCAGATGACACGAAGTATGCCGGGATGTTTTAATAACAAAAATATTCAAAATCTCAATATAATTTTGCTCCAGGTGCAAAAATGAAAGCAACTTCAGAAGAACTGGCCATTTTCGTTGCTGTTGTGGAAAGCGGTAGTTTTAGCCGCGCTGCAGAGCAGTTGGGACAAGCAAATTCCGCTATTAGCCGGGCAGTAAAAAAGCTGGAGATGAAGCTGGGTGTCAGTTTGCTCAACCGAACAACCCGACAGCTCAGTCTGACTGAAGAAGGTGAACGTTATTTCAGGCGAGTGCAGTTGATACTGCAGGAAATGGCTGCGGCAGAAACAGAAATTATGGAGTCTCGTAATACCCCGCGCGGCCTGTTGCGTATCGACGCGGCGACGCCGGTGATGTTGCATTTTCTGATGCCACTCATCAAACCTTTCCGTGAACGTTACCCTGAGATGACGCTGTCACTAGTTTCCTCGGAGACATTTATCAATCTTATTGAGCGAAAAGTTGACGTTGCAATACGAGCAGGTGCGCTTACGGACTCGAGCCTGCGCGCGCGCCCACTATTTACCAGCTATCGTAAGATTATTGCCTCACCGGAGTACATTGCCCGATTTGGTGAGCCTGAGAGCGTAGAGGAGCTTAAACAACATCTGTGTCTGGGTTTTTCCGAGCCTGTCTCACTCAATACCTGGCCTATTGCCTGTAGCGATGGACAGCTTCATGAAATTGAGTGCGGACTCTCTTCTAACAGCGGTGAAACATTGAAACAGCTTTGCCTGAACGGGAACGGAATTGCCTGTCTTTCAGATTATATGATTGATAAAGAAATCTCGCAGGGTGAACTGGTGGAGTTGTTGGCAGATAAACGTCTGCCCGTTGAAATGCCCTTTAGCGCAGTGTATTACAGCGATCGGGCTGTAAGTACACGTATTCGCGCGTTTATCGACTTTTTGAGTGAACATGCAAGAACAGCTCCCGCAGGAGCTGTGAAACAGGATTAACTCAACACAAAGGCAGCAGTCATTAATCCCATTCAGGGGCCAAACCCTCGGGGCTGACAAGGCGATCGTTACGATCCAGTGCAGCGATCGCAAGTTTGTCCTCTGTATCCAATTGCAGTTGTAGCGCGAGCAGATTGCTTGCCAAATTTTCACGTTTAGTCGAAGAAGGTATAACTGAGTACCCTTCTCCCATTGCCCATGCAAGAATAGCCTGGGCCGGGGTGGCATTATGTTTAGCCGCAATACGAGCAATCACTTTATCTTTCAGCGCGTTGCCATAAGCCAGCGTCATATAAGAGGTGATATGGATACCGTGTTGTTTGGCCCATTTAACTACTTTACGGCTTTGCAGATACGGGGAAAGCTCTATCTGATTAGTTGCAATATTTTCAGCACCCACCGCAGCAATTGCTTTTTCCATCAAAGGGATAGTGAAGTTAGAGATCCCAATTTCACGGGTTAACCCCTGCACTTTTGCTTCCAGTAATTCCTGCATAAACTCTTCAACGGATACGGCACCGTTAGGAGAAGGCCAGTGGATAAGTGTCAGATCAACATACTCAGTACGCAGCTTTTTCAGACTATCTTTAAGGCTCGGGATCAGCTTGTCCCGGCCCAGATTTTCAGTCCAGATCTTGGTGGTAATATACAATTCGCTGCGTGGCACACCGCTTTCAGCAATTGCCTGACCCACTGCGGCTTCATTATCATAGATTTGCGCAGTGTCGACTGCACGGTAGCCCAGTTCAAGGGCGGTTTTAACAGATGCGATAACAACGTCGTCTTTCAGGCGAAAAGTGCCTAAACCGAATGCAGGGATAGCCATAAATTCCTCTTTTTAATCACAGGGTTTGTTAACTGGGAGGATTATGACCGTCAGATCTTTGCAGAAAAAGAGTGTAAAATGCAGAGGATTTTTGCGTATTTGGCAATAATAAAAATGAATAAAAAAAAGCCCTGAGCATTAGCTCAGGGCTCTTAATAAGTGGCGGAACGGACGGGACTCGAACCCGCGACCCCCTGCGTGACAGGCAGGTATTCTAACCAACTGAACTACCG